>NZ_JBWPWD010000002.1:0-440000 GCF_056590455.1 Winkia sp. C0117E2 | reverse complement strand
ATAAGCCGCGAGCCCATCCCAATCCAGAAAAAACCTTTCCCAACAACCCCATGCGAGGAAGCCGGAACATCCAGTATTAGACCCAGTTTCCCAGGCTTATCCCAAAGAAAAGGGCAGGTTACTCACGTGTTACTCACCCGTTCGCCACTCTCACCAAAAACACAAAAGCGCTAATGGATCCCGTTCGACTTGCATGTGTTAAGCACGCCGTCAGCGTTCGTCCTGAGCCAGGATCAAACTCTCCAAACAAAAACATTCAGAAAACACCCCAAAAAAGGGCAATCCCAACCAAAAAAACAAAAAAGACCAAACACAACCAAAACAGTTGCGCAAAGCCCACACACAAAAAGAGCAAAAACAAAAACACACTATCGAGAACAAAAACAACCACACCACGAACCTCTAGAATTAGAAGTTGGGACGCTGCAGTTCCGCAGCACGGGCATCTATCCTAGAAGAATTCCCTGAAGCTTGTCAAGTAGATTCTCGCAGAAGATTTATTCCCTTGTCCGTCGCGGCGAACCGCAACGGGTAATACTATAAGCAGCTACTACCCCAGAATACAAAATTCAGGCACGGTGAGCCTGAACACACCGCGCCTGAACTGGGGTAATACTCTATTCTGCCGTCGCTACAGCCAGATTTCGCTTCCCCTTGCGCACTAGCACCTTTCCGCCAGATAGCAGATCTGTTTCGGCGATCACATAATCGACGTCCTCTACCTTCTGATTATTCAGGTAAGCGCCACCGGACTTGATCGTCCTCCGGGCGGCTCCCTTCCCCTTCTCTAATCCTGTACCAACTAGAAGATCGACAATTGTGGAGGTGCCTACTTCAAGTTCAGTTGCCGGAAGGGACTCTGTAGCCGAAGCTAGAGTCGACGCATCGATCGATGCCAGATCGCCCTTACCCCACAGAGCTTCAGTAGCAGCAAGAACCTGATCCGTTACTTCATCGCCATGGACAAGTCGGGTTACGGATTCTGCAAGCTCCTTTTGGGCCGCCCGCAATTGAGGCTTCTCCGCAGTCAGCTTCTCTAGCTCTTCAATTTCCTCGCGAGACTTGAATGTAAACACCTTCAAGAAACGAATTACGTCTGCGTCCTCGGCAGTAAGCCAGAACTGATAGAAGGCGTAGGGTGACATCATTTCGGGATCTAGCCAAATAGCCCCGCCCTCAGATTTGCCAAACTTCGTTCCATCCGCCTTAGTAATGAGCGGCGTAGTCATAACGTGTACGGATTCGCCCTTCACCTTACGGATCAGGTCCATGCCACCGACCAAATTACCCCACTGGTCGTTGCCACCAGTCTCCAGGGTGCAGCCGTAGCGCTCAAACAGCTGCAAGAAGTCATTCGCCTGCAAAATCTGGTAGGAGAACTCCGTGTAGGAAATACCTTCTTCGGACTTTAAGCGCCTCGCTACCGCATCCTTCGAGAGCATGGCCCCCATGCGGAAATTCTTCCCCAGGTCTCTTAGCAGATCGATCGCCGAGAGCTCACTGGTCCAATCAAGGTTATTCACCATGACTGCCGCATTGTCGCCCTCGAAAGACAGGAAGTGAGCGATCTGACCGCGCAACCGCTCTACCCAACCTTCCACGACCTCGCGTGACTGGAGAGTACGCTCGCCCTTCATTCTAGGATCGCCAATGAGTCCGGTCGCTCCCCCGACAAGTGCAATCGGCTTATGCCCGGCATTTTGCAAATGACGCATCATAAGCACCTGCACCAGATGCCCGTGGTGGAGCGATGCAGCAGTAGGATCGAAACCACAATAGAAAGTGACAGGTCCCTGCGCCAGGGTCTTGCGCAGTTCTTCTAAATCCGTGTGCTGGGCGATGAGACCACGCCATTGCAGCTCGTCGATAATATCCGTCACTGTCATTCCTTCCAGAAAATGGTTTCTTATTCTCTTAGTAGTTTCTCGCATAGAAGTAGCTAAATGCCAACTCCACAGCAAAGATATTCGCTATTCGGCCCGAAAACACTTTGCCAGTTGCTTTGCCTCAAGCAACTGTTCTGCAACTCGACAAGGTGCTGTACCACCCACCCCATTACGAGAGGTCACCGAGCCTTTCGCGCTGAGTACAGCCCTTAGCTCGGGTGTCAAAGCAGGAGAAATAGTCTGGAATTCCTTATCCGTCAGCTCCCACAGCTCACGGCCGGTTGCATCAGCAAGTGCAACGCATCGCCCCGAAATGGAATGCGCGTTCCTAAAGGCCATACCTTGGCGCACCAGCCATTCAGCGACATCTGTCGCCAGCGAAAAACCCCGCGGAGCCAGGTAGCCCATTCGATCAGTATGAAGAGTCATCGTCCTAACCATTCCAGCCATAGCTGGCAACAGGACATCCAACGTGTCTATCTGGTCGAATACCGGTTCTTTGTCCTCTTGCAGATCCCGGTCGTAAGCCAGGGGAATTCCTTTCAATACAACCAGCAAGGTCTGCAAATCCCCAATAAGTCTGCCTGCCTTCCCGCGAGCAAGCTCAGCTACGTCAGGATTCTTCTTCTGCGGCATAATCGAGGATCCAGTAGAGAACGAGTCAGCAAGCGTGACATATCCGAACTCCACGGTATTCCAAGTAATTATCTCTTCTGCCAGGCGTGATAGATCAATACCTATCTGCGCGCAGATAAAAGAGAACTCCGAGACGACATCGCGGCTAGCTGTACCGTCTATGGAATTCTTGCAAGGAGCAGCAAACCCGAGTTCATCTGCAATATTCGAAGCATCCAGTCCCAAGGTATTGCCTGCAAGCGCCCCTCCCCCGTACGGAGAATATTGCGCTCGGCTATCCCAGTCTCGGAATCGGCCCAGATCACGCAGCAACGGCCAGACATGGGCTAGCAATTGGTGGGCTACCAATACGGGTTGAGCATGTTGCATGTGAGTGCGCCCCGGCATAATCGCGTCCCCAACACGCTCGGCCTGCTCAATTAGCGAGTCCACGAGATCCAGCACCCGTCCGTGAAGATGTGTTGCCTGCTCACGCAGATACATTCGGATCAGAGTAGCAATCTGGTCATTTCTGGATCTACCAGCACGCAGTTTCCCACCGAGCTCATCGCCCGCAATCTCAAGGAGCCCCCTCTCGAGGGCGGTATGCACGTCCTCGTCCGACGCCAGCGGAACAAAGGTGCCAGCTAGAACCCGCTCTCGCAATGTCAAAAGAGCTTCTTCCATCTGGGAGTGTTCTAAGTCAGTCAAGAGTCCTACTCGGTGTAGTTCCCTCGCATGCGCAAGTGAGCCAGCAATGTCGTAAGGTGCCAACCGCCAGTCAAAATGCGTAGATCGAGACAATGCGTCCAGTGCCTCAGAAGGCTGACCCGAAAATCTACCTCCCCATAGACTTATCTTCTTTTCTTGCATCGATGCACCCTACAAATTGCCTATACCGAAATCCACGCCGTGCCCAAACTTCACGTCACGAGCCGCAGCTAGCTTCGCCGGCAACCCGTAGATTTCAATGAACCCCTTAGCATAGGACTGGTCAAACGTATCCCCAGTCTCGTAAGTTGCCAGATTGAAATCGTAGAGCGAAGACTCCGAACGACGCCCAGTCACAGTAGCCCTACCCCCATGTAGTTGTAGGCGAATATCCCCAGTCACATAGGTTTGCGTGTCTTTGATAAAAGCATCCAAAGATTTCTTTAACGGACTAAACCACTGGGCGTCATAGACCAGCTCTGCCCAGCGCCGATCCACCTGTCTCTTGAATCGCGCCTGCTCGCGCTCGATGGTGACATTCTCTAGTTCTCTGTGAGCTTCGATCAGCGCGATCGCACCGGGAGCCTCGTAAATCTCTCTGGACTTGATGCCCACCAGGCGGTCCTCGACAATATCGATTCGACCTATCCCCTGGGCTCCCGCCCTGGTATTCAATTCCTGAATAATCTGAAGCGGATTCATTAGATTTCCGTCAATAGCAACGGGAATTCCCTTCTCGAATGAGATGACTAACTCGTCGGGAAGCGGCGGGTAAGTGGGATCATCCGTGTAGGTATAAACATCTTTAGTGGGCGCGTTCCACAGATCCTCCAAAAATCCTGTCTCTACAGCCCTGCCCCACACGTTTTGATCGATTGAGAACGGATTGTGTTTCGTTGTTTCAATGGGCAGCTGGTGCTCCTGGCCATATTCAATCGCCACGTCCCGCGTCAGTGCTAGATCCCGCACCGGAGAGATACAACTGAGATCGGGAGCCATAGAGGTAAAGGAGACCTCAAACCTAACCTGGTCATTTCCCTTGCCGGTGCACCCATGCGCCATCGTGTCAGCGCCAAACTGCCTAGCTGCACGAACAAGATGCTTCACAATTAGCGGCCTAGAAATGGCCGACACCAGCGGATATTTATCTTGGTACAACGCGTTTGCCTGCAGAGCAGGCATGCAGTATTCGGAAGCAAATTCTTCTTTAGCATCAGCGACGTAAGCTTCCACCGCTCCGCAATCCAACGCCCTCTGTCTGATTACCTCGAGGTCTTCCCCGCCCTGGCCGACATCGACTGCAACGGCAATAACCTCGGCTCCAGTTTGTTCACCAATCCAGCCGATCGCTACCGAGGTATCTAGGCCACCGGAATAGGCTAATACAATCCTTTTCTTTGACATCTCATACTCCCCCTCAATTTTCAGTTCCACGCGACTCTGCGAAATTCATTAGATATTGGGTCACTTCTTCGGCTTGCTCCGGATCGACACAGATGATGAGGACGGTGTCATCGCCCGCAACACAGCCCACCACGCCTTCAAGCATCGCCCCATCGATGGCAGAAGCAAGCAGCTGGGCAGCACCAGCAGGCGTCCTAAGAACCACCTGATGGGCCACGGCCGTAGCTGCCACCACTAGGTCTTGGCTCCATCGTCGGAGCCTCACTTCACCCGATTCTGTAGATACCTCTCCAGGCACAACCCGGGTAGTCGAGAGACCGTAAACATAGTCCCCCGATTCGTTACGAACCTTTGTCGCATGCATCTCGACCAGGTCTCGAGACAAGGTTGCCTGAGTAGTAGTGATTCCACGGGCCCCTAGAGCATCACGGAGCTCAGATTGAGATCCAATAGTTTCCGATGCAAAGATCTCGGCAATCGCTGCCCTACGCGCAGCTTTAGTTCCTGGCCTAACCTGTCCCATTCGCGTATCTCCTTCAGAAAGACTGTGCGCATAACTATACATTATTACGCATAATCATGACAATGAGGTTAAACCAAGGTGGACGGCCAAAGCCGCCCACCTTCGAGTATTACTAACTGCTAATTCTTCTTGGCTTCGAGCTCATCAAGCTTAGAAGCCACCTGCTGAGCCCACTTGCGGATGCGTTCCCACTCGCGGAAATCGCCCTCTAAAGCACCGCCAAGACGGGCAACGGTACGTTCACGCAAATTCAGCACAGTGGGATCCAACTTGCCCTTGAAGGTGACATAATCGATCGGTTCCATAGACAGAAGAACTGGCCCTACCCTGGAGGGATCTTGGACATTGCCCTTAGGAACCCCCGAAAGACCGACCGAGAATGCCCACATAGGCAATGTGCGAAGCTCTTCACCGAACTTCTTTGCAAAATCACCTGCCCCTTCGAGCCACTGAGTCATGTATACCGCACTACCCAAGACTACGGCGTCAATGCCGGATAGGTCGCGGACTTTACCTGGATCAACCCGTTTTGCCTCGTGACCTGCGTTTCGCAGCTCATCGACGATGACGTCACCGATTTCACCTGTGGAACCATGTTTTGTCGCAACTGCTACTAACGTCTTCATGCGTTAAGTATCGCTCCAAAGTTTCGATATTGCGTAATAAAAAGTCCCAATAAATGAAATTCCGCGCCCCCAGCCGGGGCGCGGAATCTTGCTCTTGGGTCCTCTTACCTAAGCAAACTAGCTACGAAGCTCAGCTCCAAACTTCTTGCCAGCCTTCTTCACTATTCGCTTACGCAAAGAAGCTGTTTCTTCCGCTGTCAGCGTGCGATCCGCAGCGCGCATCTTCATCGAGAAGGCAAGCGACTTCTTCCCTTCCCCAATGTTCGCACCACGGTAAATATCGAAGAGGCGTACTTCTTCACAAACATCACCAAGCAAAGTACGAATGAGCTGTGCTACGTCCTCGGCAGGAAGAGATTCATCCACTACGAGCGCAATATCTTCCTTCGAAGGCGGGAAGGTAGAGACAGCTTTAACCTGCTTAGGCTCTTGCGAAGCCTTCTGCAAAACAGCCGACAGGTCTAGCTCACAAGCAACTGCGCGGGCAGGCAAGTGATACTCAGTCACTACCTGCGGGTGCAATTCACCTGCTCGACCAATTTCCTTACCTTCTACACTCAGCCGTGCGACTCGGCCTGGATGGAACGGTTCGGGCAATTCGGCGAGTGCCTCAACGTCCATTTGCACCCCGGCAATGCGGCAAATACTGCGCGCCAGCTCAATTCCATCTGCCCAGTCAAAATTACGGACGCTCCCGAGAACACCGGTTGGCCCTGCCTGACCGGCAAGAATTATCCCGACGTGCTGCGGCTGGCTCGGTACCCCCTTGTGTAGGGCGGCAATGGTTTGCTCATCCGGCCTTTTATCTGCCCTTGGCAGTGACGCAGGCACAGTTCCCTTAGCGAAGTAGACCTTTCCTACCTCGAAGATTGCTAGAGATTCAGTGCCACGGGCGATATTCAGTTCCGCCACAGGCAGGAGCGAATCGAGAATTGAAGTACGCAGATAAGGATGATCAGCGGCCAGCGGGTTAGCAAGCTTCACCGCATCCCTGCGCGAATCCTGCTCCTCTAGGCGCTGCCTATCAAAAGCATCCCCTACGAACGGGTACGACAGCACCTGGGTAAGACCAGAAGCAGCGAGACCGTTTTGCACATCGCGACGGACAGCCTGAGAGAAAGAAAGGCCAGTTCCTGCCGGAGCATGCGGCACAATCGACTCAATCTTGTCGTAGCCATCCAAACGAGCGATCTCTTCTACCAAATCCGCCGGCCCGGTAAGATCGGGACGCCACGACGGCGCAGTAACACGAAGCTGGTCCCCATCCTGATCTACCTGCGCACCAATCATCTCGAGCAGCTCAGTTATTCGGCCAACACCGTAATCGACGCCCGTGAGCCTGGAAGGATACGACTGGCCCATAGCAATCGGGGTCGGCTCAGGAACGTTGTTCAGATCAGTAATATGACTGTCTGCTTCTCCGTGACCGTACTCGACCAACAGATCAACCGCGCGCTGAGCGGCTACCGCCTGCAGCTGTGGGTCCACCCCGCGCTCGAAGCGTTTTGCGGCTTCGGTAGGTAGCTTGTGCCGCCGCGAGGAGCGCGCAATAGACACTGCGTCAAAGTGGGCTGCTTCGAGCAACACATCGGTGGTGCCCTCCTCGACCTCGGTATCCGCACCACCCATCACACCTGCAATGGCAAGCACTCGGTTTCCCTGCGCACCGTCACAGATAAGTAGGTCTTCGGGATCCAATTCGCGCTTTACCTCGTCAAGAGTAGTTAGGCTCTCGCCTGCCTTAGCGCGACGCACGTGCAAAGCCTCGTCTACCTTAGACAGATCGTATGCGTGCATTGGCTGTCCAAGATCCATCATCACGTAGTTAGTGACGTCTACGGGCAAAGAAAGCGAGCGCATCCCAGCTACCTCTAGACGATGAACCATCCACTCAGGAGTCTTTGCCTGCGGATCGACGCCACGCACCACGCGCGTTACGAAACGATCGCAACCAATGTTCCCGCGAATGGGGTTCTGGTCCGAGATCTTTACGCTGAATCCCTTACCATCAGCCTCCGGCACGGGAGCAATACCTGGGTCCTCAAACGGCTGCCCTGTGGAATGAGAGTATTCCCTGGCAAGACCACGCATCGAGAAACAATAGCCCCTATCAGGGGTGACGTTCACTTCCAAGATCTCTTCGCCGAAGCCAAACAGATCCATTAACGACTCGCCTGGCTCAGGTATCTGCTCCGGAGAATAGCGTTCTGTAAGCACCAGAATGCCATTATGTTCATTCGAAAGCCCCAGCTCGCGCTCAGAGCAGATCATGCCGTCAGAGATGTGTCCGTAAGTCTTCCTAGAGCTAATAGAAAATGGACCCGGAAGGACCGCTCCAGGCAACACAACAGCAACCAGGTCACCCGGACCAAAGTTATGCGCGCCGCAGATGATCCCCCGCGAAGGCAGATCCGACGGTTCTTTGCCCTCACCGGGAGCGTCGTTGTGTACCCCGACGTCTACACGGCAGTAGTTGATAACCTTGCCGTTCTTCTGTTCCTTTGGCTCCTGAGTCAGCACCTTGCCCACTACCAGCGGACCCTGCACCTGCGAGGCATGGATCTCTTCTTCTTCGATACCCACCTTCACCAGATCAGCTGCAAGTTGAGCTGCATCTGTTCCTTCGGCGATCTTGGTGTGCTCGCCAAGCCAATCCAAAGTTACGTACGGCATCAATTGCCCCTTCCGGTAGTACCAAATTGACTCGAGAAACGGACGTCGCCCTCGACAATGTCATGCATGTCAGCAATTCCATGCTGCAGCATCAATGTACGCTCAATTCCCATGCCGAATGCGAATCCCGTATAGACGTCGGGATCGATACCGCAGGCGCGTAAGACATTGGGATTGACCATGCCACAACCGCCCCACTCGATCCAGCCGGCGCCCCCCTTCTTCTGCGGGAACCACAGGTCCATTTCGGCACTTGGCTCGGTAAATGGGAAGTATGAGGGACGCAACCGAGTCTTTGCCTCCGGGCCGAACATCGTCTTGGCAAAGTGGTCCAACGTCCCCTTCAGATGAGCCATAGTGATGCCCTTGTCAACTGCCAAACCTTCAACCTGGTGGAACACTGGCGTGTGAGTAGCATCCAGCTCATCGGATCGGAAGACCTTGCCTGGGCAGGCAACGTAAACGGGCGGCTCTTTATCGAGAAGCACTCGAGCTTGCACCGGGGAAGTATGAGTACGCATGACTAGGTTTCCCTCGCGCACAGATTGTCCGCCAATAGAGGTCCCATCGACGTAAAAAGTATCCTGCATCTGCCGGGCCGGATGATCAATATCGAAGTTGAGCGCGTCAAAATTGAACCATTCGTGCTCAATTTCAGGACCATCTGCAATATCCCACCCCATCGAGACGAAGAAGTCGGATATTTGTTCCATGAGCGTTTCTAGTGGGTGACGGGCTCCCGTTAGTGAACGGTCGGTAGGCACCGTAACATCCACTACTTCCTGTGCGAGTGCACGCTCTTCAGCCTCCCGCGCAAGTTCTTCATTCCTCTTAGCAAATGCACTTTGCACGGCGCCACGGGCTGCACCCATGCGCTTTCCCGCCTCGGCCTTTTGCTCCTTCGGCACCTCTCGCATCATGCGATTGGCCGACGCGATTGGAGAACCATCGCCAATATGTTGCGCCTTCAGAGCCTTCAATTCTTCTAGATCAGTAGCTGCTGCGAAAGCTTCCAGTGCTTCCTTAACCGCAGCCTCAATACCTGGCCCATCTAATGGGGTGAGCTGGCTAGTCATAAAAACTTTTCCTCCACCAAGTTCCTTTGCACACCAAGGTTACCGCGACAGGGGCCTGCTTATGAATTCAGTCCGCCCCTATGGGGCTTTAGAATGGGAGCATGAATAATCTTGCTAACCGTGCACCCTTAGGAAACACCAAGGCGGGCCAGCTTTCTCCGAGGCTCGCAGTACCCGGACACATTGAACGCCCTGAGTACATGTTCCATGATGGCCCAGAGGTCGTAACTGCCTCTGACACCAAGGATCCAGAGACCGTAGAGAAGATTCGAATTGCAGGACGCATCGCTGCCGATGCGCTCGCCGAAGCAGCCAAGGCCGTTGCCCCCGGTGTTACTACAGATGAGCTAGATAAAATAGCCCACCAATACATTATCGACCACGATGCCTACCCGTCCTGCCTGGGTTACATGGGATTCCCCAAATCTATTTGCACTTCAGTAAATGAGGTAATTTGCCACGGCATTCCGGATGATCGCCCACTCGAAGATGGCGACATCGTGAACCTCGATGTCACCGCCTACAAGAACGGAGTCCACGGCGATACCTGTGCAATGGTCGAGGTAGGTAATGTAGACGAGGAGTCTAGGCTACTAATCGAGCGCACAGAAAAAGCAATGATGCGCGGCATAAAGGCCGTAAAGCCGGGACGCGAAATCAACGTCATTGGAAGGGTAATTGAGTCTTACGCTAAGCGCTTCGATTACGGAGTAGTTCGCGACTATACCGGCCACGGAGTTGGGGAAGCATTCCATTCAGGACTAATCGTCCCCCACTACGATGCTTCGCCGGGCGCTAACGAAGTGATGGAAGTAGGGATGGTGTTCACCATCGAACCCATGCTCACTTTGGGTAGTATTGATTGGAAACAATGGGACGACGACTGGACAGTTGTTACAGCTGATCGTTCCCGCACCGCACAGTTTGAGCACACGATCGTTGTGACTGAGGACGGGGCCGAGATCCTGACCTTGCCGACGCAGAACTAGAAAGGGCAATCAATGGCGCTTGCATTCGGAGTTGACGTAGGCGGTTCCGGCATCAAAGGAGCTTTGGTAGACCTAGAAACCGGCGAGTTAGCCCAGGAACGCCAGAAGATTAAGACTCCGATTCCCGCGACGCCAAAAGCAGTAGCGGAAGTAATAGGCGAGCTAATTCGCAAGTGCGAAGTACCGGAGGGCACCCCGATTGGGGTTGCCTTACCGGCACCACAGCGCCACGGCACGGTCATGTTTATGGCAAATCTTGACCAGTCGTGGGTAGGTGTAAATGTCTGCGACGCAATCGAGAAGTACACCGGCTATAAGGTGAGATCAGTAAATGATGCGGATGCCGCTGGCTACGCCGAGGTCGCATACGGTGCCGCAAAAGATAATCATGGTGTTGTAATTGTGACCACTCTAGGCACCGGCATCGGTTCTGCCCTAGTAGTAGACGGAGTGCTAGTGCCGAACACCGAGCTCGGGCATATCGAAATTGATGGTCATGATGCTGAGCAAAAGGCTGCTGCCTCAGTACGCGAAAAGAAAAAGCTTTCTTGGGATAAATGGGCAAAACGGTTACAGAAGTACTACTCCACTTTGCAGATGCTCTTCACCCCTGACCTTTTCGTTGTGGGCGGCGGAGTATCACGACATCACGAGAAGTTCCTTCCGAAACTGGATTTGAAGACTCCCATAAAACCGGCCGAGCTACGTAATACTGCTGGAATAGTCGGCGCAGCGATCCTAGCTGCAAAAGACAAATAAAAATATGGGTTGTGGGGAACCTGCAGGTTCCCCACAACCCATATTTTTGAGCCGGCCTATAAGCCGGGTTCTGTACCTCATTGAGAGGCGACGGCCATCCATCTACCCCTGTCGTTGCCGACAGGATCTAGCAACCTACCTGCAAGGGTAAGCGGACCACCTTCCTTGCTACTTGGTCTTGCTCCGGGTGGGGTTTACCATGCCGCTTCAGTCACCTGCCGCGCGGTGAGCTCTTACCTCGCCTTTTCACCCTTACCTACTAGACGTTGTCTATAGGCGGTATTTTTTCTGTGGCACTAGCCCGCGGGTTACCCCGGGTGGCCGTTAGCCACCACCCTGTCCTGTGGAGCCCGGACTTTCCTCGACTCACGCCGCGACCGTCCGGCCGGCTCGTCCACACAGTTTACGCGCATGCAAGCCCCTGGCAAAGTCAGAGCTGCGGCAACCTGACAATAAGGTATTCGTACTCCTCGGAATAGATCAGCTCGTCCGGAGAAGCTGAACGAATTTCTTCCCACTCTGCCGGCGCGAAATCGATATGAGAATCAACCACATTGCGGCCCCGAACACAAACTATTCCAACACCACCGGTGCGTTCACGAATCCGTTCATATTCGGCAACCAAATCAGGATCAATGTTGCTGATCAGTTCCTCGCGCTTGTCCTCTAGATTGCCAATCTGCTCGTCCAGGTCGAGGCCAGATTCGCCGACCTTCTGCTCAAATTCCTGAATCCGTTCATCTAGCTGGGTAATCTTGGCGGTAGAATTATCCACCTGCTGTTGCAACTGTTCGGCCTGCTCCATGGCCTCGAGAGCGATGGCTTCCAACTCTGCGCGCCTTCTCGCGAGCTGATTTAGCTCCCCCTGCAATGAGGACAATTCCTTATGCGATGCCTCGCCTGAATCTAGGCGAGATTGCTGCAAATTCTGCCTGGAGACTACCTTCTCTACGTCTACTTCAGCATCACGTTGGCGCCGTTGTGCATCATGCGTACGCGTCTTTACAGATACTTGCGCCTCTACCAGGGATCGCCGCTCCTCCCTCAACTTCTGAATCTGTTCCAGCTCCGGGAGAGTTTTCTTCTGATGCCGCAATTTCGCGAGCTTCTGATCTATTTCTTGAACGTCTACAAGCTTAATCTGCTCCGATGCCGCTACCTTCATTGTTCCCCTCTATTCTGCTGGAAAATACTCGACCCATGGATCTGTAATGGTACGGGATACATATACCTGTATACCAAGTCCTACCTTTGCGAGTTCACCGGAAATGTCCTTCGCAGCTATTGGCAGCCATGGAAATTCAGTCGCGTAATGCGATCCGCAAAGTAAAGCACAGCCGCCGTCCTCAATATGTTCGGAGCTTGGATGGTGCCGCAAATCCGCTGTCAGATAAGCCTGCGCGCCAGAGCGCGCTGCCGCTTCAAGTAGGGAGTCGCCCGCGCCCCCTGAGACAGCAAAGGTTTCGATTCTTGTAGCCGGATCACCGGACATTAGGATTCCGGAGCTGCCCACCGGCAACACCCGTGCAGCTTCGCGCGCGAGCTGGGCAAGCTCTACCGGCTCAGGCAACCTGCCAACTCGGCCAAGCCCAAGAGTGGGATCATCCTTCGAAGGCGCGAGCGGCCTCGTCTCCCTCAAGCCAAAAGCCGCGGCGAGCGCATACGCCACGCCCCGCGACGCAGAATCAGCATTAGTGTGGGCGTTAGCCAACGCTATTCTATTCATTAGTAGATCAGTTACAGCCTTACCTTTATAATCTGTCGTTGCTAGGAAAGACGTGCCGCGCAAGTACAGCGGATGGTGGGTGATCACCATATCCACCTCGAGATCGATCGCCTCTTTGACAACTATCGGCACAGGATCGACTGCAAGTAGAATTTTTCGGACCGGCCAGTCCGGATCCCCCAGGATAAGGCCCACCTTGTCCCACTCTTCTTTGAGTTTATATGGATATAGGAATTCCATTACCTTAATTACATCTTGCACGCAACCGCGGTGGCCTTGCAGGTCAATAGCTAGTTCCGGTCGAGAAATATACATACTTACACCTTGCATTAATCCTACTCGAGCTGGCACAATCAAACCGCTGCGAGTGCTTACAGCCCAAAAGTAGCATGTTGATAAGTCCATAAAAGGAGTTCCCGTGGCAAAAGCTCACGTTGTCATTGTCGGTTCCGGATTCGGAGGCCTATTCGCGGCGAAAGCCCTCGCTAAAGAAGACGTAGCTATCACACTGATCGACAAGACCAGCCATCACCTATTTCAACCTCTGCTTTACCAGGTTGCAACCGGCATCTTGTCCCCTGGGCACATTGCCCCTTCAACTCGCGAGATTCTGCGGCGCCAAAAGAATGTGCGCGTATTGCTCGGATTAGTCGAAGACATCGACGCGAAATCAAAAACCGTAATTTGGCGAAACCACTCAAACCGTTACCACACCGACTATGACTATTTAGTTGTAGCAACTGGTGCTGGTCAGTCATACTTCGGCAACGACCAATTTGCTAAGTTCGCTCCGGGTATGAAAACAATCGATGATGCACTGGAGCTGCGCGCCCGAATCTTCGGAGCATTCGAACGCGCTGAACTGGAGGAAGATCCGGTAAAGCGACGTAGACTACTTACTTTCGTAGTCGTTGGCGCTGGTGCCACCGGCGTAGAGATGGCTGGCCAGATTCGCGAACTCGCATCTAGGACCCTCAAGAACGAATTCCGGAAAGTAAATCCGGAAAATGCGCGCGTTGTCCTAGTGGACGGCGCGCCCACCCCGCTGCCCGCATTCGGAGAGAAACTGGGAGGCGTAACCCGTAAAGAGCTAGAGAAACTTGGCGTCGAAATACGTATGAACCAAATGGTTACCGATGTCGATGCAGACTCGGTAACCATCAAAGACAAAGACGGCAACACCGAAGTTATAGAATCCATCTGCAAAGTTTGGGCAGCTGGCGTCAAGGGCTCTCCACTCGGCCAGAAACTAGCAGAAGCGACTGGTGTAGAACTGGACCGCGCAGGACGCGTAAAGGTAAACGACCGTCTACAAGTGCCTGGTTTCGAAGATATTTATGTGGTCGGAGACCTCATGTCTCGCGAAGGCGTTCCCGGAGTGGCACAAGGTGCGATTCAGTCCGGTCGGTACGTCGCCAAAGCTATAATCACCAAGCTCTCCGGTGGCGAACCAACCCCATTTGAGTATTGGGACAAAGGTTCAATGGCTACCATCGCAAAATTTAGTGCCGTAGCATCCATCGGGAAAGTCAAGTTCCACGGATTCCCAGCGTGGCTCTCCTGGTGCTTCCTGCACTTGCTCTACATCGCCGGGTTTAAGGCGCGAGTGGGAACTTTGCTGCACTGGCTCATCTCGTTCCTCTCCAATGGTCGTTCGTCGCGCACTACCACCAATCAGCAGCTAGTGGGCCGACTCGCCCTCGAGCGCTTCGGTAGCGGCGCCTCAGGAAAACTACTTCGCGGTGAAGACCTCAACCTGGACGGTAAGCGTAGCTAGAATCAAAACATGATCGTTCTGCTCCCTTCCTCAGAAGGCAAAAGCTCCCCCACTGGGGCCGACTTCGACCTAGATAGGATCTCTCCCTTCAATAGAGAGTTGAGGGCTGCTAGGGAGCAGGTTCTAGCAGAACTAATAGAAACCAGTGCGCGCCCGGACGCGCTGGAAGTGTTGGGGGTTGGTCCCCGCGCTGCCAGCGCGGTCGGAGCTAATACCAAACTAAGAACAGCAGCGACGGGTCCGGCCTATACTGTCTATTCCGGTGTCTTGTATGAAGCCGGAAATCTTGCTCAGGCAGCAGCCAATGTCGGCCCCCAGAGCCAGGTGGGTCTTTATGTCCAATCGGCACTGTTCGGCATAGTCGACCTCTTCAGTGCCATCCCCGCTTACCGCCTCTCGATAAACACAAAGCTGCCAACCCTAGGTAGCCTAGGTTCATTTTGGCGCGACCACTTGGCGAACCTCATGAATGCACAAATCGGCTCACAGACCGTCATAGACTGCAGATCTGCCGCATATGCAAAAGTATGGCCAGGCCCAGACCACAACCTCTTCAGCGTGGGAGTACGCGCGCTGCGAGATGGCCGCGAAAAAGTTATCTCACACATGGCAAAGAAATATCGTGGACTACTTGCTACTGCCCTCCTCGAAGAAGGCAAAGATCTGACCATAGACGAGGTCTTAGAGCTATCCCGAACCCTGCCAGAAATACGCGACGCCCGATTAGAAGAGCTGCCGCGGGCTACCGCACTAACTCTTCTTGTGAAATAGGCCGCGCCCAGCCCGCGCCAGTAGGCCCAGTACTGCCCATCCGGCGGCGATCAACAGTGCAGTGTGCGAAGCATCGATCAAAAGAACAAGAACAACTGCCATCCCCAGCACCGGTATCACTGCTGCGCGAACGCCCTCGCCCTTCGAAAAAGCATAGTAACCAATCACAGAAGCGTGAAGGAACAGGAAGGCAACCAGAGCACCAACTGTAACCATGGTTGAAAGCGTTTCCAAGCCTGAAGGCGACAAAGCAGCAAGCGTCGAAACCACCAACGTCACGCCCGCAGACAACAACGTTGCATTCTTAGGCACTCGTTCCTTCTGTTCTACCTCGCCAAGAAATGTAGGCAAGTCTCCCCCACGTCCCATTGCGTAAAGAAGACGAGACGCCGCAGCCTGGGCGACAAATGCTGAGAAAATCGGACCAACCGCCCTCATAAGGGTGATGGGCAGATGCAGCCATGTTCCTATCTGCCTATCCAGCATGTCG
Source organism: Winkia sp. C0117E2 (assembly GCF_056590455.1). Classification (NCBI taxonomy): domain Bacteria; kingdom Bacillati; phylum Actinomycetota; class Actinomycetes; order Actinomycetales; family Actinomycetaceae; genus Winkia; species Winkia sp. C0117E2. Next base: position 423,974 of record NZ_JBWPWD010000002.1, on the reverse strand, counting down.
TAGAAAGCAGTCCCCTGTACCTCCGGATGGCTCCTTAGGAATTCAGGACTGTAGGGGCTAAGCAAAGACGCCAAATAGGTCTGCAGAATAAATAATGCAGCAGCAACAATTAGACACACCCCCAATGCCTTACCGACGTCCTTAGTATCTCCGGTAGTTTCTTCCGCAAAAGAGGCAATCGCATCAAAGCCCAAGAACGCCAAGGCCGCCACCGTAGCGGCCCCAAACATTCCAGACCAATCAAACCGACCAAAACCCGCAATAGGACTGCCAACGCTGCGCACTGCTCCACTAGTGCACAGGACGTAAATGGCGGAAGCCACGAAGGTTGCCAGCATGATTATTTCGACCACCAGCACCCACGTTCCAACCTTCGCAGCTAAGCGCACCCCCAACAGGTTCATCACGGTGATGGCCACAACCGCGCAAACTGTAAAGCCCCAGGTAGGAATTGCTGGGAATAACGCATTGAATGCTATTCCCATGAACAAGACCGCCATTGCCGGAATAAATAAGTAGTCAAGCGTAAGCATCCATCCGGATGCCAATGCCGGAAACTTCCCTAGCCCAGCTTGCGCATAGGCATAAACCGAGCCCGCCTTGGGAACAACATGCGACATCCGCGCATACGAATACGCCGTCGCCCCCATCCCAAGTGCCGCCACGGCAAAAACTAGCGGAGTAACCCCATCAGAACGGGCGTCTAGAACGCCGAAGGTCCCCATAGGCGCGGTAATGCCAATAAAAAGCATTCCATAAACCACAAGGTCACGGATCGAAAGAGAACGGCGAAGAGTGGGCTTTTCAGACATAGTTCAATTGTCCCGTTAGAACCGCAAATATCCAACTCTGTAGCAAGGCGAAGTACCTGCTAAGCACCTCTTTTCCTTGCACAATGCGCGATAAGATCAAGGAGTGTCTAAAGGTAAGCAACGCGTCCGCAATTTCCGACTCAAGCACACCAAGGCAGGCTTGATCGATAAAGTCTTCTTCATTCTTGCCTTCCTGGCCGGACTGTGGCTCAACATATTTCTGCTGATAGAGGTGTGGTCACGAGGTTGGTGGGCCATTCTGCTCGCCCTCCTTATATGGGGCGTCGCCTCCTACCTAACGCTGCCGCGGCTACACTCCATCCTCACAGATATCTACGTGCCAAATTATTTTATTGGGCGGGCAAAAACCTCTGACGGCCTATTAGGTGACCCAATCAACCTGGCGGCTCACGGATCCGCTCAACAGATTCACGCCGCGATGCGAAAAGCCGGATGGACTCTGGCTGACCCGATCACGGCCACCTCGGCTTGGAAGATGGTTCAATCAACACTGACGCGCAAGTCCTACCCGGAAGCCCCCATTTCCCCCCTCCATCTGTTCGAACGAAAACAAGATTTTGCCTACCAGCAAGAGGTAGACGGCAACCCGAAGGCCCGCCATCACGTGCGCTTCTGGGCGACTCCGAAAGACTGGTTGCTGCCCGGTGGTAAAAAAGTCGATTGGCTAGCCGGAGGTACATTCGACAAAGCCGTGGGTCTATCTATCTTCACCCTGCAGGTGACGCACAAGATCGACGAAGACACTGACATCGAACGCGACCACATCGTAGATACGGTCACGGAGGCTAATCCGAACGCCCAGGTTGATGTACTTGAAGACTTCTCAACCGGCTACCATTCTAGAAATGGCGGCGGAGACCAAATAAAAACCGACGGGAACCTCCCCATTATGGATCTGCGTGAAATCGAAGCCGAAGACATAGACCGGGAACGCGCCCGAAAAACTCTCGAAAACATGAAGGCCCAGGAAGCAGCCGGAGCAGACACGGATTCCTCGTTTATGGAGGCCTTCAAACTCCATGGAAAGCACTCCATCGGCGATGCGTCCAGACTCACGAAAGACCTCGCCAAGACCCGGCCGCTATCAGCATTTTTAGGGGTGCTGACTGTACTTGCCTCAGCCGCGATAGGGATTCTTACCTCTGCCTGGACTCTGTGGCACTGGGACCACTATGTGCACGCTGCAGTTGCAAATCAGATTCTAGACAAACTACCTGTCTCAGAAATTCACGAGGCAGCCCCCATGCTGGCTACAGCTGGTGCAGGGGTCATGGTGGTGCTACTGCTCGTCGAATTCCTGCTCTGTTGGCGAATGATGAACGGATCGGGCCTTGCCCGCCTTCTACTGATGGCTGTTATTTTGGCCCAGCTCGTTATGTTCTCAGTAGGCTACTTCCTGGCCTGGAAAGCAAACTTTGCTGTAATCGTCCTGCACGTGGGCCTACTGACTATTGCCCTAATGCAACTCTCCGAGCCCGATACAAGAAAGTTCGTATCGATGCGTTCCCTGGAAGCCCAGTCAGACTAGGAGATCGCCAACCAGAGCCAGAAAACGGTCGTTTTCTTCCGGTAAGCCAACAGAAACCCGCAGTCCCTCCGGGAACGGACGCAGCGCTACCCCACGCTCCAAACATTGGTCAGCAGCAGTAAAAGTCTCATCACGAAGAACTTCCTTAGGTAACCAAATGAAGTTGGCCTGAGACTGCCCCGATACCCCGAATGTGGCCAGCACCTTCAAGATCCTGTCCCTCTCGCCTCGGATCTTTTCTACAGATTGGGCAACTACCTTCTGATTAGCCATAGCTGCCTCAGCAAGCGCCTGCGCGGGCGCTGATACACCAAATGGTGTAGCAACCGCCGAGATAGCCCCTAGAAGCTCTTCGTCACCTACCAAATACCCAACGCGAGCACCGGCTAATGCATACGCCTTTGAAAAAGTTCTGCCAACGACCACATTCGGGAATCTCTTAAGCGAGCCAACGATGCTCGAATAGGAATCATCAGCAAAATCGATATAGGCCTCATCTACTAGAACCAGAACAGTGGGGTCTATTCTTTCAATGAAATCCATTAGCTCCGGTAAGGCTATAGCCGCACCTGTTGGATTATTCGGGTTGCAGATTATAACCGCTTTCGTGCGCTCCGAGAGAGCCGCGGCCATTGCATCTAAATCGTGCCTGCCCTCCACCAAAGGAACCGGCACGGCCGTAGCTCCCACAGTAGCGGTGGCTATCGGATAGGACTCAAACGAGCGCCACGGGTACACTACTTCGTCTCCCGGTCCTGCCACAGCGGCTAGACAATGAACAAGTAAAGCTGAAAGTCCAGTCCCGCAAAGAATCTGAGATGCAGACACTTCGTGGTGCTTTGCAATCACCTCGCGGAGGCTAGTACAGAACATATCCGGGTATCGATTTACCGATTCCACCGCTTCTTTTCCAGCGTGAACCACCAGCTGTTCGGGCAAGTATGGGTTCTCGTTGGAAGAAAGCTTCACCGGGTCTTGCCCCGGCGCCTTCTTCCCAGGCTGATAGCGCGGAAGAGTGCGGACCTGAGGAAGAACGTTTACTGTCAGTGTCATAGTTTCACCCTAGTTCGTCGGCCTTCCGACTAACGCACGAGTCCGCGCTTCGACCACTGCTAGCTGCCTACGCCCTGCCAAATACGACGGCAGAAATCTATGTAAACAAAAATGAAGAGCCTCGGCTGCACCGAGACTCTTCATTCTTACTGTGGGCCCAGAGGGACTCGAACCCCCGACATCCACGGTGTAAACGTGGCGCTCTAGCCAACTGAGCTATAGGCCCTGGAGCCACAACAATAACTTACTGTGGCCTCAAAAGGAAAATCCACTTATGCTCGATCGCGGGTCTGAACCCTAATTCCTGCCCAATCCGGAGCCACCACCACTGAGGAGGTAGCGTGCAGACCTGCCACCTGAGCTGCGCTTTCAATGGTAAACGGAGATACGTGGCCCGGCAGAGCAGACTTAGGTGTGATTACCCACACTACTCCAGGTCCGGCAAAATTTTGAGTGGCATCCACCAAACAATCGGTCAAGTCGTCTACTTCACCGTCGTCCTCGCGCCACCAAATAATGGCCCCATCGACGAGGTCCGCATAATCCTCATCTACTAATTCATTGCCAGTTTGCTCAGCAACTGCTTCACGCAGCGCCTCGTCGACATCTTGATCCCAAAGAAACTCTTGGACAATCTGACCGTCTTTGAAATCGAGCGGCTTTACAGCCGACTTCTGGGACACCTTTTTCTCCTTGAAACAATAAAACGGGTACGTGTCTGTGTTCACTTTACATTGTCACGCCCCCCAATGGGACATCTCACCCCCACTTGGGACACGAATATCATCCTTCCGGCCGAACTTTTCCGGGACTTATGGCACAATTCAAAGTGAACGAGGGACTTTTGTGCCCCTATCCGGCAAGGACGCCTCCTCGGGGTGTCCTTTTAGAGGAAAGAGATGACGTGCCCGAACAGAACCAGTCGAGCCCGCTTGTTGACGGTTTGTTAGTACAGATCCCTGACAACGATCCTGAAGAAACAAGCGAGTGGATTGAATCACTAGATGATCTGATCGAGGAGCGGGGTGCAAACCGCACGCGGTATGTCATGCTTGCAATGCTGAATGCAGCACGCCGCAAGAACGTGTCGGTTCCCGCATCCTTCACCACCCCATACATCAACACTATTCCAGCGCAGAACGAACCCTACTTCCCAGGCGACGAAAACACTGAACGCGCATACCGTCGCTGGATTCGCTGGAACGCGGCAGTACAGGTGACCAGGGCACAGCGCCCAGGCATTGGCGTCGGCGGCCACATTTCGTCCTACGCTTCTGTGTCCACCCTGTATGAGGTCGGCTTTAACCATTTCTTCCGAGGTAAGTCCCATCCCGGCGGAGGCGACCACATCTTCTTCCAGGGTCATGCCTCCCCCGGCATCTATGCGCGCGCATTCCTTGAAGGCCGCATCAGTGAAGAAGAAATGGACGGCTTCCGCCAGGAGGTTTCCACGCCCTCGGGACTGCCGTCCTACCCCCACCCAAGGCAACGTCCCGATCTTTGGGAGTACCCAACCGTGTCCATGGGATTAGGACCTGCAGAAGCAATCTACCAAGCTTGGTTCGACAAGTACCTGCACCTAAATGGCATCAAGGACACCTCTGAGCAGCACACCTGGGCGTTCCTTGGTGACGGTGAAATGGACGAACCGGAATCTAGGGGCATGCTCCAGACCGCCGCCGCCCAGAACCTCGACAACCTCACCTTTGTTGTCAACTGCAACCTGCAGCGACTAGACGGCCCCGTCCGCGGCAATGGCAAGATCATTCAGGAGCTGGAATCCTTCTTCAAGGGAGCCGGCTGGAACGTAATCAAGGTAATCTGGGGCCGTGGCTGGGACGGATTGCTCGCAGCAGACAAGGACCACGCGCTCGTACACCTGATGGACGAGGTACGTGACGGTGATTACCAGACTCTTAAGGCCAATGACGGCGCCTACGTGCGCGAGCACTTCTTCGGTCGCGACCCACGTACGAAGGAATTGGTAAAGAACTGGACTGACGAGCAGATTTGGGATCTTCGCCGCGGTGGCCACGACTACCGCAAGGTATATGCCGCCTACGATGCTGCTCTGAAGCACAAGGGCCGTCCTACCGTGATTTTGGCCCATACGATTAAGGGCTATGCACTCGGGGAACACTTTGCTGGGCGAAACGCAACTCACCAGATGAAGAAGCTTACCCTTGAGGATCAGAAGGCACTGCGCGACAGGCTACAGATCCCGATCACTGATGAGGAACTAGAGAAGGATCCGTACAAGCCTCCGTACTACATGCCTGACAAGGACGATCCAGCTCTTCGGTACATGCTCGAACGTCGCGAGGCCCTAGGCGGATACCTACCCTCGCGCCACCACGAAGATCCGCACCTTGAGCTTCCCGGCGATAAAGCCTACAAGATGATGACCAAGGGCTCTGGGAAGCAGAAGGTTGCTACCACCATGGCGCTGGTACGCCTCCTCAAAGAGCTCATGCGCGACAAGAACATCGGTAACCGCTTCGTTCCGATTATTCCGGATGAAGCACGTACCTTCGGCCTCGACGCTATGTTCCCGACCGCAAAGATCTTCAACGTTCACGGCCAGAACTACACGGCGGTAGATCACGACCTGATGCTGTCATACAAGGAATCCGCTCAGGGTCGACTAATGCACACCGGCATTAACGAAGCCGGTTCTGCTGCACTAATGCAGGTCGTTGGTACATCGTATGCAACCCATAACGTTCCGATGATTCCGTTCTACATCTTCTACTCGATGTTCGGATTCCAGCGTACTGGCGACCAGTTCTGGGCAGCGGGCGACCAGCTAGCACGCGGATTTGTGATTGGCGCTACTGCCGGTCGCACCACCCTAACTGGCGAGGGAACTCAGCACATGGACGGTCATTCGCCCGTCATTGCTGCAACCAACCCCGCCTTTGTCCACTACGATCCCGCCTACGCCTACGAAATCGGGCACATCTTCCGCGATGGCCTGCAGCGTATGTACGGAGATCCCGGCGACCGCGATCCAAACGTAATGTACTACCTAACCGTGTACAACGAGCCGATTGTGCAGCCTGCCGAGCCGGAAAACGTGGACGTCGAAGGCATTCTCCGCGGCATTTACAAGGTGGATGAGGCACCGGAAGATCGTCCCACCGTCAACCTGATGGCTTCTGGCGTTGCCGTGCCATGGGCCCGGCATGCTCGCGAACTACTGCTGAACGACTGGGGCATCGGTGCCAACGTGTGGTCAGTCACCTCATGGGGTGAACTCCGCCGAGATGGCATGGAAGCTAACCGGAAGAACTACCTGGATCCGGATCACTACACCAAGCCCTACGTGACACAGAAGCTCGAAAATACCGGTGGCCCATTCGTCGCGTCCACCGATTTCGACCACATGCTCCCGGATCTGTTGCGCGAATGGATTCCCGGAAGGTACTACACCCTCGGTGCAGACGGTTTCGGCTTCTCCGACACTCGCCCAGCCGCTCGTAGGCACTTCCTGATCGACGCGGAATCGATCGTAGTTCGGGCCCTACAGGCAATGGCTGACGACGGAATGATCGAACGCGACCTAATCCGTCAGGCCATTGAAAAGTATGACCTGATGAACGTCAATGCGACCTCGCATCGAGTTGACGATTCCGATGACTCGGTAGCCTAACGGCAAAGACAATTTGGGGGATGTTCCGCGGAACATCCCCCAAATTTTTGCCCAAATGCCGTGTCCTAAGTGGCTGCGTATTCGCGCCGCGGTACGAAGCTGGACTCGCTTCTTAAACGTTAAAATCTAGACGCCAGTATTGCCATCAAGATAGAGCCATAGGAATTCGTGCTTTCGCGAACCTTTGCAAAGAATAGCTACTAACTGTCGGAAACTGAGGAGCCGAACTACTTTTGATTACTGGCGAAAGCTCCGATCAGATCAGCAACGCTCTTCGCGCTATCTACATCTTTATCCATGGCTACATAGCCTTCATCTTCTACTCTCGCCACAACGGCCCAGAGCTGAAGGTCAGTAAGACCAAGAGATTCTAAGGTGTCGTCCTCTTCGACAACATGCCCCACTTCCCCGGCCAACGCCTGGCGAACTTGGGTTCGCAGTTCTTCACTGTGAGAAGTAGTTCGCCCGCTACCACCCTCGCCGGATTCACTGAAGTCTTCGTCCTGTAGTGCCGCGAGTTTAGCTAAAGCCTCTGCATCTAGTGCCATTACCCCACCCTATGCAACCAGCGGACGGGGGCTCCAGATCCTGCATACCGGAATGGCTCCAGCTCTTCGTCCCACGCTACGCCTAATGCGACGTCAAGTTTCTCCTGGAGCAAAGTAGCATCTCCCCCTGCCTCTTCCAGCGCCGCTCTAATCCTGTTCTCGGGTACAACAACATTCCCGGCGACGTCAGTTTGTGCATGGAATATTCCGAGGGACGGAGTATGCGACCAACGACCTCCATCTGCTCCAGCAGAAGCGTCCTCAGTCACCTCGTATCGCAAATGCTCCCACCCGCGCAGAGCAGACGCGAGTTGGACACCGGTGCCAGACTTCCCCACCCAGCTGAATTCAGCACGGAAAGTGCCCTCTTGTGCGGGCTGTTCTGTCCAATCCATGGATACTTTTGTCCCCAACACGTCGGAGACAATCCACTCCACGTGAGGGCAGAGTGCACGCGGGGCTGAATGCACGAAAAGTACACCGCGCGAGAACGTTCCATTCATTTTGGACCTCCATAATACTGAGGGACGTCTTCCCCTACGACCTCAGGGTGATCCATTCGGCGGTGTGCAAAACTATTGAACACCACACCTATACGAAATAACAAGCCGGCACGCCGTTAGCAGCGTGCCGGCCCGAAAACTTCTTAGAGCCCCTGCTCGCGAAGTTCCTTCATCGCTTTCCGCCGGTATTTCTTAGACAACCGATCCAAGTACAGATGCCCATCCAGGTGGTCGCACTCGTGCTGAATGCAACGGCCCATTAGTTCTTCGCCCTCGACTACAACCTTCTTGCCATCAAGATCAATACCCTCTGCCCTGGCGTACCAGGCGCGCTCCGTTGGGAACCAGAGTCCGGGCACCGACAAACAGCCTTCGTCGCCATCTTGATATTCGTCCTCGGACAATTCCACAATCTTCGGATTCAAGATGTAACCGATCTCGCCATCAATATTCCAGCTGAAAGCGCGCACGCCCACACCAATTTGGTTAGCGGCGAGGCCAGCGCGGCCATCCATATCAACGGTCTCTAAAAGGTCCTCGACGAGTTCCTTGATCGAGTCATCAATATCAGTAATCGTCTCGCACTCAGTGCGCAAGATAGGGTCACCAACAACCCTAATGTCTCGAAGTGCCACTAGTCCTCCTTAGCGGAAATAATCGTGTAGGCGATTTTGTCCACGGCGTCTTCATAAGGCAGCTGGGTACGCTCACCAGTTGCTCTATTGCGCAGTTCCACTACGCCTTCTTTTTCGAAGTCTCGTCCGACGACAATCGAATACGGCACGCCGATCAGTTCCGAATCCTTGAACTTGACGCCCGCCGAGACCTTCTGCCGGTCGTCATAAATGACGTCTAGACCGCAACCATGCAATCCTTCGGCCAAGTTTGCAGCGGCTTCAAATACTCCTGCGTGTTTGCCAGTAGCCAATACGTGCACATCAAATGGTGCAATCGCGGGATGCCAGATCAACCCAGCATCGTCATGTCCAACTTCTGCCAGAGCTGCCAGCACACGAGAAACACCGATCCCGTAAGAGCCCATGGTCACGACCTGAGCCTTACCGTTCTGATCCAGAACTTTCAGGTCCAGTGCCTTGGCGTACTTGCGCCCTAGCTGGAAAATATGTCCAATTTCGATACCACGGGCCAACTCCAGTGGGCCAGATCCATCCGGTGCCTGGTCGCCCTCTCTGACCTCAGATGCCTCAATAAAGCCGTCTGCAACGAAATCACGACCATATACAAAGTCGTAATAGTGATAGCCGGCCTTATTACCACCAGTAATCCACGCGGAGCCTTCCGCGACATGCGGATCCAACAAGTATTTCGGACCAGTGGAATTGCCCTCGGCATCCTTCGGCGCGTTAGGGCCGCACACCGATGGCCCGATATAGCCGGGAACTAACCCCGGGAAAGCAGCCAGATCCTGCTCGTTAGCGAACTCAATTTCCGCAGGCGATAGAGCAGCCTCAACGCGACGAATGTCCACCTCTCGGTCACCAGGTATACCGATCACAATGACTTCGCGGTGACCGTCGGGATGCACTGCCGTTAGCGCCACGGATTTCAGTGTATCCGCCGCATCCCAGTCGCGGTCATCGCGACGGTAATGAGCATTAGAATAATCGACTAATGCTGCGATGGTGCCGGCACCCGGAGTTTCCTCCAAGTGTGCAGCAGGAGACTGTTCAGTAATTGGCTCCGGCCGAGGGGTCGTGACCGCCTCAACATTGGCGGCAAAACCACCTGCAGAACGCACAAACGTATCCTCGCCAATTTCGCAGGGGAACAAGAATTCCTCGCTACGAGAGCCTCCCATAGGGCCCGACATGGCCGAACAAATTACATACGGCAGATTCACGCGTTCAAAAATCCGCTGATACGCCTTACGCATAGACTCGTAAGACTTCTCTAGCCCCTCATCATCAATGTCAAAGCTGTACGCGTCCTTCATGACAAATTCTCGGCCGCGAATCAGACCAGCACGAGGACGAGCTTCGTCACGATATTTCGTCTGGATCTGGTACAGAGTAGCCGGCAAGTCCTTGTAGGAGGAGTACATGTCCTTCACCATCAAGGTGAACATTTCCTCGTGAGTCGGAGCAAGCAGCATGTCCGCGCCCTTGCGATCATTCAGCCTAAACAGGTTCGGGCCATATTCTTCCCACCTGCCGGTAGCCTCATAAGGCTCTTTCGGCAGCAGGGCAGGGAACAAGACTTCCTGGGCACCCGCCCGTTCCATCTCTTCGCGCACAATCGCTTCTAGCTTACGAAGCACACGAATCCCCAAAGGAAGCCACGTATAAACCCCCGGGGCTACCCTGCGGATATAGCCCGCGCGGACTAACAGCTTATGGCTTGCGACCTCGGCGTCGGCCGGGTCTTCACGTAAGGTTCGTACGAAATACGATGACATCTGAGCTAACACGCCTACAACTTTAGTAGACGTGGCCCAGATATAGCTACTTCGTCCTATACCAGGACTTGAACCCCTTCGCCTTCGCCCTCGGGCATGTCTTCGGCAAGCTTGTTGGCATACCGGATCAGTGTAGGCACAATATCGGTCTCGGGGACTGTCTCGACGACCTTTCCCTTAATAAAGATCTTGCCCTTTTGATTGCCGGAAGCCACGCCAAGATCAGCCTCACGAGCTTCACCCGGGCCGTTGACGACACATCCCATAACCGCTACTCGGAGCGGAACCTTCAAATCTTTCAATCCCTCTGTAACGGCATTCGCCAAAGTGTAGACATCCACCTGGGCACGCCCACACGACGGACACGAGACAATCTCGAGCGTACGGTCACGAAGACCCAGAGACTGTAGGATTTCAACCCCTACCTTTACCTCTTCAACGGGAGGAGCAGACAGGGAGACGCGAATCGTATCGCCAATGCCCTGGCGCAATAGTGCACCAAAAGCGGTAGCGGACTTAACCGTCCCCTGCAGAGCAGGACCCGCTTCAGTCACTCCAAGATGTAGCGGCCAGTCCCCCTTCGAAGACAGCAGCTCATAAGTCTTAATCATTGTGACCGGATCGTGGTGCTTCACAGAAATAGCAAAATCGTGGAAATCATACTGCTCAAAAAGCGACGCTTCCCAGACGGCGGACTCCACCATTGCTTCCGGAGTAGCCCCTCCATACTTCTTGTAAAGTTTCGGGTGCAAAGAACCTGCATTGACTCCGATACGCAGAGACGTCCCGTGGTCCCTAGCCGCCTTGACAATATCTTCAATCTGATCGTCAAACTTGCGGATATTTCCCGGGTTCACACGCACCCCTGCACAGCCGCCCTCGATAGCAGCAAAGACGTACCTGGGCTGGAAATGGATATCGGCAATAACCGGAATGTTTGACTTCTTCGCAATAATTGGAAGCGCTTCGGCGTCATCCGCAGACGGGCAGGCAACTCGCACAATATCGCATCCTGCAGCAGTCAACTCTGCGATTTGCTGCAAGGTACCGCCAATGTCGGTGGTCTTAGTAGTGCACATCGACTGCACCGTGACCGGAGCGTCGCCACCAACCCACAAATTACCTAGTCGGACCTTACGGGTCTTCTTCCGGGGGAAAACGTTCCGAACTTCTGGCATTCCTAAAGATACAGCTTCACTCACAGACATAAGTATGCCCAACTGAGGCTCAATTGTCGCCCGGCTTCGCCGCGAGCCATATCACGAAAGCTGAATCGGGACCACAAAATCTGCAACAACAAGAAGCACGGTAAGCAAAAGAAAAACTCCAAATACCCCGTACGTAAGTGGCATTAGGCGCGCAGTATCAACAGGTTGCGGCTTTTTCTGCCCCCGCATACGTGCCAAAAAATTACGCACACCTTCCCACAGCGCTCCTGCAATGTGCCCGCCATCAAGAGGAAGTAGTGGAATTAGGTTGAAAGCGAACAAAGCCATATTCACTCCGCCCCACAGGGAAATAAGCATAGCGATGCGGTCCGTTAACGTAACTTTTGCCGTGGAAGCTACGTCTCCGGCAATGTGTCCTACGCCGACCACAGAAACGACGCCATTCGGATCGCGCGGAGCTCCAGTAAAGACTGACTTGCTAACTTCAAATACCTGAACTGGCAGTTTCCCGATTACCGCTAAGGTTCCTGTGAACTGTTGCCACACACTCTGGGCTACCTGTGAGGCACTCAGACGTTTCCTGCTTGTCGCAGCGGTAATGCCAATAGGTCCATCACTAGGTATAGTCACTCTAACAGTTCTAGTATGACCGTCTCGGATAACTTCAAACGGGGTTAGCTGGCTACTGTGCGCCTTAATTTGCCGCGTAATATCTTGCCATGAATTCGTCGGGACTCCGCCTATGGAGGTTATCTTGTCCCCTGATCTCAAGCCCCCTTTGAAAGCCGCTTGGTGACAGGACGCATCACTACAGCTATCAACACTTGCCAGCGAAGTTTCAGGCACTGCAACCCCTATGCCTGCCAATGTAACCACCGCACAGCCAACGGCGAGCAATAGATTCACCAGGGGGCCTGAAAACATGACCACGATTTTTTTCGAGGCGGACAACTGCCAAAAGGCTTTGCGGCCATGCTGATCTAGCAGGTCAGCGGCAGAAGCCTCACGGGCCTCCTGGGCCAGTGTGAGGCGTACGTCCTGCTGCCGGCTTCTATCCATCAGTTCGTAGTCAGCAGCCCTAATGGGTTCACCGTCAATGGAGCCAATTACCTCATCGGCTCTAGCGGGTGGGAACATTCCTCCAATACGCACATAACCGCCCAGCAAAATAGCCTTTATGCCGTAGACAGTTCCACCAACTCGTTTAGCCCAGAGGGTGGGCCCAAACCCGACCATGTATTTAGGGACGGCCGCACCAAATTTCTTTGCGGGCAGCATATGTCCGCACTCGTGTAGAGCAACCGAGACGATGAGCCCGATTACTACGACAAGAACGCCAAGCAAGAAAGACATATCAGTTCAGTAGTTGTTTCGCTCTAGTTCGCGCCCAATTTTCAGCTTCATGAAGCTGAGCTAGATCAGGCTCGTCAACTCCTGAAAATTCCGCTACAACCTTTTGCACCGTGTCAACTATCGCCAGGTAGGGCACCTGTCCTGCCAAGAAAGCATCTACCAATACCTCATTCGCGGCGTTAAACACCGCGGGGTGGGCAGCGGAAGCTGCGACAGCCTGCCGAGCAATATCTATAGCAGGGAAGGTTTGACTATCGATCGGCTCGAAGGTCCAAGCACTAGCTTTATCCCACTGCAACGCCGGTGCCACTTCTACCAGTCTCTTTGGCCAGGTGAGGCCAAGGGCAATTGGAATCTTCATAGATGGAGGGGATGCTTGCAGCAATGTCGCACCGTCTTTGAAGGTGACCATGGAATGCACAATGGACTGGGGGTGTACTACAGGAATAATATTCTCGGGCGCGATATCGAAAAGAAGATATGCCTCAATCAGTTCGAGGGCCTTATTCACCAGGGTAGATGAATTAATAGTTACCACCGGCCCCATTGCCCACGTAGGGTGGTTCAACGCTTGCTGCGGGGTTACTGCCGAAAGTTCAGCCCGGCTCTTCCCCCTAAAAGGACCCCCGGAGGCGGTAAGAACGAGCTTGTCAACCTCTGAATGGCCATCCTGATTCTGGCTAGTAAGACCACGGTTATGGACTCCACCCGACAGCGATTGGGCAATAGCGGAGTGCTCAGAATCCACCGGAACAATCTGGCCCGGCCGCACCATAGCCGCTCGCACAAGCGAACCGCCAACCACAAGCGACTCTTTGTTAGCCAGTGCGAGCGTCGCACCACTTTGCAGAGCAGCGAGTGTAGATTCCAATCCCACGGCACCATTTATCCCATTTAGTACCGTTCCATTAGGAACAGCCTTAGCCGCACGAACTACTGCTTCAGCGCCGAAATCAACATTCGAGATGTCGGACAGCTTTTCCTTCGCAAGTGGGTTAGCTACTGCAACAAACGCAGGTTTGAACTCGTCAATCTGCCTACGCAACAGCTCTACATTAGAACCGCCACAGGCTAACGCTATGACTTCGAATTCACCAGGATGGGTCCTAATGACCTCCAAAGCCTGCGTACCGATGGAGCCCGTAGAGCCTAGTATTGATATCTGTTTCATTCTACCGACAGCAATATCTCAATAGCCCGATTCAGATAGGCGTCTACTACGCCCTCTTCATACGCTTTAGTACCGCGAGCATGCTTGAAGGTGACGCCCCTGATCTGATCGGCGGTAAGTACTTCCCCATCGTCAAAAAATGAAGCGATTCGATCTAGGAACTGATCGACCTGCTCGGCATCATAGCCCTTTCCAGAAGCAGGATGGTCAAAGCGCTCCCCCGCCGGACGCAGCAAGCGCGGGTAAAGCGTGGTAGCCCTCGAAGCTACCCGATCCAACCAGGCTTGTTGCCCGTTTACTGCCACGTGGTCGGCTCGGTCGCGTTTCACGAAGGCGGCTTCAAGTCTATCCAGAGCCCCATCTACGACCTCGGTAGCATATCCGCCACGAACCATAGAAAACCGGACTGCTCTAACCTCGGGAGAACTAAATTGCTCGGCCGGCATACCGCCCTCGTAGGCAGCCCGAGCTCTTTCAAAAAAGCTGTCTACCTCATTTTGGGTGTAGCCCTTCTTAGGCCATCTAGCTTTCGGAAAGACCTCGCTCATTGCTGCTCCTTCATTTTCTTTTCCACTGCTGTGGCCAGCTGACCGCAAGCCCCATCAATATCGGATCCGCGCGTGTCACGAATAGTTGTGGCCACACCGTTCCTTCTAAGAGTATCTACAAATTTTTGCTGGGCAGCCTTTGTCGAGGCCGTCCAGATAGAACCGGGGGTCGGATTCAATGGGATTGGGTTAACGTGAGCCCAACCGCTACCGCGAGAATTCAGTTCATCAGCGAGTAACTGCGCTCTCCAGGCATGATCATTCATGTTCTTGATAAGCGCATATTCGATGGATACGCGTCTACCAGTTACCTCGAAATATTGGTGCGCCGCATCCAGCAACTCACCTACTTTCCATCGGGAATTAATAGGAATAAGATCATCGCGCAAGTCATCATCGGGAGCGTGTAAAGAAACTGCCAGTGTTACCGGTAGGCCCTCTTTAGATAGCTTCTTAATCGCAGGGACCAACCCCACGGTAGAAACAGTAATGTTGCGAGCAGAAAGCCCGAACCCTTCCGGTGCTGGATCGATAAGACGGTGTAGCGCTCCCACGACCGTCTTGTAATTCGCCAACGGTTCTCCCATCCCCATGAAGACAACGTTGGTGAGTCTAGTTGGCCCCCCAGCAAGATCACCATCACGTGCGGCCTGACTAGCCCTGCGAACCTGATCTATTATCTCGCCAGTGGATAAATTCCTAGTAAGCCCCATCTGACCGGTGGCGCAAAATGGGCAAGCCATGCCGCAACCGGCTTGGGAAGACACACAAAGCGTTGTCCTGCTCGGATACCGCATCAGGACAGACTCAACACGGGCTCCATCAAAAAGTTCCCAAAGATGTTTCACTGTGCGACCATCGTCTGCCCTAATTGCAGCTGCCTCTTGGATAAGGCGCGGAAGCAGGAGCTCACAGATCTGGCTCCGCTGCCCGGCGGGCAAATCTGACATATCTGCCGGATTGGTAGTCAAGTGAGTGAAAAAATGCCTAGACAGCTGGTCGGCACGAAAGGCAGGCAGTCCTGCTTCCTTCAGAGCAGCCTTCCTACCAGCCAGATCGAAATCAGCTAGGTGGGTTGGTGCCTTACCGCGGCGCTTGGCTTTAAAAGAGAGAACTGGGCGAGCATCCGGGTGGGTAGCCCCCTCCGGCGCCTGATCCGTAGGCCTAACCTGTATGTTCATGTCACCAACCAAACGCAACGCGGAAGATAAAATAGCAAACTGGAGTCGCCAAAAGAATGGAATCCAACCTGTCCATAACACCTCCGTGTCCGGGCAGGAGCCATCCCATGTCTTTTAGACCGAGGTCCCGTTTTAGCAGAGATTCACCCAGATCGCCAAGTGAGCCAAATGTGGCAGCTGCAACGCCGAGCAAGATTCCCCAGAGCGGTGATGCACCCAACAACCACATGCCGACGGTTCCCGCCACTACCGCAGCTACCACCGATCCTGCGAATCCCTCCCAGGACTTCTTCGGCGAGATCTTTGGTGCCATTGGGGTCTTCCCCCACTTAACTCCTGCCGCATATCCGCCCGTATCGGAGCACACCGGCAACAGCACAGCTAACGCAACGGGCCACGTACCTTGCGGCGAAGACCCTATTAGAACAAGAAAACTTCCAAGGAATGGAACATAAGTTGCAGCGAAGACAGAGACTAAGATGTCCCGCATCGCTGACTGATCAAGTGACTCAACAGAGCGCCACAAGACCAGCGCCAACAAAGTAGCGAAATAGGCACCCATCATCCCTTCAGGGCCAATAAAGTACGCGCACACGACCATGCCCACCATGCCGACCCATAGGGGCGGCAACATTACCTCGCTATCTGATCGCGCAAATGCCCCAGCTAATTCGTAAAGCCCTAAAGCGCCAGCGAGGATGATAAGCACGGCAAGTGGGAACGGGTGCAGCAAAGAAAGCAAAAGTGCGCCAATGAGCGCAGCGCCCACACCAATCGCCGCAGGCAAATTCCTTCCGGCCTTTCCAGTAGGGGCAGCTTTTGCCCGCTCTTGGGTAGCTTTAGGCCGCAGAATGTTCTTCGCTCGTTGACGCACTTTCCCTACCTGAGACTAGATAGTCAGCAGTTCTTCTTCTTTCGCTTCCATGACTTTGTCGACCTTCTCGACATAGGTCTTGGTTAGGCCTTCGAGATCCTTTTGAGCACGCTCAACGTCGTCCTCGCCTGCGTCGCCATCTTTCTTGATCTCGTCGAGTTGATCCATGCCCTTGCGACGAATACCGCGCACCGCGATGCGGCCCTCTTCGGCCTTAGTCTTAGCAAGCTTCACGTATTCCTTGCGACGCTCCTCGGTGAGGGCAGGCAGGGTAACACGGATAATCTTGCCGTCATCAGTGGGGTTAACGCCAAGGTCGGACTCACGAATTGCCTTGATAATGGCATCCATGGCGCCCTTGTCAAATGGGTTAACAATGACGGTGCGAGCTTCAGGAATGTTGAACGAGGCAAGCTGCTGCAAAGGAGTAGGCGCCCCATAGTAATCAACCTGAATAGAATCGAACATCGAAGTGTTGGCGCGCCCCGTGCGAATGTTAGAGAACTCTTCGCGGGTAAAGGCCAACGCCTTTTTCATTCGATTTTCGCAATCGCTAAGAACTTCCTTAATCACTTGCTTGTCCCTTCGTCTGCAGTTACCAGTGTTCCAATCTTCTCACCTAATAAGGCGCGAGTTACGTTCCCTTGCCCATTCATGCCAAAAACACGCATGTTCAGACTGTTCTCGCTGCAAAGACCGAATGCAGTTGCGTCAACGACGCGAAGTCCTTCAGCCAGAGCCTCACGGTATGTTACTCGGTCGTAACGCACCGCATCTGGATTTGCCTTAGGATCATCGGTGTAAACACCATCCACGCCATTCTTTGCAACTAGTAGCTCCTGGCAGTGGGTTTCCAGAGCTCGCTGCGCGGAGACAGTGTCGGTGGAGAAATATGGCATGCCAGCGCCAGCGCCGAAAATGACTACGCGACCTTTTTCCATGTGCCTGATGGCTCGAAGCGGGATGTATGGCTCAGCGACCTGGGTCATAGCAATCGCCGACTGGACCCTGCAGGTAACTCCCGCCTGCTCTAGAAAATCCTGAAGAGCCAGGGCGTTCATCACCGTACCAAGCATGCCCATGTAATCTGCGCGCGCTCGGTCTAGGCCCTTGGTGACTAGCTCAGCACCACGGAAGAAATTTCCGCCGCCCACAACGACTGCCACTTGCACGCCCTGCGCGACGGCTTGCGCGATCTGCTTTGCAACACCGGAGACTACCTCGGAATCTAACCCTACGGCGCCTCCTCCGAACACCTCCCCAGACAACTTCAGGAGAACTCGGCGAGGTTGTTGTGCAGACATAGCTAGCCTTTCTTTGCTGTAAACATGCCGGTGGCCCCGAGCCTACCGCCCGGGGCCATCCTTTGCTGGACTTAAGCGCCTACGTGGAAGCGGACGAAGGACTTCACTTCGCCGCCTGCCTGTTCAACGATCTGACCCACCGTGTGCTTGGGATCCTTTGCGTAATCCTGATCAAGCAAGCAGTGATCCTTGTAGAAGGACTTCATACGCCCCTCAACGATCTTCGGCACAATCTTTTCGGGCTTGCCCTCGTTGATTGTGAGTTCAGTTAGAGTCTGACGTTCCTTCTCGAGATCCTCTGCGGGAACATCGGATTCAGAGAGGTAATCAGGCTGGTATGCCGCAATGTGCATTGCCACATCGTGCGCAATCTGCTCAGCAGCGTCGTCGGTACCAACTAGAACGCCAACCTGCGGGGGCAGATCCGGGTTCGAGTAGTGCATGTACTTGGTGACCTTGGGCGCTTCAACGCGGGCCATACGAGAGACCTCAATCTTCTCGCCAATTACGGCTGCAATTGCGTCTACCTTGTCCTTGACGGTTCCCTCTTCAGCCTTAGCTGCAAGCAGCTCTTCGGCGTTGGTTGCACCGGACTCGACAGCGGCTTCAAGTACCTCGTTGGCAAAATCAATGAACTTCTGATTCTTTGCCACGAAGTCGGTCTCGGAGTTTACCTCGACCATGACGCCAACCTGGCTGCCATCGACATCAGCAATGTGAGCCAACACTAGGCCAGCAGAGGCCGAGCGATCTTCACGCTTGGAGATGGACTTCAAACCCTTCAGGCGGATGATCTTCAGAGCTTCGTCGTGATCACCATTGGCCTCGTCAAGAGCCTTCTTGACATCAAGCATGCCCGCGCCAGTTTCCTCGCGCAGAGACTTGATATCTGCAGTGGTGTAGTTCTTTGCCATTTTGTTTCCCCTAATTACTTTGCGGAGGCAGCATCGGCTGCCGGGGTCTCAGACTTGGACTCTTCTCCCTTGGCAGCCGACTCCGACTCTTCAGCCTTAGCTTCTTCCTTGCCTTCGGAACCTTCCAGAATCTCGCGTTCCCAGTCGGCCAGAGGCTGGCCTTCCTCGTCCTTGTTAGAGGACTTCGAGTTAGAGCGAGCTAGAAGACCATCAGCTACTGCGTCAGCAATGACGCGAGTCAGCAATTCGACAGCGCGGATAGCGTCGTCGTTGCCAGGGATACGGTAGTCAACTTCGTCAGGATCGCAGTTGGTATCCAGGATGGCGACAACGGGGATGTTGAGCTTGCGGGCTTCAGCAACCGCGAGGTGTTCCTTCTTGGTGTCGACAATCCAAACAGCCGACGGCACCTTGGCCATGTCACGGATGCCACCAAGGGTGCGGGCGAGCTTGTCACGCTCACGACGCATCATCAGCAGTTCCTTCTTGGTGTAAGAGGAGCCAGCGACGTCGTCAAAATCGATCTGCTCAAGTTCCTTCAGGCGCTGCAGACGCTTGTTGACGGTGGAGAAATTAGTCAACATACCGCCGAGCCAACGCTGGTTGACGTAGGGCATGCCGACGCGGGTTGCCTGCTCAGCAATAGCTTCCTGAGCCTGCTTCTTGGTACCCACGAACAGCAGGGTGCCGTTGTGTAGCACGGTCTGCTTCACGAAGTCATAAGCCTCGTCAATACCGGTTAGGGTCTGCTGCAGATCGACGATGTAGATGCCGTTACGGTCAGTTAGAATGAACGGCTTCATCTTCGGGTTCCAGCGACGAGTCTGGTGCCCGAAGTGAACGCCAGCTTCAAGCAGCTGGCTCATGGTTACTACTGCCATGATAATTCCTCTCTGACGCGCCAAAGCGCGCGGGGCCTTTGCCCCTAGTTTCGGTTACGTTTCAACGGTTCCTGGTGCAACGAACGCCAACACCCCGAAGGGACCGCTGTCGGCGCACCGGCAAAAGCCGAAAATTGCACGCGAAGTCACCCACCTACGGTGAGTGCTATGAAGCAGTTTAGCTGAGCAAGTGAGTACTTCCAAGCCCGCGGCCGTGAATTTCGCCTCCGCTTTCTTCTATAGCGGTTTTAGCCTTATGGGTCCGAAGAGAAATTGAAGAGGGTTTATATACCGATCTCGTCCCACCAGAGCTCCCCAATGCAATGCGTCATGATGCCCTGGCATAAGCGTTCCTATAAATTGTCCTTTCTTAACGCTTTGGCCCTTTTTCAGATCCGATCGCACAGGTTCATACGTTGTGCGAAGGTGCTCTGAATGCTTTATTGAGATCACATATTTCCCGGCAATGTTGCCAGAAAAATAGACGGTTCCTGCCGCCGGCGCAAAGATTTTCCTGCCGCATGCCAAATCAACTCCCCTGTGCCCTGCAAGCCACTTCTTTGCTGGCGGAGCAAAACTGCGGACTACCCGGGACTTATATCCGCATGGCCACAGAAAACGATAGTGTGGAACGGCACTGCTTGTGGGGCAACGGCTCAGAGCGAAAACTAGACAGGTACATACACAAAATAACTTCTTCATAGTCTTAACTGAAGAATAATTATCCTCTGATTGAGGGGCTGAAAACCACTAACTGTGGATCGTAAACTGTGGATGCTTAGGCTCGGGGATGTGCCTGCAAAAATGCGGCTCTAAGACGAGCATCATCAATATGCGTGTATCTTTGAGTAGTTTGCATTGAGGAGTGCCCAAGCAGTTCTTGGACGGCTCTAAGATCGGCTCCCCCCGCCAATAGCGAAGTTGCCGCAGAGTGCCGCAGTCCATGTGGCCCGACGTCCGCTAGCCCCGCGAGCGCGCTTATTTTCGTGACCGCTCGCCGTACTGCTCGGTCCGAGAGACGAATTCCTCTATTAGATATGAATAGGGCTTTCGTATTCTGCTTCGATTTGCCAAGCAGCCTGTCTCGGTTCTGCCGCAGATAACAGCGGAGCGCATTCCTTGCTGGTATGCCAAAGGGTACTGTGCGTTCCTTTGCGCCCTTGCCGAATACCCGGATAACGAGTTCGTCCATGTTGAGATCTGGTAGATCTAGTCCTACCAACTCTGAGACTCTAATGCCGGTGGCATATAGCAGTTCTAATGCGGCCCAATCACGGATAGAGGCAGGATCATCGCCAACCTTCTTTGCTACCGCAAGGAATAAATCTGCCTGTTCTGAGGTATATAGCCCGGGGAAAGTTTTCTGTAGTTTCGGCGATTTCAGTCTTGCGGCAGGGTTATCTGAGATAATCCCCCTGCCCTTAGCCCAGGCACAAAAAGAGCGTAGAGCCGCTGCCCTGCGCGCAAGTGAAGCACGGGCACTGCCATGCTCAGCATAATTTGCCAACCAATCTCGTAAGTTTTGTAAAGACAGATCCTCTGGCCTAAGCGACTGGTTACCGTCCTTATCTACAAACGCGAAGTAATCCCTTACGTCGCCTGTATAGGCTCGCACGGTGTTCTGACTCATAGAGCGAGCCGAACGCAAATAATCGGCATATGCCGTCAGAGTTTCTTCTACTTCCACTATGGGCAAATTCTACTGCATGCGCCTATAGGATTTCCCATTACGACTAATGCGGCCAGCCATCTCCAGTGTTCCGAGGGCAGCGCTTACCTCAATTGGAGGGATCCCGGATACAACCACCAGCTTTTCGCAGATTGTAGAACCTACCTTCGGAAAAGCATCCAGAACTCTGGATTCTCGTTCGTCAAGATCGTCAAGAAGACTGCCACATGATGGAGGACGCGACAGGCTCTCCCGTTCTCCCAGTATTTCCATAATGTCGTTCTGATCGGTGATACAGGTTGCGCCCTCCTGGAGCAACCTATTAGTACCTTTAGACATCTCGGAAGTAATGGGCCCAGGAACGGCCCCCAGTTCTCTGCCTAGCTCAAGGGCATGGCGAGCAGTATTTAGGGCTCCTGAACGAGACGCTGCTTCGATGACGACAGTTAGTGGGCACAGAGCAGCAATAAGACGGTTTCTGTCTAGAAAGCGCCATCGCGATGGCCGTCGTCCTGGTGCGATTTGCGAGATTATTCCTCCGTTTACCTTTATCTGTTCGAACATCTGAGAGTTCATCTGCGGGTATAGCCGATCTAGTCCTCCAGCTTGCACTGTAAGCGTGTTTCCTGCTGCAGAAAGAGCCCCTCTATGTACTGCGGCATCGATGCCGTATGCCCCTCCAGAGATCGTAGTTACTCCTTTTGCTGACAGTGAGTGTGAAAGTTGAGCCGCTACTTCGTCTCCGTACCGGGTAGATGCTCGGGCACCCACAAGTGCAGCAGAAGCATCTAGTCCTCGGAGAATCTCCTCGTTTCCTATAAACCAGAGGCCGAAGGGGGCCTGTTCTACCAACCGTCTGCCGGTTAGAGGCCATTCTGGGTCGGAAGGAATTAGGAACCTATGCCCCTGAGTTCCCCATCTAGCCAAGAGCCCCGCAACCTCGCTTGGATTTAGCCGGGCCCGCCAGGCCTCTGCCCGCTGCGAAACGAGCTTTCCCATCTTCCCCGAAATTGGCGGAACCTTCTGACTAGAGAGCAACCATTCATATGACTGCACTACACCAACCTCGGTTGCGAAGGAGAGCGCTACCGTATCCGCTGGTTCACTAACCAATGCCCAACCTAGCCTTGCCTCGCGCTCATCCATTTTGTCCTCCGTTCCTGGTGCGTAGTATGAAGGCCTTGGCTATGTCGTCGGCCTCCAAATTGTCACGCCCCGCCAGATCTGCAAGAGTTCGCGCTACTCGCAGAATTCGGTCCTTTCCACGCATCGTTATGACCGACTGCTCAACTAATTCATCAAGTTTTAGATTCTGCTTTGCACTCACAAACTTCCTTAGCACCGGTCCCTTCAGGAAAGCGTTTAGGCAGCCACTACGCTCGCGCTGTACCTGCCTTGCCGCTTCGATCCGGGGGCGGATACTAGCGGAAGACTCTGGTGCCGGCCCTGCAAGAGTGCCAGGTTTTGGTGGAGCCATATCAACATGAATGTCCATTCGGTCTAGCAGCGGACCAGAAAGTCTAGTTAGATATCTTCGGCGTTGATAGGGAGTACATACACACCTACCAGAAGTATCTCCGGCATACCCGCAGGGGCAGGGATTAGCAGCCACTATCAACTGGAACTTTGCCGGAAGGGTAACTGCCCCAAGACTGCGATGAATAGTAAGCGATCCTGATTCAATTGGCTGTCGCAAGGCGTCTAATACCGACGGGGCAAATTCGGGTGCCTCATCCAAAAACAGCACCCCATTGTGAGCAAGAGAGATAGCGCCTGGACGCGCAAGACCACTGCCACCTCCAATCATTGCCGCCATAGATGCATTGTGATGGGGCGCGATGAAAGGAGGCGCGTATATCAACCCTTCACTAGGATCCAACGTGCCAGCTACCGAATGAATAGCCGTTGTCTCGATTGCTTCTTTTTCCGACAATGGTGGCATTATCGTTGGCAACCGTTTCGCCAACATAGTCTTGCCAGATCCCGGAGTGCCGAGAAAGAAGATATTGTGTCCTCCGGCAGCGGCGACCTCTAGAGCCAATCGCCCTTCAAATTGGCCATACACCTCGGCCATGTCTATCGCATCTAAGCTAGTTTTTGCAGGCATGGCTAAAGGTTCAGAATCGGGATATACGACTTCGCGAGCCGGTTCAATTCCGAGGTGATTAGCTAGATCCCCAAAGTTGCGCACCCCAATTGGCCGAGCTCCGGGTACTAAAGAGGCCTCTTCCAGATTCTGGATTGGGACCACTACCCTCGGTTTACCTTGTTCTACCGCCGCAATCACTCCAGGGAGAACGCCAGTTACTGGATGTATAGTTCCATCCAAACCGCATTCACCTAGATACACACACTCACGCGCAATATTTCTGCACTTTGCACTTGCAGTTGCAATAGCAGCCACCGCAATCGCTAGATCGAAACCAGTTCCTGCCTTCTTTAAAGATGCCGGTGCTAAATTTACAGTCAGATGCCCACTCGGAAATGGTAAAGCTCCACTTGAGATAGCCGCCCCCACCCTGTGAGAGGCCTCCCGCAAAGCAGAATCGGGCAAACCTATAACTGTAAAGCCTGGTAGCGAACGTGCCCTCTTCGCCTCAACCCTAACTACATGACCAGTAGCTCCTAAGACTACGACTGACCAGGTGTGCGTGTAATTGCTCATTGCACGCCCCGTATGTAGGTAACCCTCGGAGGAATGACGCAGTCTATTCCAACCACATCAATCCGCATCAGCGTTGGACCATGGCGGCGAATCCATTCTGAAGCAAGCGCTCGCAGATGTACCATCTTTTTGTGATCAACGGCCTCGACGGGGGCTCCGGCAACACGAGATCGACGAGTCTTTACCTCGCAAATAACAGTTGTTCCCGCAGCCGGATCGAACGCAACAATATCGGCCTCCAAGTGCCCCGCGCGCCAGTTGCGTTCCAATATGACTAAGCCCGCATCAGTGAGGACCTTGCAAGCTAGGGATTCCCCCGCATTTCCAATTTCACCGCTCATACCTCGAGTCTGGCCACCGCAGCCAGCTCTTGCATCCAAGAGACGCCACAGCTGTGGAAAGTGGGGGCGTTATTTTCTGTGGATACTTATAAGTTGAGTTCAGGTTTATTCAGCTCTTCTACATTCACATCTTTATAAGTAATGACACGAACGGATTTTACGAATCTTGACGTCCTGTAGATATCCCAAACCCAAGCATCTGTCAGAGTTAGCTCAAAAAAAACGTCAGTTCCCGCGGTGCGCGCTTGTACGTCCACTCCATTAGCCAAGTAAAAGCGACGTTCAGTCTCGACGACATACGAGAAAAGGCCCACAACATCGCGATATTCGCGAAAAAGCTCTAGCTCTAAATTGTTCTCGTAGCTCTCTAGGTCTTCAGCACTCACGCAAGGATTATTTCAGATGATCTTCCGAAATTCCTGGAAGATGCCAGGAGCGTCTATGGAACGAAGAGACGCCCAGTTCTGCCAGACCAGCCTTATGGGCAGCTGAGGCGTATCCCTTATTCGATGCCCAGCTATAACCAGGGTCAGGCAATGATTCCATATACCGGTCACGGTCAACTTTTATTAGCACCGAAGCAGCAGCGACAGCGCAACAGTTAGCATCCGCTTTGACCTGGGTAATGACCGGCGGCACCTCTGGCAGCGACGTATCTAAGTCAGGATGGTCGACGGGCGTAAGCAGGTCGGGAGAAGGTATAGAAAGCCAGTTGTGGGACCCATCCAAAAGCACTACATCCGCCTTCGACACCTTCGCCAAGGCCCGCCGCCCAGCTAAGCGCAGTGCGGCAACGATTCCCCACCGGTCAATCTCGGAATTCGAAGCATAACCCAGCCCATACTCGACAGCCCAGCTCGTTATTGCGTTAACAAGGCCGGCGCGCGCTTTAGGGCGAAGCATCTTTGAATCAGCAAGTCCCTCGGGGACAGGTCCCATGAGCTCTTTCACTAGGACACATCCGACGCCAACCGGACCTGCTATGGCCCCGCGGCCGACCTCGTCCATAGCCGCAACAGTCCCGTACTTCTTAGCGAGGGCGACCTCGGTAGTCCGATCTGGCTGGATCATTTCACCGACTCGAACACATCTTGCGCCCCCAAGGACCCCCACCGACCTACTGGCCACATGATCCTCTTAGCGGGACCTACGATGTCTTCTTGCGCAATAGCCCCCGACAGTGGACCTGACATATGCAGTCTGGAATCTCCAGAGTTATCGCGGTTGTCACCCATCATCCAGTAGGAATTTGCAGGGACTTTCACATCAAATGAAAGCAAGGACGGATGTGAACCGGGCTTTAGATAGGGTTCAGTTATTGCCTTGCCGTTGACAGTAATCTTCCCGTCTGCAGTACAACACTTAACCCGGTCACCGCCTATGCCAATGACTCGCTTTATCAGGTACTGCTTAGGCTCCTCGTTCTTACCTACTGCTTTGAAAGCAAGCCGGCGGAGCTGATCTGAAAAAGACTCCGGAACATCCTGACCGTTTAGCCACCCCTGCGAATCTTCGAAAACAGCAACATCGCCTCGTTTTAGCTCTTTGTTGATCTTTGTAACCAACACCTGATCGCCTATTAGCAATGTGTTTTCCATGGACGAGGACGGGATCCGAAATGGCTGCGCAACAAAGGTATTTAGCCCCACCGAGAGCAGAATCGCCACCACCACGATTAGAAGAAACTCTTTTACCGAAGAAAGAAACGGGTGCTTCGGCTTGGCAGCAGCTGCTTCTTCACCCTCAATGTGCTTACCCATGGTGTCCTTTCAAAAGTTTTATGCGTTCATCTTAGCTGGCATCCCTACGGAGGGCATTTATAATGCCTCTACGAGCGCAAAGCTCTCTTTTTCTTCTCGATTTCCATAAGCTGACTGAATACCTCAGAATAGCTAGGATCATTCGGTTTCAGTCTTCCGAGCTGAGATCGAAGCACTCCAGCGCTACGGGTCAGCGACATGCCAACGAGTGCTTTTACGATCCCCTGCACGTAGGAACGCATTCTGCCCGGATCATCTTGCGCTAGCGGAGTTACTGCTAACTGCCGCACTAGCGGGGCTATGAATTCCCCGCCCTCTTCAAGAACGGATTCGAGCCATTTAGTTTGCGCTGCCCGCTGTCCCGCCTCATCAGAAGGTGGGGTGAGAGATGAAGCCTTCGCAAAGGCCGCCAGCCCTCCAGCGGCCCGGATGGCATCGTGAATCGCCTTGTGAGAAGGAGCCAAAAAAGCCTCTCCATCCAATTGGTCGAAGCCGGCGCCAATAGCATCCGCAGGTCGTTGCAATACAACCTCCAGGCACTGCCTTTCTAGCCTGGTAACCGGGTCAGCAGGAGGCACTGCCGGTGGCGCCGCCGGCCTACCAGCACCAGCCATCTGCACTCCCGGACGATTCGCGGGGCGATAAGACGACGAATGCCTCACAGCCTGCATTACTTCCGCCGAGTCCATTCCTAGCCAGCCAGATAGCTCACGCGCATACTCCCGTCTTAGAGCCCGATCCTTTATCTGGGAAACAACGGGGGCCGCAGCCCGCAACCCGGCTACCCGCCCCTCTGCCGTATTCAAATCCAACGAGGCAAGTACCGACCGGATCACAAAGGCAAACAGCGGTTCGCGCGACTCCACTAGGGCCCTAACTGCTTGGTCGCCCTTGGCCATCCTCAAATCACATGGATCTAGCCCATTCGGCTCGACGGCAACGAACGTTTGCGAGGCAAAGTTCTGATCTTCGCGGAATGCGCGCAACGCGGCCTTCTGCCCAGCAGCATCCCCATCGAAGGTAAAGACCACTTCCCCGCCGCGAGCCTTCCCCGAAGAAAGAATCACTCCTGCAGCCGGATCAGCCGAGTCGCCTATAAGGCGACGCGCGATACGCACATGCTCAGACCCAAAAGCCGTACCGCAAGTTGCTACTGCCTGCTCTACACCCGCCAAGTGCGCGGCCATCACATCCGTGTACCCCTCAACCACAACCAACTTGCGCGAAGCAGCAATCTGCTTTTTTGCAAGATCGATGCCGTAGAGAACCTGAGATTTCTTGTAGACCGCCGTTTCAGGAGTGTTCAGGTACTTCGGCCCCTTGTCGTCGTCCCCTAGACGACGTGCCCCAAAGCCCACCGTGGCCCCGGTCAAATCCCGAATAGGCCAGATCAAGCGGCCACGAAACCGGTCATAGAGCCCGCGCGAGCCTTGCGAAGCAAGTCCCGATGCTTGAATCTGGGCTTCTGTAAACCCATTCGAGCGGAGCACTCGAAGTAGCTCATCCCAAGAGGCGGGGGCATAGCCCACCCCAAAATGGGCAGCCACCTCTGGACCGAAGCCACGCGATGCCAAAAAATTGCGTCCGACCCTAGCCTGCTTCGTAGAAAGCTGAGAGACGAAGAATTCTTCAGCCACCCGGTTGGCGTCCAATATCCGCGAGCGCATCGACGTTTCTTCGCGCGAAGGCCCTGAGGCGCCGTCCTCGTAATGGAGAGTTATGCCTGCTTTTGCGGCTAGGTATTCGACGGCCTCGGTAAAAGAAATGTGGTTGATGTTCTGAACAAACGAGATTACGTCACCGCCCTCGCCACATCCGAAACAGTGCCACAGACCCATCTGAGGGCGAACGTGGAAGGAAGGGGTACGTTCGTCGTGGAACGGACAGAGTCCCTTCATTGAGTCAATTCCGGCGGGGCGTAAAGTTACATGGTCGGAGACGACCTCGTCGATGCGGGTGGCCTCGCGCACCGCATCTATATCCTCACGTTTGATTAATCCTGCCACGAGTCTCAGTCTACGGTGTTTCGGCTCTTAGATGACACAGGCATTAGATACCAGAGAGCATTCCGCAGATGCGACCATGCCATTGGTAAGCAGATATGTCTGTCAAAGAAGCTACCTGATCTATTACCACTCGCAGTTTTTCTGCATCGGTATTGCAAGCGCGCCAAGAGTTAGCGAAGGGTACCTCAAGAAGCTCAGGACCGCCCTCGTAAAGCGCATCGACCAGATCAAAGAGTGTTGTGCGCTGGTCAAGGTATACCGGTTCCATTTCGCGAGGAGCCATTACGTAGTAGACCGCAATTCCTTTCAGCACCAGAATCTCAGCCAAGGTTTGTTCAGGGATCACCAGATCCGTGTCATAGCGGGTTAGGGGCCCATCTCCTGCTGCCAACCTGGTTGCGTCGTGGGCTGCCCCGCAAAAACGCCCGATAAGTTCCGAGGTAAGATCCTTCAAAGCTGCCTCTGCGCTGTATGTCCAGTCGAATTCCCGCAGCCAGAAGTCGGTCCTCATCAGCCTGTCGAGGGCATCGGCTAGCTCATCAACCTGGATCTTGTCTCCGTACCACTGCCGAGTGCAGTCGAATATTTTTTCCTGCACCTGTTCGCATGCCAGTTCCGGAAGCTTAGCCTTGCCCATTGCGATCGCGTCCTCAACGTCGTGAACAGAGTAGGCAATGTCGTCCGATAGATCCATGATCTGGGCTTCTATACACCGGCGTCCCTCTGGCGCGCCCTCTCGAGCCCAGGCGAAGTAGTGCGCATCATCCTGATAGACGCAGTACTTACGCAGGGATTTTTCTTGGTTAGTCCCCTGGCCTTTCAGCCACGGATACTTCAGCACTGCGTCAAGGCAGGCGCGAGTCAGATTTACTCCTGCCGGGTTTCCCTCACTATCGGCTACCTTCGGCTCGAGCCGGGTCAGAATGCGAAATGTTTGCGCATTGCCCTCAAATCCGCCGCATTCAGTGGCAACCTGATCGAGAGCGCGTTCCCCATTGTGCCCAAAGGGTGGGTGCCCTATGTCATGAGACAAGCAGGCAGCATCGACAATGTCAGGGTCGCACCCCAGTTCTCTGCCGAGGGTTCGGCCCACCTGGGCTACTTCCAAAGAATGTGTCAGACGGTTGCGAGCAAAGTCCGAATTAACCGGCCCCATTACCTGCGTTTTGGCAGAGAGGCGGCGGAGCGCGGAAGAGTGCAGGATGCGCGCTCGGTCCCGTTCGAATTCGGTTCTGCGCTGGGATTTAGGGGCCTCTGGTACGTACCGTAGGCGATCATCTTGGCTGTAAGCGGTAAAAGCGGGTGGGAAAGTAGCTGCCTCGTATTCGTCCTTCACGAGGTCAGTGTATCGGCTGAAGTCATTTTTTCAGTTCTGCCAGGCCTATTTGTCCGCTCATGGGAGAGTCCGGTTTCTTTTTCTGGTGCGTCGGGTCACAATAGTAAGGTGAGTATTCCGTTTTCATTGCCGGGTACAGTTTGTACCCACCGCATCCATCCCCCTACCCGGGGAAGGCAGCCGTGGTGGCGCAACGGACTCATCTACGACTTCCGTGGATTCTGCAATGCAGCAGGTGTCCGCGCTGCAATTGAGCATCTCCCCTGGGTAGCCAAATTAGGGGTTGATGCTGTCGAGATTCGTCCATCTTTCGTGAGGATAGACAAGGACCCCTGTGTAAAGGACTTCATTGCGGCAGCACACAGGGCGAAGTTGAAGGTGGTAGTGCGCGTTTCGGGCAACATTCACACCCATGAACCGGTTGCGCCCGACAATCCCGCCTGCGCCCTCGGATACGAGGCTCCCGACCCTGTAAGGCATCTAGCTGCAGCCCTAGAGTCCGGAGCAGACGGCATCGATCTTGGGATGCTAGCTAACGATTCCTCCGCTCCCGAGCTCTTTAGCTGGTATAGCGAATACATGCAAAATGCCCGCTCGGAGGTAGGCATCTACATTCCTGAGGACGGTCTGCTTGCAGCCAGTGCCACCACGAACACGCAGGAAGGCCTACAGGGCCTTCTGACTGCCGACTACCTCGACCAGGTCCGCGACGACGGCCTCATCCGAGTTGAGTTCGAGGCCATCGACTTCTTATCGACAATCGTCACAACTATCCGCGAGCACAATACATCCGGCTCAGGTTTAGCGTGGTCTACCACCCCACCATCGACAGAACGGTGGAAACTTGGAGTATTCGACGACTTAGCTTGGTATAAGCCAGAACACGAAAAGATCTCGGAGCGCATACGCGCCGTCACTTCTTTAGTGCTAGCCCTGCCCGGATGCGTTTATTTACGCTCGGGGGAAGAAACGGCGAAGCCGGAGCTAATTACCCCGGGTTTTGCCCCCGAAGAGGGCGAGCATTCGACAGAGCTCATTGCCGCAACTACAGCCGAATGCGCCAGGCAAGCAGCCGATTCCTCGTCCGCATATTCGACGATGGTGCAGGCTACCTCTTTGCGCGCAAAGTATGGACTTGGGGAATCATCCTGGTCCTGGGTAGAGGCGGAGGCATACCCGCGCAATCAGGTACTGGTTGGTACCTCAGGATCGCTAATTACGGTCTTCAACACGTCTAATACCACGCAATACATTCCTCAATCAATGAAGCGAGTACACGTTTCTTCGCCCTCGGGCGTAGAAGCCATTCCTTCAATTGATCCGGGTACCTGCGCCTGGTTCAGCCCGATGAAGGCTTAGCCCCCGTCGGCCACCCGTGCCTCGGCAGCAGCCACCATTTCGAGCTGCCCGGCAGACAATTCCCTGGACGAGAGCCACCCTTCCGGCAGATGGGGCTGCCTAGGCCTACCTTTCCTGCCCCTGGCGCCCTTCGCAGCAGCTGGGTACGGCTGATCCAGATCTAGTTCGCCAAGAAGGTCCTCCAGTTCGGCTACGCTTCCCACGAGATTGAGCTTGCGACGTTCTTCCCCACCAACAGCAAAACCGCGCAAATACCATCCAACATGCTTCCGCATCTCGCGCATTGCTCGGTCTTCGTTGTGATTCCATTCCACCATTAGCTGCGCATGCTTTAGCAGAGTCTGCGCTACCTGTTCCAGGGAAGGAGCTAGCCGTTTTTTGCTTCCGGAAAGACAATAGGCGATATCGGCGAATATCCACGGTCGGCCCTGGGCTCCCCGCCCGACTACGACGCCGTCGCAGCCAGTTTGAGTCATCATCTGCAGAGCATCGTCACCGCTGAAAACGTCGCCATTGCCGAACACGGGTATGTCCATCGCGCTCTTTAGCTTAGCGATCATGTCCCAGTGGGCACTGCCCGAATAGTATTCAGCGGTAGATCGTGCATGTAGTGTTACCGAGGCACAGCCGGCATCTTGGGCTATCTTTGCAGCATCAAAGATGGTCTGGTGGTCGGCATCTATCCCGGTGCGCATCTTTACGGTTAGGGGGATCCTATCCGGCCCCGCCTCTTTATCTAAAGCCTTACGAGTGCGCTGCAGAATATCCTGCAGTAGACCTAGCTTCCACGGGAGGGCACTCCCGCCGCCCTTCCGAGTAACCTTAGGTACCGGGCAACCAAAGTTCAGATCAATATG
Source organism: Winkia sp. C0117E2 (assembly GCF_056590455.1). Classification (NCBI taxonomy): domain Bacteria; kingdom Bacillati; phylum Actinomycetota; class Actinomycetes; order Actinomycetales; family Actinomycetaceae; genus Winkia; species Winkia sp. C0117E2. The sequence continues at coordinate 392,053 of NZ_JBWPWD010000002.1, read as the reverse complement.
CTCAGCCGCCCCCATTGCCACTGCGCGCGCGGCAGCAGCCGCGGTGGTGACAGGGTCCACCCCATAAAACTGGACTGACCTGACCGGATCGGTGGGATCAGGGGTGATCATGTCCAAGGTACGGGAGTTTCCCTCGACCAGCGCTCGAGCAGTAATCATTTCGGTGACATATAGCCCAGCTGGGGCCCAGCCCGGCCGGGCAGTCAGATCCTGCCCCATGTCATGCAGAGCTTCCTCCGCGAAATTACGGCACAGTCGCCGAAACGGCACGTCGGTAACGCCCGCCATCGGGGCCAACATCATTGGTACCCCGAGGGCGAGCGGACCGATCCTAACTGAACTTAGCAAATCCCGATTTTGTCGAGCAGGTAGTTCTTCACCTGGTCGATCGCTATGCGGTCTTGGGCCATGGTGTCACGGTCACGCACGGTGACCTGCCCATCTTCGAGCGAGTCGAAATCGTAGGTGATGCAGTACGGCGTACCAATCTCGTCCTGCCTGCGGTACCGGCGTCCGACGGCACCTGCATCGTCAAAGTCCACGTTCCAAATGGTGCGCAGTTCCTTGGCGAGGGCGCGAGCAGGCTCCCCCAGCTGTGGCTTGCGAGACAGCGGAAGAACTGCTGCCTTGACGGGAGCCAGGCGCGGGTCAAGACGCAGCACGGTGCGCTTATCTACGCCGCCCTTAGTGTTAGGAGCTTCGTCCTCGGTGTAAGCCTCAACGAGGAATGCCATGAGAGAACGGGTCAGTCCTGCTGACGGCTCGATTACGTACGGTGTCCACCGCTCGTTGTTAGCCTGGTCGTAGTAGTCGAGTTTCGTACCTGAAGCCTTCGCGTGGGTAGACAGGTCATAGTCAGTACGGTTTGCGATACCTTCCAGTTCGCCCCACTTCGAGTTCTGGAATCCGAATGCGAACTCGATATCTACAGTGCGCTTGGAGTAGTGAGAAAGCTTTTCCTTCGGGTGCTCGTACAGGCGCAGGTTCTCTTTAGAGATGCCGAGGTCGGTGTACCAGGACATGCGCTCGTCGATCCAGTACTGGTGCCATTCTTCGTCAGTTCCCGGGGCCACAAAGAATTCCAGTTCCATCTGTTCGAATTCGCGGGTGCGGAAGATGAAGTTACCGGGGGTAATCTCGTTTCGGAAGGACTTTCCGATCTGGGCGATGCCGAACGGGGGCTTCTTACGGGCAGAAGACATGACATTCGCGAAGTTTACAAAGATCCCCTGTGCCGTTTCGGGGCGTAGGTAGTGCAGGCCGGATTCGTCGTCGACCGGGCCCAGGTAAGTCTTAAGTAGGCCCGAAAATGCTTTCGGCTCAGTCCATTTGCCGCGGTTGCCGCAGTTCGGGCAAGCTAGGGCGGAAATGTCTACCTCGTCTTCGCTGATGCCCTTCTTCTCGGCGTATTCTTCGATGAGCTGATCTTCGCGGAGCCTCTTATGACAAGCCTGGCATTCAATTAGCGGATCGGTAAATGCCTTGACATGCCCAGAAGCTTCCCAGACCTGCCGCGGCAGGATTACAGAGGAGTCGAGGCCGGCAACGTCGTCACGGCCGCGAACAATACGGCCCCACCAGGCCTTCTTGATGTTTTCTTTTAGCTCTACCCCGAGCGGACCGTAGTCCCAGGCGGAGCGGGTGCCGCCGTATATTTCACCGCACGGGAAGACGAACCCGCGTCGTTTCGCTAAAGAGATTACTGAATCTAGGCGAGATGCCACGTTGACTCCTTCAATGTTGGCGCACCTGGCTGGTGCGTGAACCTGAAAACCAGTCTACCCACAACGGGTATCTCAGCCTAAACCGGTATTACCCCTTTACCGAGCCGGCGGTCAGTCCGGAGACAATGTACCTTTGTAGGAACAGGAACAATAGCAGCACGGGTACCGCTGCCACTACAGCGCCTGCAGCGAACTGTCCCCACGGCGCATTGCGTTCGTCAGCTGCCCACTGGAACAACCCCACAGCCAGAGTTAGTTTCGATTCGTCTTGCAGTACTACCTGTGCGATAACGAAATCACCAAAAGTAGAGACGAACGACAGCAAGCCCACCACTGCTAGAACTGGGGTTACCAACCGCATGATGATGCCCCAGAAGATCTGGGCATGAGAAGCTCCATCGATGCGCGCGGCCTCGTCCAAAGACTTCGGAATAGTGTTGAAAAAGCCGTACATCAAGAATGTATTGCCGCCCAAGGCGCCGCCCAAATACACACAGATCAGCGTCAGTAGCGAGTTGAGCCCCAAAGAGGGAAATACCTCGCCTATTGCCAATAGCAGCAGGTAGATTGCAACGAAAGCCAGCATCTGTGGGAACATCTGCACCAGTAGCAGGAATGTGAGCGTTGCCCGCCGCCCTCGGAAACGGAACCGAGAGAACGCATATGCCGCGCAAGCACCCATGATTACCGCGCCGATAGCGGTAACCCCAGAAACTAGCAGCGAGTTGAGCGCCCAAGTCCAAAACTTTGTTTTTCCTAATGCGGCGAAGTTTGCCAGAGAGAACGACGCGAATAGGTTATTAGAACCGGTAAGCGTCGCATTTTCCTGCAGCGCGGTGGAAAGCACATATAGCAGCGGCAACAAGCAGTAAACGATTACCGCCAGTGCCAGCAGATGCTTCCATCCAACCTGCTTCATCCGGTTGCCGAATCCCTTCTTGCGGCGGGACGGGAGGGTGGTACTCATTTAGATTTCCTCCAAAGTCTTGGTGCGCCTAAAGGAGATCCAGGCGATCAGTCCAACAATTATGAAGATGACTAGGGACATGGCAGAAGCCAAGCCGTAGTTCTTTGCCCCCGAGTCGAAGGCGATCGTGTAAACGAAAGAGATGAGGATGTCGGTCTCGCCCACCCCGAGCGGGTTGCCCGGATACTGGGGCCCTCCCCCGGTAAGCATGTAGATGAGGGCGAAGTTGTTGAAGTTGAAGGCAAAAGACGAGATCAACAATGGGGTGGTTGCCACCAGTACCAGAGGCAAGGTAATAGAACGCAGCTTGCGCCACCACCCGGCACCATCAATAGTTGCCGCCTCCATTACGTCGTCAGGCAGCGCCTGCAATGCTCCGGTGCAAACCAAGAACATGTAGGGGAAACCCAACCAGAGGTTTACACCTAGAATCGCTATCTTCGCCAGGGTTCCGTCTGAAAGCCAGGGAATCTCTGCTCCCTGCAGCAAAACGGTGTTTATGAAGCCAAACTTCTGATTCAGCATGCCCTTCCAGACGAGCGCAGCTAAAAAGCCCGGGAACGCGTAGGGCAAGATGAACAGGGATCGATAGATCTTCCGCCCGCGCACTCGTTTGTCGTTGAAGATGAGTGCCAGCAGTAGGCCGAACGCGAAAGTCGAGGCTACAGAGACGATCGCAAAGACAAACGTCCATATCAATGACTTGAAGAAGGGAACCCCTATGTCGGTTCCTGACACCATTTGTTTGAAATTATTGGCTCCAACAGCTACTCGCCAGCCCGGCGAAAGAGCCGTGCCGTCAGCGGCGGTAAAAGCCCCGTCATCGGTGGCCTTGTAAACCTTGCCCGTCTGCGTGTCGGTCATAGTCTGTTTGCCAGCATCGTATTTCATGCTGGAGCGCGATAGATAGGCATGCTCGCCATCTTCAGTGCGCCAAGCTGCACCGTCTGCAGCTGGCAGTCGCATCTGCGTTATTTGCATTTGGTTGTCTACTACATCTGCAAAATCGGCGACTTTCCAATCTGGCACCGAGACAATCTGGCCGTCTTTGACCTTGGCCCCGGGGGCTGGTTCCAGCGCCTTGCCATCCTCGCCTACGTACACCTTGCCGTCTTTGACAACTGCAAGGCCCGTCTTCGATATCGATGTCACAACCTTTGCGGGTACTACCGGCCCCACGCGCGTCTCATACTTCGCGGTAATGGCAGCAACGGCGTCCTCTTTGGTTGAATTATGCCCGCTGCCGTAGTTGGTAAAGGCGATGTAGCCGGTATAGATCATGACGAATAGCTGGAATACCAGCAGAAAGACCATTCCGGGAATCAAGTATTTTCCGGGTAAGAATCGCTTCGAAAAATACACTACGTCAATAATGATCAAGGAGATGAGGACGGCGACGAACACAATCGTCGAGCCCGCCATCCAACATGCAAACAGGCAGTACAGCCCGAAAGCATTGACCGCTGCCATGAGCAGGAGTTTAATAAGCCAGCCGCCTGATAGACGTGTCGAAGATGCCTGCATCATTTAGCTCCGATCTCGTTTACAATGTTGGCGTTCATGCGATCCCACCCCTTGGTAGGATCCTGTTTTCCAGTGAGAATGTTTAGTTCCGTTCCACCCCAGAACTTCCAGACGGAGCCCATCTGGGGCAGCGCCGGCATCGGCGACGCGCCTTCTCCGGCTGTGAGGAAACCTCTAAGGACCGGATCTTTCATGCTGGCAGCGATCTTGGTTTGTGCCGGCACGCGAGGATCAAGTTTGAATAGCAGCTTCTGGCCCCTCTCGGAGGCTACATAGTCGAAAAATTTCCGCACCAGTACCGGATTAGAAGTCTTGTTAGAGGCGAAGAATACCTGCACGCCCAAGAACGGAGAAGCTTTCTTGCCTCCTGCCGACGGGATGGGCAGGACGCTGATGTGTCTGCCGGCTTCTTCGTAGGCACTGGTATTCCAAGGTCCAGTGATTTGGAAAGCGACTTTGCCATCCATGAAAAGCTGCTTTGATTTGTCGCCAGTAATGTGCGCATCAATGGAACCATTCTTTCCCTGCTGGGCAAGCCAATTGGCAAAGTTCTTTCCCTCTTTGCCCGCCATCCCCAGATCTGTGGTGTAGCCGAACTTGTCCGATTTGAATACCGGCGCACCGAAAGAAGTCTGGAAGGGATACATGTGATAGGGGTCGCCCAGCTCAGGATCCTGATCGATGACGAACGGGTACTCCGCCCCACTTTGCCGACCCGCGTCGATCATCTCGGTAAAGGTCTTCGGCTCCGCCTTAGTTAGATCATCGTTGCGAACCAGGCCCAGGTTCTCTGTTGCATAGGGAACTCCGTAGATTTTCCCGTCGTAGGTAACCGCCTTAATGGCCTCTTTACGGAATCTTTCGGTGGGAATGTCTACCGGATTTACCACACCGTTTTGAACTAGTTTGCCGAGTCCGTCGTGGGCGGTAACAATCAAGTCAGGCCCCTTGCCCGAGGGAACTTGTTGGACGAAATCATCGGTAACAGCATCACCCTTGCGCACCACAACATTGATCTTGATATGGTCTTGTTTCTCAAAATCCGCAGCCAGCTGCTTCATCGCATCAAGGCGAATACTATCGGTCCAAAGAGTCAGCGGACCGTATGCGTTATCGGAGTGAGTAGCCGCCGAACAGCCTGTCAAAGCCAACAATGTGGCGCAGGCGGCAGCAAGCAGTACACGTGCGCGCATGGGGTTCCTTCATCGGTGAAAAGAAATGTTACATAGAAACCTTACCGCCGCTCTGGACAATTTTTGATCACTAGAAGAAACCTCTTTTTGACAACCGTTTTCATTACCCTTACTCTGCCACTATGAAGAGATTCGCCTTCCTTGCCGCAGCCTGCCTAGCCCTCTGCAGCTGTCAGGGCACAACAGCCCAGCCGCAGCAAGGATTGGAGGTATCGACCGCGTTCTACCCACTGCAGTACTTAGTAGAGGAGATAGCAGGGAAGGAAGCCCATATCACCTCTTTAACTCCCGCTGGAACGGAACCTCACGACCTCGAACTGGCTACCAAAGATTTGGTGCAACTACACAAAGCTGACCTGGTGCTATATCAGAAGGGATTCCAGCCAGCTGTGGACGAAGCCATAAGGCAGGCGGAACCAAAAACCGCATTAGACATCTCCACAGCCGTTGCCCTGGTCCCCACCACCGCACACGAGGGCGAACACGCTCTAGTCGGGATCTCTAAAGCCCACGAGCACGCTGAGCTGGACCCCCACTTTTGGTTAGATCCGCTAAGAATGGAAGCCGCGATTGCCCCCATCAACCGGGCACTTACGCAGGCAGACCCAGAGCATAAGGAACAATTCGCAGCCAACGCAGCAGCACTGAAAAAGCGGCTGGACGACTTGGACTCCTCGTACCGGCAGCGGCTGCGCAATTGCGGGCTTTCCCAGATTATCGTCTCCCACGAAGCCTACGGCTATCTAGCTGACAGGTACGGTTTCTTACAGGTCGGCCTTTCAGGATTCGACCCGGAGCAAGAAGCCTCCCCCACCCAGCTTGCAAAGATTGGAAAAATCGCCGCCGACGCGGGCGTGGAAGTCATCTTTTCAGAGAACCTACTCAACCAGAAAAGCGCTAAGACGCTGGCAGCTGATCTTGGCATAAAATCTGAGGTATTGGACCCCATCGAAACTAAAGTCGGCAAAGCCGACTATCTTGACACAATGAAATTAAACCTAGACAAGATTGCGAACGCCCTCCAGTGCAAGACGAAGTAGCTTTAGACGTAAGAAATCTTCAAGTCGCCCTATCCGGCAGAACGATATTGCATGACCTCTCCTTTCAAATTCGAAAGGGCGAAGCCGTAGCGCTGCTCGGGGGAAATGGCTCAGGCAAATCTACCCTGGTAAAAACGCTGGTAGGAATCAACCCTCACCAGAGCGGGAGCATCAGCTTCTACGGACAAAAACTGGCGCGCATTCACCAGTCCTCCGACTGGGCCCGAATCTCCTATGTTCCTCAACGAGTCAGTGCCGCCTCCGGCGTTCCGGCTACCGCGCTGGAAGTAGTGCTTTCAGGCACCCTAGGACGAGGGCGGCTCCGGTATAGAAAGGGAGATAAGGAACGAGCCCTTACTGCCCTCGAGCGGGTAGGGCTGGCTTACCGGGCAGACGAATCAGTACAGACCTTCTCGGGTGGTCAGCAACAGCGAGTCCTCATTGCCCGCGCGCTTGTCCGCGAGGCCGATTTCATCATCATGGACGAACCCGCAGCAGGCATCGACCTCCACTCCCTGGACACCCTTGCCAAGACGCTGAACAATCTGCGCAGCCCAGCGAGATCCTTCCTGATAGTGATGCACGAGATGGGACCGCTTGCCACCTTCTTCAATCGCGCCATCGTCTTATCTGGAGGCCACCTCGCCCACTCTGGCAACTTTGACCAAACTCATTCCCACGGCGACAGCCATGCCCATATGGGCCCTTCAGGAGGCGACTTCTCGCCAGAGGTAGCCGCAGGACCGATCGATACGGGAACCCCGAATGCTTGACACTCTACTTACCTTGTTTTCCACGCCTTTCATGCAACGCAGCCTCATTGTCGCTGTGCTGGTAGGCGTTTCTGCTCCCATCATGGGCACCTACCTGGTCCAGCGGCGCCTCGCTCTTCTCGGTGACGGGATTGGCCACGTGGCACTTACCGGCGTCGCCCTCGGATGGCTGGTCGGGAACGCCATGAACCTGACTTCCTCGGATGCGCTCGCAGTGCCCGGTGCGGTAGTTGCTTCGGTTGTGGGAGCCGTCTTGATCGAGATCGTTCGCGAACGAGGGCGCACCTCCGGCGACGTGGCCCTGTCACTGTTGTTCTACGGCGGCATTGCCGGCGGCGTGCTCCTAATCGGGATTGCCGGCGGCACCACCGCAAACCTAAACGGGTACCTGTTCGGCTCTATCGCGTCGGTGTCATGGGCAGACGTGCTGCTTACCGCCCTCCTTGCTGCGCTGATTCTGGGCGTTGGCCTCGGGCTTCGCCCAGCCCTATTCTCGCTATGCCACGACATTGAGTTTGCGCGCGCTAGCGGATTGCCTGTGCGCATGCTGACCACCCTGATAGCGATAGTTTCTGCCTTGACTGTTTCGACGGCAATGCGAGTCGTCGGCGTCCTCTTGGTCTCGGCAATCATGATTGTTCCGGTGGCAATCGCTCAGCTGGTGACGGCTTCATTCCGTTCCACGATGGCGCTTGCCGCAGCAATGGGAACATTGCTGTGCCTTGCCGGACTCGTGGTTTCGTATTTCTATCCGGTCTCTTCCGGAGCCACAATTGTAGTTCTGGCTATATTGCTTTACGCTATCGTTGCGTTTGCGCGTCCGTGTATCCTAACTCTGAAGGATCGTTGCAGGAGGAAGAATGGCGGAACAAAGGAACACCAGACAGAAGGAAGCAGTACTGCAGAATCTGCGCACCTCTGACAGTTTCCGTTCTGCACAACAGATTTTTACCGACCTAACGCTTTCGGGCTCGAATGTGGGACTCACTACCGTCTATCGCAACTTGCAGCGACTTGCTGAAGCTGGCGAGGTAGACGTTATGAAGAATGACGAGGGCGAAGCTCTTTACCGCATTTGCGATACTGAAAGTCATCATCATCACATCGTGTGCCGAAACTGCGGCAAAACCATAGATGTTTCCGGCCCTGAGTTCGAAGAATGGGTAGCTAAAATAGCAGCTCAAACAGGGTTTAGCGAGGTCAATCATTCTGTCGACCTACTGGGAATATGTCAGGATTGCTCTAAACGTCACTAAACAGCTAACCTGAGCCTATGAGTGGTGTTCCTGGCTTTCTAGAGGGTTTTCCCTGGGTTTTCTTCTTCGCTTTCCTAGTAGTGGTTGTGGCCGGGCGCTCGCAGGCTACCTATTGGCTAGCACGCGGATCAGTGGGAGCCATTCGCAAGGGCGCTTCCAAATCACACAGCCACCTCGCTCAAACCATCACCGCGAAGATGGACTCAGATGGTTTCGACAAGGCAGTACGCTTCATCAATAAATGGGGTCTACTAGCTATCCCCCTGTCGTTTTTGACCATCGGCTTCCAAACCATGATCCACCTGGCCGCTGGCTCCCTGGCAATGAATTGGACCCACTACACCCTGGCAGCAATTCCCGGCTACCTTGCTTGGGCGGGTATCTATTCGACCGTTGGGATGGCCGCCTTTTACGCTGCCTTCTCTGCGCTAGCAGGCAGTCCCTACGCGATCGTGGCTGTGCTCGCCGTAGCTGCAGTTATCGCCCTCGTTGTATACATGCGCAAAAAGCGCACCGCCTAAACTCGGTCTACGGCTCCCCCAAAACGGCGCTCCCGACCGGCAAAGGCCAGGCATTCATCCCACAGATCCTCGCGGCGGAATTCGGGCCAGGGCTTTGGAGAGAATGCCAGCTCAGCATAGGCGCATTGCCACAGCAGAAAGTTCGAGAGTCGACGCTCGCCGCCGGAGCGAATCAACAAGTCTACATCGGGAACATCCGGCAAATAGAGATTCTTTCCCACGGTTGCCTCGCTTATCGAGCCTGGCTTCAACTTGCCCTGTGCAACGCGGGAGGCAATCTTATTCATCGCATCGGCCAACTCAGCGCGGCCTCCATAATTGAGGCACATCACCAAGTCCATCTTGGTGTTATTCTTGGTGAGCTCCTCGGCCGCCTGCAGCTCAGTTATCACTGACTTCCACAGCTTTGGCTTGCGCCCTGCCCACCGCACCCGCACGCCCCATTCGTGCAGCCTATCGCGCCTTTTCCGTAAAATGTCGCGGGAGTATCCCATAAGGAAGCGCACCTCTGCCGGCGACCGTTTCCAGTTCTCTGTAGAGAAGGCATACACAGACAGGTACCGCACTCCCGCTTCTAGAGCCCCGGCAATCGTGTCCATAAGAGCCACTTCGCCTCGCTTATGGCCTTCTGTGCGTGGCAGCTTGCGAGCATTAGCCCACCTGCCGTTCCCATCCATAATGATTCCCACGTGCGTTGGGGCGACCAACGAGGACGGAACCCGCCTCTCGCCCTCGGCAGGACCTGCTACTTCATTCATATTCCTCGCTCCAATACTGCTAGAGATTTCAGACGCCGTTCCAGGTGCCACTGGGCGTACGCTGCCACCAGCCCCCCAATCTTAGACCGAGCAGGCGACTGAGACTTCAGTGCTTCCTGCCAGTTCCCCGTTAGCAAAGCAGCGGCTAACGCAACTTCTTCCGGCTCCAGGCTCACAGAAGCAGGAGGACGACAATTCCCGCAAACCACTCCCCCTGCGGTAGTAGAGAATGCCTCGCCAGGGCCGGGTGCCCCGCAGATAGCGCAATCCCAGCACGAAGGTGCCCACCCAGATAGGGCAAGACCGCGAAGAAGATAAGAATTCATGACCAGCTCTCGTGGCAACCGCCGATGCGCAAGAGCGTGAAGCGCACCACGCAACAGGTTGAAATGGGCTGGTGAAGAAGCCCCTTCCACAGTTAATTTTTCCGCCGCCTCAACCATGACAGTGGCAGCTGTATACAGCTCGTAGTCGGCAGCAATCTGCCGACCGTATTCGGCAATTGGCTCTACTTGCGTGAAGGTATCTAGGTTCCGCCCTCGGTATGCCTGAAAGTCAATCACCGAGAAAGGTTCTAAGCGCGCCCCAAGTTTAGATTTGGTTCTTCTAACGCCTTTGCCTACCGCGCGTATTTGCCCGTAGTTACGGCTAAGCACCGTGATAATGCGATCAGCCTCGCCCAACTTATGTGTGCGCAGGACAATGGCATAATCTCGGTAAGTCCTAACCAATTACCCCTCCGTGATTAAGATCACCCTATATGCAAAATTTGCGTCTCAGTTTGCATAAAAGAGCGTATTAGGCGAACAATGCTATCTGTGTCATAGCCATGATAAAGACACGTCGCGTCAACTGGCGACGCGACCCACCTATTCCTGGAAGGAAAGACCGCATGAGCGAGCAATCGTCGCCCGTCAGCCGGTCCGAACACCCCAACAAGGTAAAAACATTTTTTGGGCACCCGTTTGGGCTTACAACAATCTTCTTTACCGAGATGTGGGAACGCTTCAGCTACTATTCAATGCGTGCGATCCTGCTTTACTTCTTGGTCGACACCGTTGCTAACAATGGTTTGGGGCTTGAGCAGTCCCTTGGCGAATCACTAGTTCAGGTTTACTCAGCATCGATCTTCTTGATCGCTGTTCTGGGCGGCTGGGTGTCCGACCGCCTCTGGGGCCCGCGGCGGTCTACACTCTACGGCGCCATCATCATCGCGCTGGGCCACGCGTGTCTTTCTCTTCCCATGCAGACCTCTGCATACGTTGGCATCATTCTTGTAGCTATCGGCTCCGGCGTTCTAAAGCCGAACACCGCGACCATGGTCGGCCAACTCTACGACGAGACCGACCCCAAGCGCGACGCAGGCTATTCACTGTTCTACATGTCCGTCAACATCGGATCTTTCGTTGCGCCCTTCGCGGTTTCCGCAGTGCGTTCTTTTGGTGGCTACCACGCCGGATTCTCGCTTGCTGCAATCGGCATGGTGCTGGCACTAGTTTGCTTCGTAGTTGGGCGCAGGTATCTGCCAGCTGAAGCCGACACCGTGCCTACTCCAGTTCGCGACGAAGAAAAGAGCCGCATCACCATGATCTGCGCGGCCGGACTGGTCGCCGTTGTTGTTCTGTTCCTTATCGTTCACATGGTCACTGGAAACTCGTTCCTAGTAAACGTGATCGATACGCTGACCATAATTTCGTTGGTTGCACCGATCGTGTACTTCATTGTCATGTTCCGTTCCAAGCAGGTAACGGCAGATGAACGGTCTCGTCTCCGCGCCTTCATTCCGCTATTCATTGCCGCAATGATGTTCTTCATGATCTTTGAGCAGGCCTCCTCTTCCATGGCTTCGTTCCAGAAGAACAACACCGACCTGAATACCGGCCTCTTCAACATGTCGCCGGAGCTCTTTGCAGCTGTAAACCCGATCTTTATCGTGCTACTTACCCCCTTCTTTGCACGCTTCTGGGAAACACGAGGCCGCAACATTTCAACCGCAGTCAAGTTCACCGTCGGCCTCGCGCTGGCTGGCCTGTCTTTCATCTGGCTGGGCGCATTTGCCTTCCACTACCTGAATATGAAGGCTCCTTGGTGGGTAATCACCATCTGCTACATCATCCAGACTATTGGCGAGCTATGCCTCTCCCCCGTCGGACTGGCAGCAACCACCCTGTTGGCTCCCAAGGCATTCCGGTCGCAGGCACTATCGCTCTGGTTCTTAGCTTCCGCAGCCGGACAGTCAATTGGTGCCCAGGTGCTCAAGGCTACCGGCGAGTTGCCGGCACACCAGATGTTCCTGGTTGTCGGCGGCATCGCAGTCGTTCTTGCCGTGGTTCTTGCAGCCTTGTCCCCATGGATCTCAAGGCACATCCACGCCGGACAGAAACTAGCACCGGCTGAATAGCAATCAGCTACATGTTGTGGGGCCCTCGGGCCCCACAACTGTTTAACGCAGTGAACGGTTCACTGCCGAGATAATGGCCTTATAAGAAGCCCTGGTAATAGACGGATCAATGCCGACTCCCCACAGCACCTGCCCATCTACGTCAGCCTCGACAAATGCGGCTGCAACCGCGTCATGGCCAGAAGACATTGCGTGTTCGAAATAGTCGAGCACGTGAACTGCAATTCCCTCCTCGCCAAATCCACGGCAGAACGCATCAATGGGACCATTGCCACGAGAGGTAATACTGCAAGGAATTCCCTCGTCCGTATAGTCACAGGTGACCTCTACAACCTCGTCATTGCCGTCAGTAAACGTGATAGATGAAGCTGCCCGCAGCGCAAATCTACCCCACGGGCGCACGCTTTCATCCTTAGCCGCACCATACGGCAGATATTCATCGACAAAAATGTTCCACATTGCGTCGGGGTCAATCTCGCCGCCATAAGTGTCAGTATGCCGCTGAATAATCCGGGAAAATTCAATCTGGAGCCGGCGCGGCATGTCGATGTTGAACTTCGAAGCCATGACGTAGGCCACCCCGCCCTTGCCGGACTGCGAGTTGACCCGCACTACCGCCTCATAGGACCTACCCACGTCATGCGGATCGATGGGTAAATACGGGATTTGCCAGGGCACGTCCTCTTCAGAGCCGGCTTTAGCAAGCTGGTCCTTTCGCGCCGCAAAGCCCTTCTTAATCGCGTCTTGGTGCGAGCCCGAGAACGACGTGTAGACCAAGTCCCCCATGTAGGGAGCACGATCCGGCACCCGCATCCCTGTACAGTGCTCTACAGTTCGCCTTACCTCGTCGATATTCGACAGATCGAGCATTGGATCCACGCCCGAACTAAACAAATTCATAGCAAGGGTGACTAGATCAACGTTCCCCGTGCGCTCCCCCTGCCCAGCGAGGCATCCTTCAACGCGATCGGCTCCCGCCATAATTGCCAGCTCAGCGGCAGCAACAGCACTGCCGCGGTCATTATGAGTATGAACAGAGAGGGCGATGTGCTCCCGGTGAGCCAAATTCCGACTCATATACTCAACCCGGTCCGCAAACACGTTAGGGCTCGTACGTTCCACAGTAGCCGGAAGGTTTATTATCAATTCCCTATCCGCATCGGGGTGCCACACTCCCGTAACGGCATTACAAATTTCCAGGGCAAAATCGATCTCGGCATCCACGAAAATTTCAGGAGAATACTCAAAGCCGAAAATCGTCTCCTCGCTAAGTCGCTTCTCTGCCGTAGCGATTATCTGCTGGGCCCCAGTAACGGCCAAATCCACCGTAGCCTGTTTCGAATTCTTGAAAACTACCTCGCGAAACAATGGGGAGATGGCATTGTAGAGGTGCACAGTCGCCCTCGGCAGACCATCGATTGCATCAAAAGTGCGGTCAATCAGATCTGCCCTAGATTGAGTCAGAACAGAGACTGTCACGTCCTCTGGTACTGCACTGTCCTTTACCAAGGAACGTACAAAGTCAAAATCTGTCTGCGAAGCCGCAGGGAAACCGATCTCGATTTCTTTGAAGCCCATGTTCACAAGCAGCGAGAACATCTTTCGCTTTTGCTCCGGCGACATCGGTTCGATAAGTGCCTGGTTGCCATCGCGCAAATCCGTCGATAGCCACCTTGGAGCCTTAGTGATCGTCTTGGCCGGCCACGTCCTATCGGGCAGAGACAGTGGGTTAGTCTCACTGGCAGGACGGTATTTAGATACCGGCATGGCCGAAGGTTGTTGGGTAGAGCTTCTCCCGGTCGTTCGCATTAGTATTCACTTCCACATAGTCGTTTCGCCGGTACGGCTAACTCCACGACGAGGAACCGGCACATCAGGACTCGCCGCGGCAACTAAGCAGAAGGAACAACCTCATAAAGTAAAAACTAACACCACTTTATGTATTGGATTGCTAAAGTCCGCCTTTTGACACTAAAGGCCGAGCCTACCTAACATCTTCGGATCGGACTGCCAATCTTTAGCAGTGCGAACATGCAGATCAAGATAAACCCGCCGATTCAAATACTCTTCGATGTTCTGCCTAGCGTTCGACCCGATCCACTTCAGCCGTGAGCCTCCCTTGCCAATGATTATTGCCTTCTGGGAGTCTCGTTCTACGTACATGTTGACGTGGATGTCGAGCAGCGGCGGCTTCTTCTGCCCTTTTACCGGCTTGCGCTCAATTACCTCTTCCACCTGGACTGCTAGAGAGTGAGGCAGCTCCTCGCGCATCCCCTCTAGCGCAGCTTCGCGAATAAACTCCGCGATCATCGTGTTGTCAGATTCATCCGACTTGGCATCCAAGGGGTACAGCGGCATCGATTTTGGCAAATATTTCATGGCAACCGAGATCAGGTCGTCAACCTGCCTCCCCTTGGCTGCCGAGGTGGGCACGATCTCGGCCCAATCCCCCAACTTCGAGACAGCATCAATCTGAGGTAGCAGCCGCTCTGGACCCACCAGATCAGACTTGGTTACCACGGCTATTACCGGCACCTTCACCGATTTCAACTCGCGCGCGATAAAACGGTCACCCGGACCAATCTTCTGATCAGCCGGGATACAGAAGAATACCAAGTCGACCTGCGTTAGTGCCTCGCGCACCTGATCGTTGAGGCGCTTGCCCAGCAGGGTTCGAGGGCGGTGGTAACCGGGAGTATCCAGCAACACGAGCTGGCCTTCGTCGCTGGTGTGTACCCCACGCACGGTATGCCTGGTCGTTTCTGGACGCATCGAGGTAATGGCTATCTTCTTGCCTACGATCGCATTGGTAAGTGTGGACTTGCCAACGTTAGGACGCCCGACGATCGTCGCAAAACCGGCTACAAAGTCCTCTGGCGTCTGCGGTAGAGACATTCCCTCTACAGCGGAAGGGCCAGCCATTAGCTCTTCGTCAGATGGAAAATCAGTCACTTGTCCTCGTTTCTACACCGTGCGATCACAGTAGTAATGGTGCGGCGTCGCCCAGTTGCTTCACCAGCTGTCAAGTCTAGCCCCTGCGCGGGGGCACTGGCACCGGCCAGTGGCACTTTCCCTAGTGCCTTTGCCAACAATCCCGCCGCGGTGTCTACGTCTTCATCTTCAATTTCCAAGTCGAATAGCTCGCCTAAATCATCCAACGGGAAGTTTGCCGGAACCTCCCAAGTGTCGGGAGCAAGCTGGCGCGGTTCCGCCTTGGAATGGTCGTGCTCATCGGTAACGTCGCCCACAACCTCTTCAATTAGATCCTCGAGGGTGACGAGGCCGGAAATCCCTCCGTACTCGTCTACCAGCATCGCAATATGGTCGCCAGAGGCCTGCATTTGCCGTAACAGGTTATCGAGTAAAACCGTCTCGGGAACAAACAATATGGGGCGCATCATTGTGTGAACCGGCGCCTGTTTGGATTCACTATGCCGGTGAACCCTGCCCAAGAGATCCTTCAGTACCAGCACTCCCCGCACATCGTCGGTGTCTTCACCGGTAACTGGAAGACGCGAGAACCCAGACTTCACAAAAAGGCTCATTGCTTTGTAAGCCGGCGTGTCCTTATCTACCGTAATCATTTCGGTGCGAGGGACCATTATCTCGCGTACCAAGGTAGTTCCCAGCTCAAAGACAGATCGCAAAAGTTCGCGATCCTCGTCCTCGATCTCGAGGCTTTCTTCCTCGCCCATCTCGTCTACCATCTCGCGAAGATCGTCGGCCATTACCTGGCGCGCCTCTGCCTCAGTAAGGGCAGACTCGGGGCGAAGCCACAGGTAAGCCTTGGTCGCAGGGGCAAGCAGATAGGTCGCGGCCCACACCGGCTTCGCAGCCAGAAGGGCTACAGATTCCGGATTGCGACTGCCAACGGAATCACCGAACAACCCGGAGATGAGCCAGGCTGCTCCCGCCGAAATTAGCACTGCTACTAGAATCCGCACCCAGGTAGGCCACCACGGAAAATTAACAGCGAGCACAATAATGACGGTCGCCAAAGTAGAGAATATGATGCGCATTCCCCTGGTTGCAGTAAGCGACAACGCCTTGTGCTCGATAATCTTCCGCACGACCTCGGCGCCCTCGCGTCCGTCCTCTACAAGGTCCTCAACTCTTGCCCTAGACAGGCGTAAGAATGAAGTCTCTGCGGCCGAGAAGAATCCGGTAAGAACTAGGCAAACTAGGGCTAGTACGCCCAGCCAAATTACTTCCTTCAATCTTTCTCCGCTAGGAAAGTAAGCAGCAACTTCCGCTGCAGGCCAAACATGACCTTCTTTTCCTCTTCTTCAGCATGGTCATATCCAAGCAGATGCAAAATGCCGTGGACGGTCAGTAGGAGCATTTCCTCGGTAGTCGAGTGTCCGGCAGCGCTAGCCTGCTTTTCGGCAACTTGGGGGCACAGCACAATATCCCCCAAAATCCCTGCCTCAGTGGGATCTTCAGCGGTGCCGGGGCGCAGCTCATCCATTGGGAAGCTCATCACGTCCGTTGGCCCTTCCAGACCCAGCCACCGCACGTGCAATTCCTCCATGGGTTCAGGATCAATGAACATGATAGACAGTTCCGCACTGGAAGAGACATGCATCTTCTGCAACACGAACGCTGCTAGCGCAGCAAACTCTGCTTCGTCGACCTCGTAGGAGGTTTCGTTACATACCTCAGTACTCATGCTTCAGCCTCTCTTTAGCACTGTCTCGCCGATCGTAGGCGTCAATAATGGCCCTGACAGTGGCGTGGCGCACTACATCCGCACTGGAGAATTTACAAAACTC
Source organism: Winkia sp. C0117E2 (assembly GCF_056590455.1). Lineage (NCBI taxonomy): Bacteria > Bacillati > Actinomycetota > Actinomycetes > Actinomycetales > Actinomycetaceae > Winkia > Winkia sp. C0117E2. The sequence goes on along the minus strand of NZ_JBWPWD010000002.1, from coordinate 375,124 downwards.
GATGCCGTCAATCCCGGCCAACACGTTCACCGCATCCACTAAACCTGACAGGTTGCCCTTGGGAAGATCGACCTGGGTCGGATCTCCTGTGATCACCATGGTCGAGTTAAACCCAAGCCTGGTCAAGAACATCTTCATCTGCATCTTGGTGGTATTTTGCGCCTCATCAAGGATGATGAAGGCATCGTTTAGAGTACGCCCGCGCATGTAAGCCAGCGGTGCCACCTCGATAGTGCCCGACTCACGCAGTTCAACCAAGGTTTCGGGCTCAAGCATATCCCCGAGCGCATCATAAACTGGGCGTAGATACGGATCCACCTTCTCGGTAAGCGAGCCAGGCAAGAATCCCAACGACTCTCCGGCCTCGACGGCAGGACGCGTAACAATAATGCGTCGTACTACCCCATCGAGCAGTTGCTGTACTGCTTTAGCCATTGCCAGGTAGGTTTTGCCAGTACCCGCCGGGCCGATCCCGAACACCACAGTCGACTCGTCCATTGCCCGCACGTACTTGGCCTGCGTCTCGCTTCGAGGACGAATTGCGTGGCCACGCGCAGAAAGAACAGCCGCGGAAACGGTAGCCTGCTTCTCTTGGGAAGCTTGCAACAGCGAAACCGCGTGCGCCACCTCATCGGGCCCCAAAGGAGAACCGGATTCGGCAAGCGAAATTAACTCCTCAAAAAGTGCGGTCACCGCCTGCACCACGCCGGCAGGCCCTTCCACGTGGATCGTGCGATCTTGCACCCGAATATCGACACTCGGCATGCCGTCTTCTATTGCTCTAAGTGCGCTATCGCCAGCGCCGAAAAGTGTTACCGGAGCTAGTCCCTCCGGGATGGTTATAGTGCTCAGGGTTCCTCCTTGCTCTGGAACTATCTTAACTGTTCCATGCCCCGCACGTACCGGCAATATAAGCCAGTGCTGCGGGCCCGGCACTTGAGGTGCGTAAAATTGTGCTCCCTAATTTGCAAGTGCGAGCGCCACTTTTTACAAGCAGCTCGGTTTCTGCCTGTCCTATGCCTCCCTCTGGGCCAACTATCAACCATATACGATCAGCTTCTTGGAGCGGCTGTTGCATCAAGGGCGTCTCGGCCTCTTCGTGTAGGAGCAGCACCAAGGTGTTATTTGCTACCGCTTCCTCTATCTGCTTGGCCAGTGCCTTAGTGCCCACAAGGGAAGCGACTTCGGGGATGTAAGAACGTCTAGATTGCTTGGTAGCTGCCGCTACCTTGGCTTGCCACTTGCGCACTCCTTTTTCAACCTTTGGCCCATTCCATCGCACAGTGGACCTATCGGCCTGCCACGGAATCACCGCGAAGACATCCAGCTCGGTGGCGGTCTCGATACTCATCTCGTCTCGCCCACCCTTGGCTAGAGCCTGCACCAGGGTGATTTGTTTACCCGGAAATGCCTCGTTCACAGTAGCCAAGACCTTGACCTGCACCTGATTCTTGCTGGCCTGAAGGACCTCGCCGCGAGCGCGCCGCCCCTTCCCATCTACCAGAAAGATTTCCTCGCCCGGGCGGATTCGCATCACGGAGGCGGCGTGATGACCTTCCTCGCCAGCCAAACCTACAGTGGCTCCCTCAACCAACTCATCGGTGTGCGGGAAAAGGAAAGATTGCAGGCTCATCGAGTGAACCTGTCACGCAACTTAGCAAACATGCCCGTGTCCTCGCCCTCGGCGATTATCTTTTCTTCACCGCGTAGCTGCGCGAGCTGCTTGAGCAATTCCCGCTGCTCTTCGTTCAAGTGCTTCGGCACTTCAACGTTTATATGTACGTGAAGATTTCCTCTAGTAGAACGCCGCAGGTGGGTGACGCCGAGTCCGCGCATGAGCACGTCTTCGCCCGGTTGCGTTCCCGGTTCGAGCGTCAGTTCTTTGTCGCCGTCAAGAGTGGTAAGCGTGAAGGTGGTCCCGAGCGCCGCAGCAGTCATTGGCACCCTCACCTCTGTGTGTAGCTCGTCGCCCTGCCGCTTGAACACCGGGTGAGGCTGCTCATGGATCTCGAAATAGAGGTCTCCCGCCGGACCGCCGCCAGGGCCGACCTCGCCGCGTCCTGCCATACGAATGCGAGTACCGTGCTCGACTCCGGCAGGAATATCCAACTTGATCGTCTTCTTAGTGCGGATCCGTCCTTCCCCGGCACATTCTGGGCACGGATCGGGAATGATCGTGCCATGCCCCTGGCAGGATGCACAGGGAGCCGAGGTGACCATCTGCCCCAAGAAGGAACGCACAGTACGCTGCACAGCCCCTCGTCCTCCACAGGTCTCGCATTTCCGAGGCGAAGTACCGGGCTTACAACAGGAACCATCGCAGTTCGAGCACACCTCAGCAGTATTGATCTCGACATCCTTAGTGGCGCCGAAAGTAACATCTGCCAGGCTGGCTTCGACAACGGTAAGGGAATCTTGTCCACGCCGCCCTCGGGGCACGGGGCCAGTCCCTGCGCTAGCGGCCCCACCACTACCGAAGAAGGTTTCAAAAATGTCTGAAAAACCGCCGAATGCGTCACCGAAATTGCCGGTGTCGCCTCCCATGTCGTACTTGCGCCGCCGGGACGGATCAGACAGGGTTTCATAGGCTACTGAAACCTCTTTGAAGTCCTCTTCATGACCAGGACCTGCAACGTCCGGGTGAAGCTTACGAGCAAGCTTGCGGTAGGCACGCTTGATTTGCTCTGGTGAGGCATCACGCGGCACTCCCAGTACTTCGTAGTAGTCCTTCAACCGTTATTCCTTTCAGTTGGATAGGAAATGTGTCAGGTACCGGGAAATCGCTCCTACAGAACGCATCGTTCCCGGGTAATCCATTCGAGTTGGACCAACTACCCCCACGTGGGCAGTCAGTCCGTCCTCGCTTCCGTATGTTCCGCTTACCACCGAGGCCTCAGAAAGACCATCATGGCGGTTCTCAGAGCCAATCGAGACAGCAACACTACCCTGCTCCATTTCAGCAAACAACCTGAGCAGAGCCACCTGTTCTTCGAGAGCGTCCAAAACAGGGCCAATAGTGTGTGCGAAATCGGTGCCAGCCCGAGCTAGGTTTGCCGTGCCCGCCATTACGATCCGATCTTCGGCAGTAGGTAAAGCCACCAACAGGGCATCTATGATAAGGGCAACCAGTCCAGCTACTTCGGGCGGAAGCGCAGATACTAGTTCCTTGCCCTCTTCTAATTCGGTTGAACCCTTGCCAGCAAAAGTCTGGTTGATCCAGGCTGCCGCGGCCGTCAACTGGGCGGGATTTACTTGCTCCGGTACCTCGAGCGGATGCTGTTCTACCCGGCCCACCTCGGTAATTACTACGAGCAAAACATATCGGCTTGCAATTGGCACAACCTCAAGGTGGCGAAGTTTGTCGCGGTGCATAGACGGATACTGCACGACCGCCACCTGCCTAGTTAGTTGTGCCAGGACCCGCACCGTTCGTTCCATGACGTCGTCAATATCGACTGCCCCAGCGAGCAACTTCTCAATGGCGGTGCGTTCCGGTTTTGAAAGCGGCTTCAAATGTGCGATCTGGTCGACGAAAGCCCGATACCCCTTGTCGGTCGGGACTCGCCCAGCAGAAGTGTGTGGTTGGTAGATGTAACCGGCTTCTTCCAGTGCCGCCATATCGTTGCGGATAGTAGCTGAAGAAACACCCAAATCGTAGCGTTCAACCAGAGCCTTCGATCCCACCGGTTCCCTGTTGTTTACGTAGTCGGAGACGATGGCGCTTAGAACCTGCAGCTGGCGAGAGCTACCCATATCCTCATCTCCTTTTAGCACCCGGGGGCCTCGACTGCTAATCTTACGCGGTCGAGGCCCCCAGCTACCACCTGGGCACATTTATTTCACTGCGGGCGAGAGCTAGGCACCTACCTGCTCTAAAGTGGCCACCATCGCCATTGCCGCCTCAGCAGCTTCATACCCCTTATCTTCGGCGGAACCTTCCAGTCCCGCCCGATCCAGCGCCTGCTGTTCGTTGTCGCAGGTAAGAACCCCAAACCCGATTGGAGTGCCAGTTAGCAGCGACGCCTGCGTTAGCCCGTTGGTAGCCGCCTCACAGACATAATCAAAGTGTGGGGTGCCACCCCGGATTACCACGCCGAGGGCGACTACCGCATCCGCCTTCTGTGCCGCAGTCTTGCATGCCAACGGCAACTCAAAAGAGCCGGGTACTCGTACTGTCATTGCCTGCGCACCGGCGTCTGCACACGCACGCTTGGCGCCCTCGATAAGACCATCCATTACTTGCTTATGCCACTGTGCCGCCACAATGGTAACTTTCAGGCCCTTCCCATCAACCTTCAGAGAGGGGATTCCACTTCCTGCCATTATTTTTGTCCTTCCATCGAAAAAGAATCCAGGTTTAGGGTGTGCCCCAACCTAACTTTGGTCCGCAAATACTCAATATTTTCTGGTCCTACCCCAACTACAAGAGGTACTACCTCTTTCACCTCTACTCGGGAGGTATCGAGCCTCACTTTGTCGGGATTATTGGTGAGTAGGCGAATTTGAGTAATTCCCAGATCTTCCAAGATCGCGGCGGCAGCGCCATATTCACGCATATCTACAGGCCAACCAAGCGATAGATTCGCCTGAGCCGTATCTTCGCCCTCATCTTGGAGGCGATATGCACGCACCTTCTCGGATAGTCCTATGCCGCGCCCTTCGTGGCCACGCAAATAGACAATCGCCCCACCCTCGTTAGCCACCTGCAGCATGGCTTCGTGCAGCTGCGGACCGCAGTCGCACCGTTTCGAGCCAAAAGCATCCCCAGTCAGACATTCTGAGTGCACCCGCACAAGCGGCAGATGCTCACTTTTCTTTACAGGCACCAGCGCTACATGTTCGGCACCGGTAGTAAGATCGCGATACGAGGTGATGGTGAATTCGCCAAAATCAGTGGGCAATTTCGCCTGCGCAATTCGCTCAACTCGAGGGGCAGCTTCCACGGGAGCCACCCCCGCTTCTCCGGCAGATTCACTTTGCCTTCTAAAAGTAACCAGATCGGCAATAGTGATTACCTTTAGTGAGTATTCCTCAGCCAGCTTGCGCGCCTGCGGCAGGCGCATCATAGTGCCGTCATCATTGACCAACTCGCAGATTCCGGCTACCGGCACCAAGCCTGCCAACCTAGTCAGGTCAACTGCAGCTTCAGTATGTCCACTACGCTCCAGGACTCCCCCATCTCGGGCTCTTAGCGGCACCACATGACCAGGCCTTATTAGTGCTCGCGGATCAGGCTCTTTGCGCGCCAACGCTCGCAGCGTCGTTGTCCGATCAGCCGCAGAAATGCCTGTGGTGACCCCGCTAGCGGCGTCACAGGTGATCGTGTAGGTAGTCCGCAAAGAATCTTCGTTTTGCTCGACCATAACCGGCAGCTCTAAAGCATCGGCTCGGTCATTAGTCATTGGCGCGCACAGGTATCCGGAGGAATGCCTGATCACCCACGCGGTTGTCGAGGGAGTAGCGGTCTCAGCAGCAAATATCGCATCGACCTCATTTTCGCGGTCCGCATCGTCCGCTACCAGGATCGGCTTGCCCTTACGTAGTTCTTCTAAAGCCTCTTCCAAGGCAACACGAAATTCAGTCATCGTATCCTCCCAGACGGGCAACATATTTTGCAATAACATCAGTTTCCAGGTTGACTGCGTCGCCCTCTTCAAGCAGTCCCATGTTGGTTTCACGCATAGTGGTTGGAATCAGCGCTACCCCGAAGGAGGCTTCGCCCGCCTCAGTCACGGTGAGCGATACCCCATTGATCGTGATTGATCCCTTTCGCGCGACATACCTTGCCAGCTCGGTCGGCAGAGAGAAGGTGAGCTCGTCCCATCGCTGCCCACGGCGCCTAGTAACTAATTTGCCTACTCCATCGACGTGTCCTTGAACCAGGTGGCCACCTAGGCGATCCTGAAGGCTGAGGGCGCGTTCTAGGTTCACAACTTGCCCTTTTTCTACTTCTGCGAGGTTGGATGCTCGCAGCGTCTCTGGCATGACGTCAGCAGTGAATCCGTCTTCAGCAAAATCGACCACTGTCAGGCACACGCCATTTACCGCCACAGACTCCCCGTAGCTCAAAGATGACGCGAACGGTGCGCTTATCTTGATGCGTTTGCCGCCCTCGTTGTCGGTAACGGCCAGTATTTTCCCTGTTGCTTCTACTAATCCTGTAAACATTTTCCTACTCCGTGAGGGCGAGGCACACTAGCCAGTCCGGTCCCAGCTGCGTGATCGTTGCCTTTGCGTCGATGGCGTCTGCCACCGTTGTTATGCCTAAATCTGCGAAGGAGGCTTTGCCCTCGCCTAGCAATTTAGGTGCTGTATAAACGTGCAGTTCATCCACCAGACCTTCTTTGAGGGCGGCGCTTACTAGCGTCGGTCCGCCTTCGAGCAGAATCCGGGTATTGCCCTGTTTGAACATGTCTTCAAAGAAGGTACGCAGGTCATGCGTGCGTACCTGAGTGAACTGGGCAGGCAGTGACAGATCTGTGTTGCCAATGACGAATTTCTTCGGTTGGTGTGGGTCCTTCACATTTGCTGGCCGCGCCGATAACTGGGGCGAATCTGTCAGGTACGTTCCGGTACCGACACAGATCGCATCAACCGTCGCACGAATCTGGTGGCCGTGCTCGCGAGCCTGCGGGCCGGTAATCCACTTCGAGGTGCCGTCGCTGGCAGCTACTTTGCCATCTAGGGTTTGGGCTACTTTCGCGATAACCCAGGCTCGGCCTCGTTTTTGAACTGTGCGCCAGGCAGCAGTGATCGCCTGTGCCCTAGCTACCAATCCTTGGTCTGCACCCGCCGCGAGCGCGGTGGCCACTTCTATGCCATGGCTTTGCAGGTAGGCAGCTCCTCCCGCAGCCACGGGGTTGGGATCTGCCTGGGCATATATGACTCGGCTGATCCCAGCTGCAAGTAGGGCGTGCGAGCATGGGCCGGTTTTCCCGGTGTGGTTGCATGGTTCTAGCGTCACTAGAGCGGTAGCGCCGCGCACGCACTTGCCTCTTTGGTGGGCGTCTTGGATAGCAGCTACTTCTGCGTGAGCGCTACCGCTGCCACGATGGAATCCTTCAGCGAGGATTTCCTTCTCGCTGTAGATTACGCAGCCGACGCGTGGATTGGGCCCGAATTGTGGCCCTTTTTCTGCCAGAGTGATTGCTCTGGCTAACGCGGTGTTTATCATTTTCCCCCTTTCTTGCATAGGGGGCGTACGCCCAAGCGCGACTTGCTTAGGCGTGTAACATTCTCCCTTCCGGACTTTTACCGTCGGTGCCGGAATTTCACCAGCTCAACCGCCTTAGCGGGTCGCGGACTATAACCGCCGGTTCAGACTTTCACTGACCCCGAATGCGTATATATCGATTGTGCCACATTAGAAGCGATTAATACTAACCGCGTTGGCAGGTGCGCTCTTTTCGGTTATTTCTAATAGGATTTAGGGCGTGTTCGACAGATATGGCAGCGACGTTTTAGCAAATGATCCTCACCGAAGGCCCACCTCTACCGAAGTTCCCGCCAAGGTGGGATTGGTTGTCGAGGACGTGGAGTCCGGGTGGGTTGGCGCCATCTTGCGTACCCAGAAAATTGGGGGCATGCACGTGGTGGAGCTAGAAGATGCGAAAGGGCGCGTGCGTTCCTTCCCGCTGGGGCCGGGTTATTGGATTGATGGCAAGCCTGTGACACTCGTGCCGGTAGCTAAGACGCGCCAGAGCGGCCTCCGCTCTTCTACGGGGCGCAAGCTTACTAATTCCGGCTCCTATGCGCTCGCCCCTGAGCCCGCCAAGGTTGCTAAGGCCTCCAGAATTTGGGTGGAGGGAAAGCATGACGCCGAGTTGGTAGAGCACATTTGGGGCGATGATTTGCGCCATGAAGGTGTAGTGGTTGAACTTCTTGAGGGCGTAGACAACTTGGAGTGCGTACTTTCCGCTTTTTCACCCTCCCCCTCCCGAAAGGCGGGCGTGTTAGTGGACCATTTGGTGGCAGGATCAAAGGAATCACGTATTGCCGCTAGTATTGGCAGGAAATATCCCGATTCGGTACTGGTATTGGGGCACCCATTTGTTGACATCTGGCAGGCGGTGAAGCCGGCCCGGTTGGGGTTGCGCGCCTGGCCGAATATTCCAAAGACAACAGATATCAAGAAGGGGACCCTCGCCGCCTTGGGTTGGCCGCATTCAACTCAGGCCGACATTGCTCAGGGCTGGAAGCGGATTTTGCGTACTGTGCGCACGTACAAGGACTTGGAGCCAGCTTTGTTGGGCAAGGTGGAAGCACTGATCGATTTTGTGACCTGCCCTTAGCTTCCCAACAGCGTGAGCGTCATTGAGTCGGCCATGAGTCGCCCTTGCAATGTTGCCACTACCCGTCCTTGTTTCAGGGCGTACTCGTCTACCCATCCCAGTTCGCGGCATCGCGAAAGTCCTGCGGCAGACACGTCTGCTTTGGGAAGTCCTTCCGAGATGCGTACGCCCAGCATTATTCGTTCTAGTTCTTTCGTGGTTGCATCTAGCCGCTCTTCTCCAAGTACCGTAGACCGCCCTTGCCGCAGCGCGTTTGCGTAAGCCAGCGGGTGTTTAACGTTCCAGAACCGACGATCTGCCAGGTGGGAGTGGGCGCCGGGGCCAAATCCCCACCAATCCCAGTTTCGCCAGTATGCCAGATTGTGTTTGCATGCGTTTTCTAGCTCGGTACTAACCTTGTGTTCTTCGCCCTCTTTCGGGCGGGCCCAGTTCGAGATTTCGTACCATCTAAAACCAGCGTCGGAAAGGCGGGCGTCGGCTAGGCGATATTTTTCTGCCTGCACATCTTGATCGACCGGCGCGATCTTACCGTGACGCAGGTCGTTCGCCATTTTTGTGCCGCCCTCTATGACGAGGGCGTAGCAACTCACGTGGTCTACGTCCATGCCTATTACCGCATCCAGGGAGGCATTCCAATCTTCAATGCTCTCGCCTGGGGCGCCGTAGATTAGGTCCAGGCTTACTGCAAAGTTAGCTTCCTTTGCCCACTGGACGACCTGAGGCACGCGCTCGGGACGGTGGGTGCGATCCAGGGTAGCTAATACTCTTGGGACGGCAGATTGCATGCCGAAACTCACCCTAGTAAAGCCGGCCTTCGCTAGTTGGAATAGATCATCGCGACTTACAGTTTCGGGGTTTGCCTCGGTTGTTACCTCTGCCTTCGAGGCGAGCGGGAAAGCCGAATCCAACTCACTGAGGATACTCGCCAATGCCGCAGCCGGAAGCATTGTAGGAGTGCCGCCTCCAAAGAATACAGTCTGCAGTTGCCTAGGCCCTAGATGCGCTTTCGCGCGCCCAATTTCGAGGGCGACGCTTTGGTCGAAAGTTGTCCGGTTCGCTCCCGGTCCGAAGTCGGCGACGTAAGTGTTGAAATCGCAGTAACCGCATCTTGCCCGGCAGAATGGGACGTGAACGTAGGCCGAAAATGGTCTAGTCACGGACCGCAACCAGATCGTGCACTGTGCGTCCCGCCTGCAGTCCCTTGTTTTCGAAGGTAGTCATGATGCGGCCATCATAGCGCGGAGCAAATCCTCCCCTGTTGCCCGCTGGATCGTCCAGATCGGGATTCTGCCCGGCATATTCGTTGCGCAGCACGGGGACGGATTCGATTACGTCTCGCATCCACCAGGCGTAGTCGTTCCAATCCGTAGCCAGACGCCAGCGCCCACCGGGCACCAACCAAGTGGCTACCTGAGTGGCGAACTCCGTCTGTACAAGCCGCCGCTTGTGGTGCCGGGATTTTCGCCACGGATCCGGGAAAAATGTCCACAGTTCCGACACCGAAGAAGGTGAAAGCAAAAGAGGACCAGCCTGGGCCACGTCAGCTTCCACAAACCGCACGTTGGTAAGCCCGTCCAGTTTATTTAGGGCCTTCGCAATTCCCGGTACCCAGACCTCAAAGGCAAGATAGTTGTTCTGCGGATTCTTTCTAGCTGCCGTCAGGATCTGATCCCCAGTGCCCGAACCAATCTCGACTACCAGCGGCGCCTTGCGCCCAAAGAGAGCCTCAAAATCAAGTGGTTCGTGGTCTTCAGCAACCGTTGTGTACCCCTCACCGCGGCGCACAGGCACAATGAAGTCACCGCTTTCTTCCCACGCCCGCGCGAGCGCCCCTTCCAAGGACCTGCCGCGCCTAGTGAAGGACTTCGTACGTGCCATGAACCTTCCAGGGTCCGGAGAATTCTTTGCGGGACTCACTTAGCCTCCGCATCAGAAGTTAGCGCAGCAATAAAGGCATCCTGCGGCACATCCACGCTGCCGATAGCCTTCATCCGCTTCTTACCTTCCTTCTGCTTCTCCAACAATTTTCGCTTTCTGGAAATGTCGCCGCCGTAGCACTTAGCCAGCATGTCTTTGCGCAGTGCCTTGATAGTTTCGCGAGCAATGACTCGCGCCCCAACCGCTGCCTGCACAGGAATTTCAAATTGCTGGCGAGGAATCAATTCCTTCAGCTTCTTCGTCATCTTCACGCCGTAGGCGTAAGCATTGTCGCGATGCACAATGGCACTAAACGCATCTACCCCATCGCCATTTAGCAAAATGTCTACCTTCACCAGGTCTGCTACCTGTTCGCCCTCGACGTCATAGTCCAGGGAGGCATAGCCCTTGGTACGGGACTTGAGTTGGTCGAAGAAGTCCAACACAATCTCGGCCAACGGCAGCGTGTAGTGAATCTCTACCCTCTCTGGAGATAGGTAGTCCATCCCCTTCATGACACCGCGGCGCCCCTGACAAAGCTCCATCACCGCTCCCACGAATTCCGAGGGCGTAAGGATAGTCGCATTTACCACGGGCTCGCGAACTTCTCGAAGTTTCCCATCCGGATACTCGGACGGGTTCGTGACCTGAACGTGAGTACCGTCCTCGGTAATGACGTTATAAACAACAGAAGGCGCTGTGGCAATAATCGATATGCCCGCTTCTCGTTCGATGCGCTCGCGGATGATCTCTAGGTGCAACAGCCCCAGGAAGCCGCAGCGGAAGCCAAAGCCTAGTGCTGCAGAAGTTTCCGGCTCGTACGATAAGGCAGCATCGTTTAGACGCAACTTGTCTAGCCCTTCTCGTAAGGCCGGAAAATCCGACCCGTCAATCGGGTAGATCCCCGAGAAAACCATGGGCTTGGGATCCTGGTAGCCGGATAGTGGCTCGCTCGCCCCAGCGTGGGCGTCGGTAACCGTGTCACCGACCCTGGATTGACGTACATCTTTCACGCCGGTGATCAGGTAGCCTACCTCACCCACACCTAATCCTTCACTGGGAATAGGATCGGGCGAAATAACACCTATCTCTAGCAGCTCATGAGTCGTAGAAGTAGACATCATCTTGACTATTTGCCGCGGTTTGAGCGACCCGTCTACGACGCGCACATAGGTAACTACGCCCCTGTAAATGTCATAGACGGAGTCAAAGATCAGGGCCCGGGCGGGAGCGTCCGCATTCCCCCTAGGAGCGGGGACATCAGAAACTATCTTGTCCAGCAATTCTGCGACGCCCTCGCCGGTCTTTGCTGACACCTTTAGTACCTCGGATGGGTCGCATCCGATCAGGCCAGCAATTTCTTCAGCCTGCTGTTCAGGCTGGGCGGCAGGAAGGTCAATCTTGTTCAGCACAGGAATGATCTGCAGATCGTGTTCCATTGCCATGTACAGATTTGCCAAGGTCTGTGCCTGGATCCCCTGGGCAGCGTCTACCAGCAAGACCGCTCCCTCGCAGGCTGCCAGTGACCGGGAAACTTCGTAGGAAAAGTCCACGTGTCCGGGCGTATCGATCATGTTGAGGGCGTAGGGATGGCCATCTACCTTCCAGGGCATGCGCACGGCCTGCGACTTGATAGTGATGCCTCGCTCGCGCTCAATATCCATGCGGTCCAGGTACTGATCACGCATTTCTCGCGTTTCAACTACGCCAGATAGCTGGAGCATCCGGTCGGCAAGAGTGGACTTACCGTGATCAATATGGGCAATAATGCAGAAGTTACGAATGAGCGAAGGGTCAGTCTTCGCCGGGGAAATCTGGGGGTCCAACTTTCCTTTTTGCGCGCTCACGCGGCCTCCTTAATATGCGTAGTCACTTCTAGTTTCCCACGTCCAAATGAACAATCCTAACTGGTCGTGTCATTTCTTGGGGGCCCCGCCCACCTGTTTCACACCGGGGAAGGACTTGAGGGCGCCCACCAGGGTGTCGCGCCAAAGCTTTGCTCCGTCCTCGTCCGGATGGATGTAGTCGCCGGCAAGCCAGTCAGTATGTGCCTTTATCGCCTCATCCCAACGGACAACTACCACTCTGTCTGGATGTGCTTTGCCGAAGGCAAGGATGTTTGCATTATTTTGATCGATCCACTGTTCGGACTGGTACTGCGGACCAAATCCGGTGACAAGCACTAGGCGGCGCTCCGGTCCAAGCTGTGCCAGCGCCGCGTTTAGGTTGTCCGTGGTGACGGTACCGTTCGTTGCGAGCGACAGCACTACCCACCTACCCAGGCTCTGTTCTGCCTTGTACTGGTCTATTAGCGCTACCCCATCGTCCCAGTGTCGCGACACTTCTGCGTCGACGAGGGCGCCGGGGAACGTTTCTTGTAGCGGTTGCAAAGATGCTAACGTCACCGAGTCTCCAATGACGGTGATATTGCCGCCTACCGGTTGGTTGTCGCCTAGATCTGGTGGGGCCGGCTTCGGCTTCGGAGTTGGCCTAGCTGCCACCTTCCCCTTCTCTACCGCGATCTGCGCCGAGCTCTTTGGCGGTTGGATCATGACGACGGTGCTTACTCCAATTAGTGTCGCTGCAGCCACACCCCACGCCACGTACCTAGAAAGGTCGCCGTAACGGGAGGAGCTGCGTAGGTATAGCCACCTGGAGAGGACAGCCATGATCCCTTCTTTACGCATGGGAGTCTCTACATACGTGTAGGAAACGGCCGCTACGAGGATCGACAGTCCGGCTACGACGAGGGCGAGAACCCAGATCTGCGTGGAGGGGAAGGCTTGACGCATGATTACGAGCACTGGCCAATGCCACAAGTAGAGGCTGTAGGAACGTTCTCCCAACCACCGCAGCGGTTTTACGTCCAGTACCTGAGCCAGCACTCTGGATGCTCGCGCTCCGGGAGCGGTCTCTTGCGCCAGGGACGCAATGGTGGCCCCTGAGCATAGACATACCGCAACGGTGAGGAATGGATAGGTGGCTTTAGATGAATCCGACACTAAAAAGAAGGATGCAATCATCCCGCCCAGGCCTACCCAGCCGAGAATCCCGCGGAGCCTGTACCCCCTTGGATTTGAAGGCATCGGCGAGAGCGGATTTGTTTGCAGGCAGGCCAGTGCAGAACCAATCATGAGCGAGAAGCCGTGCGTGTCCGAGCCCATGTAGGCCCGGGATATGTCCCCACCGCTCAGGACAATTGTGGCCATAAAAATCGCCGACGCGACTGCAAGCAGGATAGGCACCAGGAATCGCTTAGTTGGACGCATGTAGACAATTAGGGTGACTACAAGCGGCCAGATCACATAGAACTGCTGTTCTACAGCTAAGGACCACAGGTTTCGAAAAAGCGGCGGCGATCCCTGATTGAAATAGCTATTGCCTGCCCATATTTCTACCCAGTTGTAGGTGAAGGTGGCGGCCCCGAACAGTTGTCTGCGGATCCCTACCAGCAGATCTGTCGATACCAGAGCAGCAATGAGTGAGGTAGCGACGACGGTGGACGCCACCGCGGGAAAGAGTCTGCGGACTCGCCTCAACCAGAATGCGGGGATGTCAATCTTGCCGGAGCGCTCTTGTTCCTTCACCAGCAGACCGGTTATAAGGAATCCCGAGAGTGCAAAAAATACGTCAACGCCCAGAAACCCTCCGGGAGTACCCGCCTGGAAGAAGTGATAGGCAAGTACCGCACAACACGCGATTGCACGTACGCCATCGAGCCCACGGACCCGGAATCGTTGAGAGCTGGTTGGCGACTGCATAGGTAACATCATAGGGTTACTTTCGACGCCTTTCCTGCCTCTTTTTAGTTGTGGAGCTAAGTGTCACCCGCTCCACATCGCCCTCCCAGGTGAAAGCGCGCACATACCTTTGTTACGACCTACATTTCTGCTACAGTGGATAGCTGGATTGCCGCCTGGTCGGGTGGTGGTCCGGTCATACACCAACCACGGCCGCCCCACGGCCTCAGTCCGGTTATGACACACCCTCACCGACCGATGTAAGAACGTACAGAGAGCGAAATCCGTGGCAAATATCAAGTCTCAGATCAAGCGTAACCGCACCAACGAGCAGCGTCGTCTTCGCAACCGCGCCGTCAAGTCCGAACTAAAGACTTACGTGCGTCACACCCGCGAAGCCGTCGAGGCCGGAGACCGCGAAGAAGCAGAAAAGTTCCTGCAGATTGCCTCCCGCAAGCTGGATAAGGCAGTCTCCAAGGGCGTGATTCACAAGAATCAGGCTGCAAACCGCAAGTCGAAGCTGGCTCGTCGTGTGAACAAGATGTCAGCTTAAGCTGATTGTTCTTCGGGTGGGCGCAACCGATCGGTTGCGCCCACCTTTTACATGTAAGTGCTCCAGGTTGATTCAGGAATTTTTTCTCGGACAATGGAGGTATGAATCCCTTCGCACTTTATGACGACTTGATTGCCGCTATTCCGGAAGATGTGCTGGTTCGCCGTGCTCTTAGCGCTAACGCGGCTTGCGTAGAGTCCGAGGCAGGAGTTGGGGTTGCCGCTGGCCTGGGTAGCTTCGATGCGGCTCCCCTTCAAGGACGCCCTTTGCGAGAGGTGGCAGCCATGGCGAAGAGCTGGGATTTTGCCCGGGCAAGTCTCGGAGTGGCTGCGATGAATAGCTTTTACAATCGCTGCGCTAATCCAGGAGAATCCATTTTTACAGCGGCACGCCAGGAATTAGCCGGGAAGAAAGTCGTAATGGTAGGGCATTTCAGTACTGCCATAGCATCGCTGGAGAAGATATGTTCTTTAACCGTACTCGAGCGGAAACCCACCGGTGGCGATCTACCAGACTCTGCCTGCGAGTACGTACTACCTGACGCGGAAGTAGCACTGATTACCGCCATGGCACTTACTAATAAGACTTTGCCGCGTCTGCTCTCGTTGGCTAAGAGGGCGAAAACTTACGTAATCGGCCCTTCTCTACCTGCAGCAGTGCAAGCGTTTACTGGACGAGCTAACGTATTGGCTCCGTCCGCAGTTATAGATCCGCACTGGGTCATGCTCCAGGTCGAAGCAGGGGCATCAGTATCGAAGTTGAAGCCAGGACTAAGCCACTTTTCATTGGAGCTTGCAAAATGAGTATTCCCGTCCCGTTTACCTCGCTAGCGCAGGTACTGAAGAACTACAACAGTGCCACCCTAATCACTCTAAGAGAAGGTGGATTCGCCAAGGTCATGACGGTCGACCCAATCCTAAAAGGAGGAAAGATACTGGTTGCCAATCCGCGGCAGTCAATCAAGCAAAATGTTGCGGCGAACAACCACGTGACCCTTCTCTGGCAGCCTCTGCAACGCCACGGCTGGACGTTGATAGTGGACGGCTACGGCACCATAGTTGCAGATTTGCTTGAAATCCAGATGCATTCCGGAATGCTGCATAGGCCGCGCGCCCATGGCGATGGACCCGCGGCCACTGTCTACTAGAGCAATTCGGAGCGCAGCTGCTCCGGCGACTTATCCGATAGGTATGCTGCAGGCACGTCAAGGATTGTAATTGCGCCTGTCTTACCTTCTTTGTGCAACCGATAGACAGCCCGGGCGGAGGCAGCTAATACCGCCCCAGTGAACTCCGGGTTGGAGTCCAGATGCAGCTGGAAGGAATAAACCTGGTTGGTCCCCTGCGACGTCTGTCCCTGCCTAATCACTCGCCCACCATGAGGCATCCCAGAGTGATTCTTTTTGAGCTCATCGATGGAGATGAAGTGCACCGTCGTATCATAGTCAGCAAAGTAGTTAGGCATTGACACGATGTCACGCTCAATGCGCTCTTTATCAGCGCCCTCTTCAGCTACTACGTAGCATTCGCGCCGATGCATTTGGCGGGCGGTCAAAGTCTGGCCGTTCCCGTCGTGCGCAGCTTGCACAGCAGCGTCCAGCGGAATGGTGTATTGCACTCCTGCTACTACTCCAGCTACTCGCCGAATTGCATCTCCATGGCCTTGGGAAATTCCCGGCCCCCAAAATGTCCAGGTATTTCCAGTGGGAATAATTGCATCTCCTAGCACGCGGTTGAGCGAGAATAATCCTGGATCCCAGCCGGAGGAAATCATCCCAAGGTGACCGGTTTCTTTTGCGGCTTGGTCCACCGCGGCATAGTACTCAGGAATCTTCGCATGGGTATCGAAAGAATCTACCGTGCTAAAAAGTTTCGCGGCTGCAGGACCTGCGGCTTGCATATCCGTAGCAGAACCTCCGCAGTTTACGCAGATGTCTACCTTATCTTCCCAATCCGCCATCTGGTCCACTCTGACCACTGGGGTTCCGGAGGTTTTCACGGATGCCGGGTCTCGACGGGTAAAGACAACTACTGGTTCCATGTCAGTTGCTGCGCTAGCGGCTAATTCCACCGCCTTACCCAAATTGCCATACCCATTGATTGCGACACGGATCTTCTCAGCCATTACATTCCTCCTTAGTTTTTCTGTAAAAAGTAGACCAAGAGGTACTTCGGTGTTGGTTCGGGTCACATAATGGAATTGTTAGTGGCGCCCATGCGCAGCCCCGACCCGCAGAAGGGCTCGCTCAAAAGCAAATTCGGGGTCGCGGGAGGCACCTTTTATTTCTTCTTCTCCTGCCGCAACAGCCGCTATCGCCTCGGCTAGGCCTACCTGCGACCAACCGCGGGCCTCGCGGCGGGCCCTGTCAGCTTGCCAAGGTGCCATCCCAAGTTCGCGGGGGTTACGTGCTCCGGAAGATACCTTCGCGATATTACGCACCTTTAGTGCCAGTGCTCCCATCATCGCTACCGGGGCAGCACCTGTGGCAAATCCATGGCGGGCAAGTTCTATGGCTTTGCCGCTGTTTCCGGCTACTGCCGCATCGGCTATTGCGAATCCCGATGCTTCTACCCTGTTGCCGTAGAAGGTGTGCACATCCTGTTCAGTGATCTTGCCTTCCTTGTCCGAGAAGAGTTGGGCGAGGGCGGCGCACATTTCTTGCAAATCGGATCCTAAGGCGTCAACTAGCGCCTCAACAGCAGCCGGTTCAATGCTTCGGTGTGCTCTGCGTGCGTCGGCTTTCAATAGATCGGCCTTATCGCGGGCAGATTTTATTGGATCGCATTGCACCACGGGCATGCCTGCCTTGGAAATTGCCTCCAGCAGTTTCTTTCCCTTTTGCCCCTTTGCGTGGCGGGCAAGAATCCAAACGTCAGGTTCAGGAGCCTTCAGGTATTCCAGCAAGTCCTTCGCCAGCGACTCTGACAGCGTCTCTAAGTTGTGTATCCTGATTAGTCTGGCCTCGCCAAACAGGGAAGGGGCAGTGTGCACTCCTAACTGACCGGCCTGGTATGTGGCTGCTTCTACATCGATGATCCCTACGTTGGGGTCTGCTTTGTTCGCCAGATCGCGAACGCGTGCTTCTGCCCTGGAAGCAATGACTTCTTCGGGGCCGCGGATGAGCATCACCGGTGCTAACTGCAATTTATCCCATGTTGTTTTGGCCATGGGTTAACCATGCCATGAACCACCCCCATCTATTGCAGCGAAGTGGCGGTGTACCGCAAATAGAATGCAGAGCACGCTGAATGCGAGTGCCACCGCTCCCGCCGGTCCTCCTTGCCAGGGCAAGACAGCCCCAGGTAATGCGCTGATTTTGTTGGCTACGGTAGCTATCCACCAGGCTGCTAGCTTTGCTAGAGCTAATATCGGCTGGGCCACTGGTCGAGGCAATAGTGCCCCAAGCAAACCTAGTAACGTCGCTGGAGCGATGGCCGGTGCGGCCAATAAATTGGCAATCGGGGCATATAAGGAGGTACCTGGCGATAGTAGGAGCAGCAACGGTCCAGAGAAACTTTGTGCAGCAATTGAGGTTGACACTGCTTTAGCGATGCCCTTCGGAAGTATGCTGCGTAGGGGCGCCTCAATTCGTTCAGACAATGTGAGGACGGCGAATGTGGCACTTACTGAAAGGGCAAAGCCAATATCGGCCGCATAAGTCGGGTGGGTTATTAGCAGCCCCATCGTTACTAGTGCCAGTGCACCCGTTGCGCTTCCGGGCCGGCCTAATGCCATCCCTGCGAGGGCAATCATTCCCATTGCGCTAGCTCTTGCCACCGTAGGCATAGGCCCCACTAAGATCACGAAGCCAACAAGTACTGTTGCAGCGCTCAGCAGCCGAAGTCGCCGCTTCAGAAAAGCTAGCAGACCCCAAAACGTGCTAATAACAATAGCCACGTGAGTACCCGAGACCACGGCTAGATGGGCTAGCGCGGCTCGTTTCATGTTGGCAGAGGAAGTTGGCGACAGATACCTGTTGTCGCCCAGTGCCATTGCACAAACTAAAGCCCCCGCTGCGGAATTGCCGAGCCTTGAGTGTAATTTTTGTCTGCGCGAATTCGCCCAGTGAGTCCATGGATCAGCACGGCGAATTATCTTGCTTCTGGAACAGGCCAGCATTATCCTTCCCAGTCCACTGTGCCGCTTCCACGTACACTTTGCTCTGATCGTCTGTCCGGGATGGGCATGGAGGCGCTTTTCAAAAATTAACGCGGGCATGGATATTGGCCGATCTAAGACGGATATTATCTGCGCCTTAGCAAAAGCGGTGCGCTCGTTTTGTTTTGTCTCGGTAACTATTTTTGCGACTACTTGCCCCGCAGTTTGTTGCCCCAGTGGCGAAGCACTCACTTGTGATGCCTTGAGCCAGGCAGGTCCCGCGAGCGCAACCATGGAAATGAGAAGCAGGATGACCATGCCGTTAATACGCCCGACGTTTGCCTGCAGGTGCCGGCCTCCCTTGTTCATCCAAGCGCCGCCGACGGCAAGTATGGATCCTGCAGCAAATAAGAGAAGTACCAGTCCGGAAACATATTGGCTCATTAGGATAAGCAGCCAACCACCTATAGCCGCTGGCAAAAGGCGCAAGTCGGTAGTTCTCATACGCATGCCTGTCCGGATACTTTCTGGACCAACGCCGGGCCTATCCCAGACACTTGCTGTAGGTCTTCAACTTTGGTGAAAGGCCCCTGGCTTTCCCGGTGATTTACAATTCTTCCGGCCAGGGCAGGGCCTACGCCGTTTAGTTCTTGAAGATCTTTCTCGGAAGCAGAATTTAAATTTATGCAATCGGATTCGGCAGTCTGCGTACCAGGGGATTTAGGCTGAGAGAGTGCCGGTACTACTATTTGTTCCCCGTCCGTGAGGGGGCGGGCAAGATTGATAGCAGCAAGGTCGGCTCCCTTGCTTACTCCGCCAACCTTCTTGATCGCATCGTCAACCCTTGCTCCCCGTTTTAGATGTACCAAACCAGGTGTGGCCACCTTGCCGACGACGTGCACGATTACTTCGTCACCAGCAGGCGCAGAGGCCGCTTCGCTCACCTGCTGTTTAGGCGAGGAATTAGCGGGTGTGTCTGGATTGTCCATGGCGCTACCAATGCCGCACACGATCGCCACCAGCGCGATTATTATGCCCAATACTAGTGCAGAGGTAGGCCCTGGGAGAAGCCGCAACCGGCTTTTAGGAGCTCGTTCCGGTTGCGGCTTCACCGCTTTGAAGGCAGCGTTAGCTAGAGTTTCCACCGGAATTTGTTTCATGCCTCGAAAATAGGCTTACTCGCCCCTAGTTAGCTCAGCAGAAACACACCGGTTGTGGACACCTAGCCTCGATCTGCCTGTGGATATTTAGAACTCATGTATTAACGCAGCTCGCAGCTCTCTTGTGTGTCCTGGCTGAAGTAGAGCAGTGTCCCCAACCGCCTCCCGATTGAAAGCGTCTGTCATAAAGTGGCACGGTTCCATGGCAAAAGATTCGCCGGGCCGGTACTGCAACGTATCTCCGGTGAATATGTGGATTATCCCCACACCATCCTTACCACCTTCAAGGAGGCCCTCTAACGTAGTGACAGAACCGTCTGGGTGAGTCAGCCTAGTTCGCACTACACCATCTGGGTCTGGAACCAAATTCGTATATGCCAAATCAATTCCGGCTAATCCTTCAAAGTCGATTCGGCGCTCTTCGCCTCGATCGCTGAAGGTATGCGGCTCCTGCAGAGGTATAAGCGCATCGTCCACGTTTACCTTCGTACGCGCGGGAATATCTACAGTGCATGGCCCGCTCCCCTGGTACGCCAGGTACGGGTGCCACCCCAATCCCACTTTTATGGCTCGATCAGAACAGTTTGTGCACCGCAGTTCCAGCTCGAGCCTTCCACCTTCCCGAATGGTGTACGTAGCCTGCAACTTGGTAGGCCACGGATACCCTGGTACTCCCTGATTTTCAGCCTCAATGGTGACAGAATCGGGAAGAAGACGGACGAGGCTGAAGGTGGCGGACGCATACAACCCATGCAGGCCTTCGCGCAGTCCAGACGGATCGACTCCCAGATCAAATTCCTCGTTCTCGAAAGTGAACCGAGCATCAGATATACGGTTCGACCACGGCGCCATCAAGGCTCCACGGTACCCATCCAAGGACTGCATCTCTGCCTCGGTACAGTAGCCATCAATTAGTTCGTGTTCTACTCCGTCGCGCTCAATAATCCACGAAGTAACAACGCCTCGGAAGGCAGAAACGCTAGCTCGCGCGTCCGCGCAAGAAATTACCCAATCATTCATAGAAACAAGATTACTGTCTTGATGAAGAAGAGATTAGAAAACTGTCCAAATTCGTTTTCCTGGAGCCAATAGCCCGCATCTTCAGTACAGTGGAAGGTGGAAGCAACAAATACAGGAGGTATTAGTGTCGGATTTCACTCTCCCGTCGGGCCCGCGTCCCCCAGAGAATCAGCAACACCTGCCTGAGACCCCACAGCCTCGATATGGGCAATACGCTCCCAGCGAGCACAGCTCTAACGGCTTCCCCAATGCTCCCCAGGGCCCCCTCCATTATGATCAGCTCCAACCGGGCATTATCCCACTGCGCCCACTATCGGTAGGAGACATCTTGGGCGGAGTATTCAAGCTCGCCCGCATGAATCCAAAAACTGTTTTTGGGCTAACTTTCCTTGTAGAGATCGTCCTCTTGGCAATGCTCATGCCTGTGCTCATATCCGCTCGCATGGGCTGGATTCCCCACTTCGATTTTAATAACGACAATTCCCTGGCTATGGAAGGCACTCAGCTAATCTCCTATTTACCTATCTTTATTGGCCAGATCTTGCTGATACCGCTGATGGTCTTCGTGGTAATGAAGGCTGTTGAAGGACAAAAAGTATCTATAGGGCAAACTTGGAAAGCGGTAGGCAGAAAAATATGGCGCTACCTCGGCGCGTCTATAATCCTATGGTTAGTAATGATGCTCATCTTAGTTGTAATCACCGCAACTATTGGTGGGATATTTTACGCCAGTGGAGCGTTTGAGACCATCGGAAGCGGAGGACTCGCCATCTTGTTCCTGCTTATTTTAGGAATTGGTATCCTTCTTGCTATCTCAATTGTGGCCGTTCGCTTCTCCTTCTACGGCCAGGCCATAGTCATTGAAGGAGCCGGCGCATTTGCTTCTTTAAAGCGCTCTTGGCAATTGATGTCTGGATATTTTTTGCGCTGCCTGGGAATTACTTGGCTTGGACAATTCATAATTGGCATCATTGCAGCATCCATAACTACCCCAATATCTGCTGTCTCCGCCCTAATAGCCGTGGCGATCGGCTCTGGCAACGCAGCTTCGCAGATGACGATCATTCTGGTGTTGTCAGTAATTACTTCTCTACTTGCTTCAATAATTACGCTGCCCCTGCAGACTTCCTTGATGTCACTGCTATATGTAGACGTGCGCTTCCGCAAAGAAGGGCTGGACGTAGCTCTGATCCAATATCTGACTAGCTCCGGACGATAAATGTTCCTCTTGTACTTGCCAAGTATTGCGCCATCTCCAGATGACGCCCGTCAGGCGCTTGAGGACGAGCTAGCTAAACCGGGCTATTTCGATCTTGGTGCTCTCTTAAGATATTTCTGGGAACAACTCCTAAGCCAGCTCAATCTGGCAACCATCGAGCCACCCTCTCTGGGCTGGGTACTCCCCACAATTATTATCCTGATTGTTCTGATAATAGGGTTCTTCATTATTCGGCGACTACGCAAGAATCTATCAAAAGGCACCCGTCATGACTCTGCCGCCTTGGTAGATCCGTCGATACCTGCCGAAACATATTTGGCCCAAGCAAAGAATAACTATCCCGACGCTCCAGCCCTCTCAGTGCAAGCGGCCTTCCGGGCTATTGTCCAACGAGGCGTCGAGCGCGGGCTGATAGAGGCGGTACCAGGCCAAACAGCGGGCGAGGTGAGCCGGCAGCTAGAGGCACTATTTCCTAATAATTCACCGCAAATTGCGCACGTGAATGCCTCGTTTGACGAAGCCACATACGGGCATGCCTCACTTGTTACTGAAGTCGATGCGCGCGCAGCGATTAGCCTTTACGACGAGTTATCCGCCCTCTCTCCCAGTAGCACCGCCGGTGCCGCCTCAAGCATGCCTATTCCTGCAACAATGAGGCAGGGATCATGACCAAGATGAAGGCTGTTGGTGCGCATCCAAAGGCAATATTCCGATCGAGCGCCACGCTGTTGGTGGCATCTTTCATCCTGATCGCTTTGGGGCTTTATGTACTCTGGCCCTCCGAAAAACCTCTTCCGCTAGACCCAATGAACCCAAAGGCGGAAGGCAGTCAGGCTCTTGCCCGCGTTTTAGCTAGACAAGACGTAGACCTTACTATCGTCCGCACAAAGAAGGACTTGGAAAAACAACTCTCCAAGCAGGAAAACGTCACTGTCGTCATATCCGACAATAGGGTTGGGATCGGCGAGGGCGTACCTGAGTTACTAGTCAGCAAAAAAGTAAGGCGTTCTGTAGTACTTGCACCGACAGATGAGGTGCTCGGCCAGCTGAAGACTGACATGGCTGTGCTCTCAGAGGGCATGGCCGTAGCGGATCCGCCGTCGCACTGCAACAATCTGCTTGGAAAAGCCAGGACTGTATCCAAAGTCGGACTCATGTATACCCCTATGGGTGTTATGCCCCAGGGAAGTTTCCAATGTATGAGCCAGCCCGGCGGTGCTCAGGTTGTGCTCCTCCCCCGGACTAAAGACCATCCTGAAACACTGTTACTGGGGTCAGCTAGTTGGTTCGTAAATGGTTCCATTACAGAAGATGACAATGCCGCAGCTGCGTTGGCGGCCCTCAGCCCGACCCAAAACGTAGTGTGGTACTCCCCGTCGGAATCAAACACGGCAGCCACCGGAGGCATTGGTTTTACCACGCGAGACCTGCTACCTAACTGGGTACAGCCTATGATGATCCTTCTGGCATGGGTATTCCTCCTATTTGCCTTCTGGCGAGGGCGCCGCTTCGGCCGCCTAGCCACTGAACCACTTCCTGTGGTGGTAAAAGCTTCCGAAACTACCCAATCTTTGGGCAGAATGTATGCGCAAGCCTGTGAACCCGAGCCGATGATTGCAGCCTTGCAAGAACAGTTACGCCCCCGTCTGGCGAGAGCACTTTACTTGCCCAGCTCGGCAGGCCAGCAGGCACTTGTGAGTGCACTTGCAAGGCGAAGCGGGCGCAAAGAACAAGAATTGCTTTATCTACTCTATGGCTCCCCTACAACCGAATCTGAAATGGTTTCCATGGCGCGTGGACTCACCGCCCTCGAACAGGAGGTAATCCGTGAACGAAAATAACGCCCGCGAGGCAATGATCCGCGTGCGCTCCGAAGTTGGAAAGGCTGTCGTAGGCCAGGAAGGGGCAATAACCGGACTGCTCATCGGCTTACTCACCCGCGGCCATGTGCTTTTAGAGGGCGTGCCTGGTACGGGTAAGACGCTTCTTATCCGATCCCTCGCTAGGGCCTTGGACGTAGACTTTTCCCGCATCCAATTCACCCCTGACATGATGCCAGGCGATGTGACGGGCTCGCTGATCTATGACCAAGAGAAGAAAGACTTTACTTTCAGACCAGGTCCTGTATTCACAAATCTGCTGCTAGCCGACGAAATCAACCGTACTCCGGCAAAAACTCAGTCGGCCTTGCTAGAAGCAATGGCTGAACGGCAGGTTTCCGTAGCGGGGACCGCTCGCCGTCTTCCCAGCCCTTTTATTGTCGCGGCTACCCAAAACCCTATCGAATCTGAGGGCACCTACCCACTGCCCGAAGCCCAGTTAGATAGATTCTTGCTGAAGATCCAGATGCCTGCTCCAGAGCGGGATCAAGAGATCGAAATCGTGCGCAGGCACGCTGATGGCTTCAACCCGTCCGATATAAAGGGTGCCGGACTCGAGCCCGTCGCCAGTGCGGCCGATATTGAGGAGGGGATTCGCCAGGTCTCCCAGGTGCAAATAAGCTCCGAAGTGATTGCCTATATTGTAGATATCGCCAGGGCCACCAGGCAGGCCCCCTCGCTCTCGCTCGGGATGTCTCCTAGGGCGGCTACTGCCTTGCTCGCCGCTGCCCGCGCCTGGGCCTGGTTATCCGGCAGGGATTTTGTTACGCCCGACGATGTGAAGGCACTCGTGATGCCAACCATCGCACACCGTCTGGTCCTACGTGCTGAAGCTGAGCTCGAAGGTGTTTCCATCGAGGCAGTCCTAGCTGGCGCGCTCGATTCTATCTCGGTACCGCGATGAGCATATCTTGGCGGGTTCCATTCTTAGCAGTGCTTTGCCTGCTCCCCCTGTTCTTTTTTCCCAGGCTAGAGCTGGTATATATCTGGCTCGCGGTCGTTATAGGGCTGACCATCATAGATCTGGTGGCAGCACCTTCACCACGCAAACTGCAGATACGGCGCACTGAAAACGAACCACTTCGAGCATTCGAGGAGGGTAGCGTAGGGCTTTACCTGTCCCTTCCCGGATCTCGGAAGATGAAGGTAGAGGTGCGCGACGCGTGGCCACCCAGCGTACAAGCCAAGGCCAACCGCCACCGCCTCGTCCTAATTCCTGGTAAAGAGGCAGAGGTAACTACTCCCGTCTGTCCGAAGAAGCGTGGTGTAGCCCACCCGGATTATGTGACCGTACGTTCATGGGGTCCTATGCGCCTAGCCGCTAGGCAAGTTTCCTTTACTCTACCCGGAGAACTCCGTGTACTTCCGGAATTTCCCTCTCGGAAACACTTGCCGGCAAAACTCGCCAAATTGCAGGCTGTAGAAGGTCGTGCACGGTCGCGGCAGCGCGGCCAAGGCACGGAATTCGATTCCCTTCGCGAATGGGTAGATGGCGACGACGTTCGGTCAATTGACTGGCGAGCTTCAGCCAGACATAACGACACTGTAGTCCGTACCTGGCGCCCAGAGCGAGACAGGAAGGTAATGCTGGTCCTGGACACCTCGCGTCTGTCAGCCGGCCGTGTCGAGGACGTGGCCAGATTGGAATCCGAGATGGACGCTGCCTTGTTGCTAGGCGCGGTGGCAGGACGCGCAGACGACAACGTAAGCCTGTTGGCAGGAGACCAGCTAGTACGCGTTACGGTGCCGCATACTTCCCGCACTAGTGTGCTCTCAGACTTCTCAAACGCGATGATGCCGCTAGAGGCAAAGCTGGTTGAGGCGAATTGGACAAAGCTGGCCTCGGCGATCATTGCGCAGGCCCCGCAGCTCTCCTTGCTAGTGCTGCTTACTCCCCTAGAGCCCGTTGCAGCTGCAGAAACATTGCTGCCCACGCTAGTCCACCTAGCTAAGCGGTATCGGGTTGTTATTGCTTCGATAGCTGATCCCGAGGTCGAGCAGATGCGACGGCAAACTACCGATGCCGATTCGGTTTATAGCGCCGCTGCTGCAGCGAAGACACAAGTACAAAGGCAAAAGCTGATAAATGCGGTGGCGCAGATGGGCGTCCACGTCATAGATGCCCCGCCCGAAGAAGTTCCTACGAAGCTTGTTGACCACTATCTTGCTCTCAAATCGCGGGGGCTGCTCTAGCAGTACGGTTACTTGTGGACCCTCACTACGGTGTCAAGTTCACCAAAGTCAAACATCTCTTTTGCTTTTTCAGGCGGTAGCTGTACGCACCCATGCGAGCCTCCGAAGCCTACGCCCGGACCAAACTGATGCTGCCAGTATGCGCCGTGGATTGCGTATGAGTAATGCCAGTACAAAATCCATGGCACATTCGGGGCGCGGTATGCTAGCGAGCCGTCATCGTTGTAGCCGACCATGGTTTGTATAGGCCGCTTAATGTAAACCTTATAAGTTCCCTGCGGCGTTGGGTGCTGTGGACTGCCCGGAACCATCAGGTAGGGACCTATCACCTTGTCTGCGCCTTGGTAGGCGGCAATTGTGTAGTCAGTTAGGTTGATATCGAACCATTTTTCGCCCTTGCTGGCCTGATATGGAAGCTTCTCTGCTCCAGGAGCAATCACCTTGTCCTGCCACTTTGCCGGCGCCGAAACCATGTCAAATGAGCCCGAGAACGGCTTTGTAGTGGACAATGCTGCAGCTATCTGCTGCGATAGTGCGGGGACATTATTTGCTTTTGTTCCGTCGACCTTCTTCTTTACGACCTGGGTGACCTTTCCGTCCTCGGTAACGTTCCGGCATCCATCTTGAGGAACCTTAGCAGCTTCCTTTTCTTTGCTTCTGAGCCATTTTTGTACCTTTGCCGCATCGGCTGTGGCTCGTTTTGGAGCTTTCCCCAGTTTGGAGGGCGAAGTAACCCATCCAAGCTTGTCAGTCTCTGCCGCTTCGAAGGTTTTGTCGGCAGCGGCAACTTTGATTGCTACCTGCGCGAACTTCTTCGCTGACGCAAGATAGGTTTGTAAATCGCTAGCCGTGTTTAGAGGTTTCACTACCCCAGCGGAAAGATTTATCTTCTGCGAATTGCCCTCGCGAAGTACCTTTGTGAAGCCTTCGGATAGCTTTGTAGGCGCAATGCCGCGCCCTTCTTTGCCCTCCTGAATCGTGAGCGTTCCCGCGGCAACGACCAGTTCCGGTTCGACGGCCTCTTTGTAGTCTTTGGTAAGTCCCGCGGCGGCTTCGATCAAAGCGGGATAAGCATAATCCACAACTAGGTCCTCGGTGCTTCCGCTGACAGGTATTAGGAAGTAGTCCCAGAACGAGCGGTGCGCGAATACCTTTTTCGCGCTCTCCTCTGCGCTGACACTAGCCCCCAATTCCTTTCCAGTGAAAGAGCGAGATTTTACGCCTTGACCGGTAACCTCAAGGGAGGCATTTTGGGCATGTTTACGGATAAGGGCAGCTACCTCAGACTGATTTTTTCCCGCAATAGACACCCCGGAAATGCTCTGCCCAGGGAGCCCTTTGTCATGAAAATAAAACCAGTATGCTCCGCCTGCTGCCAGGGCTAATGCTAAGGCCAACAGCGGTAAAAAGATCTTCGCCCTCCGCGACATATTCACCCAACTCTTATTTCTTTATCTTCCTGCCAAGACTTAGTGATGTCTCCATCGTTACCGTGATTGTAGGCATATCTTCCCAGTCCAAACACATACACGAAGAAAAGCACCTCAGCAACGATACCAATGCCAATGCGGACGGCGGTGGGCAGTCCAGAGGGCGTAACGAACCCCTCTAGTGCGCCGCATACGGCTAGGACTAGTACCAACCCAATTGCAATTCCGGCAACTGTGCGTCCCGCATTAGCAAGGGCCTCGCCTCTAGTTCTATCTTTCGGACTTATCCACGACCAAAAAAGGTAGAGACCGGCCCCGCCCGCCACGAACACGCTAGTGAGCTCCAGTGTGCCATGCGGCAAAATCAATCCGAAGAACTGTGCTCCTGCCCCATGATTTATTAGTATTGCCGCAGAAACGCCCAAGTTAGCCACATTTTGATAGAGCAAAAAGATCACCGTGAGCCCCAGCATGCCCGTAGCAATACAGGTAGCGGTAACCCACGCATTATTGACCCACACGCTGAAGGCAAAATGACTGGCAGCATACTCGGAGTAATAATCTGCAAAGTCATGCTCTACTAGTTGTCGAATTCGTTCCGGCGTACCAATCAAACTCTCGAGAGACGGATCATGAATGATGCGCCACGCTATAAAAATGCACACTGCTAGGCTTGCCGCCATCGTTGACATCCACCACCAACGCAACTTGTAGAGTGCTGCTGGGAAAGTCGAGGTCAAAAAATGCGATGCCATCTTCAAGGACGGACGAGTCGCAGAGCCCATCCTGCGTCTGGTCCTAGCGAGCAGCATCGACAGTGAAGCCACTAGGGACGGATCAGGCTCAGTTGTGCGCAGCTGCGACAGATGCGTGCTAGTTCGCTGATAAAGCTCTATAGCCCTATCTGCTTCAGCAGCGGTGAGCTTCCTCTTTTTAGTAAGCTTTTCGAGTTCTCGCCACCGCGGTTCGTGTATATTTGCATACGCATCTATGTCCATGCCTTTAGCTTACCGAACCTGTATGCTCGAAGGCGTGGCGACTAACGAAACAGACGAACTCATTGCAGGCGAGGGCGTAGCCCTGCTGATTCCTCCGGCTGCACCCGTAATCCGGATCTGCTGTGGCATCTTGGACCTGGTTCTCTACGCCTCTCTGGCTATCCTCATGCTGTACTTCTTCATAAAGTACGGCCCCAGCTTGGACGAGGCCCTTGTCAAAGCAGCACTTATACTTCTTATGGCTTTTTCTATCCTGATTCTTCCTGCCACAGTCGAGTACCTGTCAAAAGGCAAGTCTTTGGGGAAGCTGATTGGCGGAATGAGGGTAGTTCGGATAGATTCGGGCCCAATCGTCTGGCGCCAGTGCTTTACCAGGGCGCTCATGGGGCTAATCGAAATCTGGACCATACAAGCTATCTCTGTCGTTTCAGTCCTAGTGGAAAAACGTTCTCGGCGAGTTGGTGACTTGGCAGCAGGCACTTACGTAATCCGCGAACGCATGCCACTGCGCATCCCCACTCCTCCGCAGATGCCCCCGCAACTTGAGGCATGGGCCAAAACTGTCGATCTTGGAGGCATCAGCCCTGGGCTCGCCATTGCCATGAGGCAATTCATAACCAGACGCGACCTATTTAGCTCCGCCGGCGGACGTTCCCTCGCTGAGCAGATTATGAGGCAGGTATACGTAGCGGTACTGCCACGGCCGCCACAGGCACCGCCAGAACAGATAATTGCCGCTCTTCTTGCTGAGCGCACCAACCGGGAATCTACCCGCCTACAAGCGGAAGAGCGTATGCGAACCCACCTGCTAGGAACTAAATAAACCCCTTACAGTTGGGACAACCTTTCGACAGATAATTAGTGGGGCCAGCGCTAGCTGGCCCCACTAATTATCTAGAGCCTATTTCTTCGGAAGTACGACGTTCACCAGCTTCGGTGCCTTGACGATGACACGCATGGGCTCGCGGCCACCTAGTGCCTCCTTCACCGCGTCCGTCGAAAGCGCTGCCTCCTGCAACTCTTCAGCAGAAATTGAGGGCGACACTGAAAGCCTCTCGCGCACCTTGCCTTGAATCTGCACAATACAGGTAACTTCGTCCTCTTCCAGCAAGGACTCATCAGTTACCACGGGGAAGGACACGCG
The DNA here is from genome assembly GCF_056590455.1 of Winkia sp. C0117E2. Lineage (NCBI taxonomy): Bacteria > Bacillati > Actinomycetota > Actinomycetes > Actinomycetales > Actinomycetaceae > Winkia > Winkia sp. C0117E2. The sequence goes on along the minus strand of NZ_JBWPWD010000002.1, from coordinate 345,481 downwards.
GGCGATGGAGTCTTCGTGTCCCAAAATCTGCCACAATTCCTCGGCGATGTGCGGGGCGACAGGCGAGAGCATGAGCACTAGCGGCTCAACTGCCTTTCGCGGTACCTGCTTCAAACCGGTCAGGTGGTTATTCAGCACGATCATCTTGGCAATCGCCGTATTGATGCGCATATTGTCGTATTCGACAGTCACATCGGCAATCGTGCGAGCCAGAAGCTTTGCAGTCTTCCGATCAAGTTCTTCCTCGGTGACAGTTACCTCTCCGGTGTTTTCATCGAGGACGTTTCGCCACAGTCGCTGCAAGAATCGTTGGGAACCAACAACGGCGCGGGTCTCCCAGGGACGGGACATGTCAAGCGGCCCCATCGACATTTCGTATACGCGGAACGTGTCGGCACCGTATTCTTCACACATCTGGTCGGGAGTAACGATGTTTTTGAGGGACTTCCCCATTTTGCCGTATTCCTGGGTGACTGGCTCTCCTTGGTAGGTGAAGCCAGATTCCTCGTCGCCCTCGACCTCGTCTGCGGGCACATATTGACCGCGCCCGTCAGTGTACGCGTATGCCTGCACATAGCCCTGGTTGAAGAGCTTGTGGAAAGGCTCCGAACTAGACAGATAACCAAGGTCAAAGAGCACTTTGTGCCAAAAGCGAGCGTAAAGCAGGTGAAGCACGGCGTGTTCCACGCCGCCCACATACAGGTCAGTTCCGCCAGAGGCACCATCTGAGCGCGGACCCATCCAGTAGGCTTCGTTCATGGGATCCACGAACTGGCCGTCATTATTCGGGTCAGTGTAACGGATCTCGTACCAACAAGAACCCGCCCAGTTCGGCATCGTATTTGAGTCGCGATAGTAGGTTTGCTTACCTTCGCCCAGGTCAAGTTCTACACTCAACCAATCTCGTGCCCGTCCAAGCGGAGGTTCTGGCTCCGACTTAGAATCGTTGGGATCAAAGACTCGCGGGTTGAAATCATCCAGTTCCGGCAAGGTCACCGGAAGCATGTCCTCGGGGAGGGCATGAACGCGCCCATCCTTCGAATAGACCACCGGGAATGGTTCCCCCCAGTAGCGCTGCCTAGAGAAGAGCCAGTCACGCAACCTGTAGGTGGTGGCGGCATGACCATGGCCGGTCTGCTCCAGCCCCTGCACCATCGCCGCGATTGCCTCTTTTTTGTTCTTACCGTTCAGGTCAATAGAATCGTTGGCAGAATTCATGAGCACGCCGTCGCCGGTCCAGGCTGCTTCACTGGGGTCAAAACCTTCTTCCGGCGAAATGGTGGTGATGATATCCAGATCAAACTTCTTAGCGAATGCGAAGTCGCGCTCATCGTGTGCTGGCACCGCCATAATGGCGCCCGTTCCATAGCCCCAAAGCACGTAGTCGGCCACAAACACTGGAACCGGGACACCACTGACCGGGTTCGTAGCAAAGATACCGGTGAATACGCCAGTCTTTTCGGTTGCATCACCACGTTCTTCGTCACTCTTCGCAGCGGCCTGGAGCCGGTATGCCTTCACAGCCTCCTTCGGGGTCGCCGCACCGCCGGTCCACGCCTCCCTGGTACCCTCAGGCCACTGAGCTGGCACATGCAGGTCGTCATTTTGCGGATCCGAATCGCCCAGCAGAGGATGTTCAGGAGCAATAACCATGAAGGTTGCTCCAAACAGAGTGTCCGGCCTGGTCGTGTACACCTCTAGGGAAGAAACATCAGATCCGGCAGAATCAGCCAAATCGAACGTTACGTTCGCCCCATGCGATTCACCAATCCAGTTCTCTTGCATTGCCCGCACCTTGTCGGGCCAATCAATAGTTTCCAGGTCCTTGGTAAGCCGGTGGCCATATTCCGTAATCCGCATCATCCACTGGCGCAGCTTCGACTTGTAGACCGGGTAATTGCCACGTTCGGAGCGGCCCTCGGAAGTAACTTCCTCGTTTGCGAGCACAGTGCCAAGGCCAGGACACCAGTTGACCGGCGCATAGGACACGTAGGCGAGCCGGTAGCTATCTACGATATCGGCCTGTTCCTTCTTAGACAGTTCTGCCCACTCGCGACCATCTGGTGTCTGCCGAGTTCCGTCCTCGAACTGGGCAATCAGAGTCTCGATAGGCCGCGCACAGCCCTTGCCGCCTTCACGGTTTTGCGCATCCGGGTCGTACCAGGAACTAAAAATTTTCAAGAAGATCCACTGAGTCCACTTGACGTATTCGTTGTCAGTAGTGGCGAAAGAACGACGCTTGTCATGAGAGAGGCCGATCTGCCGCAGCTGCCTATTCATGTTTGCAATGTTCTGTTCGGTAGTTACCCGAGGATGCTGCCCGGTCTGAATCGCGTACTGCTCAGCAGGCAGGCCGAAAGCATCGTAGCCCATGGTGTACAGCACGTTCTTGCCGAGCATTCGCTGATACCTGGCAACCACGTCAGTCGCGATATAGCCAAGCGGGTGCCCCACGTGCAGCCCTTTCCCTGAAGGGTAAGGGAACATGTCTAGGAGGAAGAAAGGATCGGCCTCGGCCAGAGGGCCTGCAAGGTCTCCTACCGGGTTATCGGCAGCAAAGGTCTGTTCAGTTTCCCATTTGTCCTGCCATTTTCTTTCAATCTGGCCTGCCAGAGCGGCGGTATACCGGTGAGCAGTCTCTTCAGCCATGAATCTTGTCTCCTCCTTGCGGCGTTATCGCCTCAATCCTAGGTCATTTAGCCCCAACCATTGAAACTAGCTCACAATCCGACTTCCAAATTCATAAGATTGAAGCGGTATAACAAGGAGGATAAATGTCCGTTTTCACCCAAATCATCGATGGGCAAATTCCCGGCACTTTCGTCTATGCGGACGACGTGGCGGTTGCGTTTATGACTATCGAGCCGGTAAATGCCGGTCACACTTTAGTTGTTCCCCGCCAGGAAGTGGAGAGCTTCTGGGAGGCTGACGAAAAGCTTTTCAGCCACCTTGCCGTGGTTGCTAAGCGGATCGGCGCGGCCCAGCTAAAGGCTTTCGACTGCGAGCGCGCTGGTTTAGTCATTGCCGGTTTCGACGTTCCACACCTGCACCTGCACGTCATCCCGGTTCATGGTGAGGGCGAACTCAACCTTGCTAATGCAGCACAGGCTTCCCCTGCCGAACTGGACGAGGCGGCCACCAAACTCCGCCGCGCACTTGTGGATGCAGGTTTTGAGAAGCTCGTGCCAAAGGATCTTCACTCGCTCAAGTAATGGCACAAAAGATGGCGGCGGCCACCGGGTCGCCGATCGTCTTTTCTTTTCCATTTACCACCACTTGCATAACTCCGGCGTACGTCTTGTGTTCAGCTACAAAGACTTCCGCACCGGGTAACAGCTCCTGTGCAATTACTTCCTTCAGGATTAGCGGATCTTCGTCGGAGACGCGTTCTATGCGTGCCAGCGCTCCCTTGTCGACCGCGCTCAGGCGAACCCATTGGGCGTCCTCGACACTGCCGTCAGCTGCGGGAATCGGGTCACCGTGTGGATCGCGTCTAGGGTGGCCCAGGACCTTGTCAATGCGCCCTAAGAGGCGCTCCGTGACAGCGTGCTCCAAAATCTCGGCTTCCTCGTCTACTTCCTCCCAGGTGTAACCAAGAATGTCCACCAAGAAGGTCTCCAGTAGCCGGTGCTTGCGCACGAGCTGCACCGCCAGTTCGTACCCCTGTTTCGTTAACCCTATGCCGCGGTAACGTTCGTGTTCGACCAGTCCGGCGTCCACCAGACGACGAATATTTTCCGAGGCCGTAGAGGGCGCCACGGCCATTGCGGCAGCTAGAGAGTTGGTTCCTACATGGGCATCTTCAAATTCTGTTGCCGAGTAGATGTATTTCAAATAGTCCTCGGCCATCGCAGAAAGATCCATTTACAACACCAACGCAATCTGGTCCGCCATTGCCAAGACGACCACAACCGCGCCAACGAGATAGGTAAGCACAGTTGGAGCCCACGGGTAAGCGGACAGGAAAGAACCCACCGCCCCGTCTGGATTGCAAAGGCGCGCAGCCTTACCAATTAGCATCCACGCCATAGCAATGGCGACCACCCACACCACAAGGCAGTAGGGGCACAGTGCCCCAAAAACGACAATGGACTGGTAGAGGAAGAACGCCACAGCCCCCAATCCCACAATTCCACCAGCGGCACCCAAGAACCAAGCTACCTTCGGCAAGGCAACGTCCATGGCAAGTAGAAGTGCTACCGCGACTGCAAACGCAAAGATCGCAGTTCCGACTAGGGCGTTGGGCACCCCAAGCAAGTGCGCTGCCGGCGACATCAGGGACTTGCCACACCCCACCAGTGGGTTGATGTCGCAAGCCAAAGCTGCATCTGGATTCTTTAGATGCGAAAGCTCTGCCTTTACCAGGGCAATGGAGGCCGCCATCCCGACTACCGAAAGCAGCAGAAAACATTCCGCCCAAGTGCGGCCTACCCCGCTATGCTCGTTCAAAATCTCTCCAAACACTCTTCCAATCTGAAGCTAGTTTAACCGGGATTGACATCCCATTGCGCTACAGCTTCAGGGCAACGCGATGCATGTCACAGGGAGCCAATTTGATATCTGAACAGACGTAGCGCTACAGTAGTTCTCGGACGTTTTGAGAAACAAACGCCTGCGCCATTAGCTCAATTGGCAGAGCAGCTGACTCTTAATCAGCGGGTTGGGGGTTCGATTCCCTCATGGCGCACTCTCTCCCAGCCGCGGGCTGGGATATTTTTTTATCTAGACTGGATTTCGCCTGTGCCCTCTTCAAAAGACAAGATAGCCGCCCTCCTTTCTAAGAGTCCGCGCGAGGACGAACTTGCCCAGGAGGTATTGCGACTAGTCCGGTCCCTAGTAAACACTCCCCTACGCCTGACAGAGCTAGTTGGGCCGTGTTGCACAACTCCCGAACTAGTTGCGTGGCTAGGTATTTCTAGACAGGGAATACATAAAGCGGCAACGGAAAACCGGCTTGTAGCAGTGCAACTGGGACGCACCTGGTATTACCCGACTTGGCAGATGCGTCCAGATCGCGCCCTCGACAAAAACATAGGTAAAATCCACGCGCTACTGCGGCAAAAGATGGGTCCAGTGGAAGCGGCCTGCTGGTGGGCATCCGGCGAGACTCCTCCGAAGCAGGCTATATTCAGCGGCGATACTCACAAGTTGATGGCTCAGGCTCGCAAGGCTAGCAGCCACGGCGAGCCTGAAGTGATGCCTTAGAGGGCGAGTTCCTTCCGAAGCCGGCTAACGTGGCCTTTGGCGCGCACGTTATACATGGCAACTTTTACCAGTCCGTCCTTGCCCACCACGATGGTAGAACGGATCACTCCCTGAACCACCTTGCCGTAGTTCTTCTTCTCGCCGAAGGCTCCGTACGCCTTCATGACTTCCTTATCTTCATCAGATGCAAGCGGGAAAGACAAAGAATACTTTTGCGCAAACTTCTCTAGCGCTCCCATCTTGTCGGGACTAATTCCGACCACCGCGTACCCAGCGCCTTGCAGAGAGGCTAAGGAGTCACGAAAGTCGCAGGCTTCAGTGGTACAACCGGGGGTCGAAGCTCGCGGGTAAAAATATACGATTGCCCCGCTTTCGGTCTTCTTCAGTTCATCTGCCAGAACAAACTGGCCTCCTCCGCATAACGGGATAGAGAAGTCGGGGGCTTTCTGTCCTATTTCCAGTCGCATGCTGCTCCTTCCAACGCTGTTACAGAGTAAGAGTACTTCCCCACAGGGAGCTACCCAATTTCGAAAGTGGGGCAAGACGAGTGACATCTGCCAAGCCATCTGCCCCAAGCACATCTTTCGCCACATGTATGCGGGTCACCTGCCCGAAAGTTAGTATCGCCCCACCAACCTGATGGGTGTCCACTAGTCTGCATTCAAAAGCAGCTTTAGTGCCTGCCAGCATAGGTGCATCCACGTCCTGGGCAGGGATAACTTCTAGGCCCAATTCGGTTGCCTCCGAAACGTCGCGCCTAAATTCCCTCGAGCTAGCCGCAACCAGTTCTTTGTCGCCTACCCCGGCAAAATTCACAACGAAAGCACCGCGTTCACAGGCATTATGGTAGCTGTCCTTGGGCTTTCTAGAAGAGAATTGCACAATCAGCGGTTCCGTACTAGCAGCAGTAAATAACGCGTACGGCGCGACGTTGGCTTCTCCCTTGGAATTATAGGTAGAAATCCAGGCGATTGGCCTGGGTACCACCAGGGACATGGAAAGCCGATAAAAATCTTTGGGATCGGACATATCTGCCACAAACGTTGTTAGGTTCATCGAGCGCCTTTCTACTGCCTTTTAGTCTAGTTAGCGCTAGCGCAAAACAGAAAAGCACGAAGAAGGTATATAAAAAACTGGCCGCAGCGTTTGCTGCCGGCCAGCGATTCACATTTATAACCAGTTGTCAGTACTGGTGAGAACTATTTTGTGGTGCGCGCGGGGGGACTTGAACCCCCACGTCGTAAGACACTGGAACCTAAATCCAGCGCGTCTGCCAATTCCGCCACGCGCGCGAGACTCAATAACCATACCAGCGCCAGTGGCCTATCTCCAAAGCCAAAATAATGGTTATCGCCACATTCTTCAGGCGACCTGCTGTGCCACCCTGGAAGCCTTCATGATGGTCGCCTCAGCCACCACCTGCGAGCCGCGGTACACCACCAACGACTGTCCTGGTGCAACTGCTCGCACAGGCTTTAGTAGCTCCGCTACGAATCCTGCCTCAGTACGCACGATCGTCGCTTCTATCTGCCGCCCATGTGCTCGGAATTGGATTCGCGCGCCCTCTCCGTAAATATCGGACGCCATTGGAACCATGTCCGCGCACTCAATCCGATCAACCGACAAGAGTTCAGCAGCTCCCACCACTACCTGATTGGACTGTGGGCGCGTCTCCAGCACATATCGAGGGCGGCCATCCGGAGCGGGAACAGTAAGTCCTAGCCCTTTCCGCTGCCCGACCGTGTACCCAAAATATCCCTTGTGGCTGCCTAGCACGTTGCCATCGACGTCCACGATCTGGCCCTCTTTCTCGCCAAGTTTAGAAGCAAGAAAGTTTCGCGTGTTTCCGTCGGGGATGAAGCAGATGTCGTATGAGTCCGGCTTGTTAGCCATGATCAGTCCGCGCTCTTCCGCTTCGGCACGAACCAGTGCCTTAGACGGAACCTCTCCCAGCGGGAAAAGTACGTGCGAGAGCGCCTCCCTGCCCATTACCGCGAGCACGTAAGACTGGTCCTTCTCCTCGCAAATAGCCCGATGTAGTTCAGGGCCGTTTTCGCCCTGAACTAGTCGGGCATAATGGCCTGTACAGACAGCATCAAAGCCGAGGGCGATCCCCCTCTCTAGCAGCTCGCGAAACTTCACGAATTCGTTGCATCGCACGCACGGGTTCGGAGTTCGGCCGGCCTGATACTCCGCGACAAAGTCGGAAACTACTGTATCCTCGAAATCTTCTGCCAAATCCCAAATGTAAAAAGGAATGCCCAACTTGGCGGCAGCCCTGCGGGCATCATCCGCATCTTCGATAGTGCAACAGCCACGCGAACCACACCGAGTAGCCTGACTGGAACCGGAGAGCGCCATGTGTACCGCAGTTACTTCGTGCCCGGCCTCTACGGCGCGCGCACATGCAACCGCCGAATCGACTCCGCCCGATAGTGCAGCGAGTACCTTCATTTACGCCCTTCCAGTCTGCGCGCTATCTGCACCGCCTGCGGTAGGCAAGCACAAAACGCTTCTATGTCCTCTTCAGTGGTATGCCAGCCCATTGACACCCTCAGAGAGGACGCCGCTTGAGCTTCGGTTCTGCCCATGGCTAGGAGCACCGACGATGGCCTGGCTACCCCAGCTTTGCATGCAGAACCAGCGCTGACGCATATTTTGCTCTGGTCAAACCCGAAGAGCAAGCCCTCTGAGGTGCATCCCTCACATGTGAAGTTGATTATTTCGGAAACGCCCTCTGCAGTAACCTCTACGCCATCAATTTGGGCAGCTGCTTGCAGAATCTGTTCACGAAACTTCCTGGCTCGCAGTTCTTCTTCGTGCTGGCACGCCAACGTGGTAGTAATGGCTTCGGCAAAGCCAACCGCCCCCAGCACATTTTGCGTGCCGGAGCGAAGGTCGCGTTCCTGCCCCCCGCCTTTGCGATCTGTGCGCAAGGACTGGCCTTTGCGTAAGAGTAGCGCCCCGATACCCGCGGGGCCCCCTAGCTTATGAGAAGCCACCGAAAGAGCGGTAAGACCGGATTTTGCAAAATCAAAATCGATTCTGCCTACTGCTTGGATAGCGTCAGTATGCACGAGGGCGGGGCGCGGCAACGAATTGGCGATTTCAACCAGTTTCGCGATTGGCTGGATTGCCCCGTTTTCGTTGTTTACAGCCATCACCGAAATCAGTGAGGGGCGTTCCCTCTCAATTACCTCTCGGCTCGCTTCGAGGTCTAGCACTCCGTCGGACCCCACAGGCAGGTGAAGTAAGCCAATTCCTTCGCGCTGTGCTATGTCGGCAGCGTTCTTTGCCACCGCCTCGTGCTCGACCGCGCTAATTGCCAAGGGACCAGAGCCGACCAGGCCGCGGACCGCGAGCGCGTCAGCTTCCGTTCCTCCACCTGTGAAGATGACTTCTGCGGGGGCTGCGCCCAGTGCTCGGGCTACCCGTTCGCGGGCAGCCTCGAGCATTTCTTTAGCGGAGCGGCCGGCAATATGGAGCGCGTTGGGGTTGGCCACCATGGGACCGCTCAGTACCTTCATCATTGCTTCCCGTACCGATGGGCGCATCGGAGCGGTGGCTGCATAGTCCAGGTAGACCGGACTCATTTGCGAAGGTCCTCCAATGCCTGAGGGATCACCTGGTTGATGTCCCCTACGACGCCAAAATCGCACAGTTCAAAGATGGGGGCGTCAGGGTCGTCACAAACGGCGACAACCATGCCGGCTCCTTGAATGCCGCAGGTGTGATGGACAGCGCCGGAGACGCCTAGGCCTATGTATAGGGATGGTGCCACGGTCTCGCCTGTCTGTCCGATCTGGATAGCACGATCTACCCATCCTTCGTCGGCTGCCACGCGGGTTGCTCCAACTGCGCCGCCAAGGGTACTTGCCATCTGGTTGACGAGCGAGAAATCCCCATTTGTGCCGCGACCGCCACATACGACTACTGCTGCTTCTGTCAAAGACGGCCCGTCGCCCTCGCGAGCTTCGGAGCTGACCACGCGAACTGCCGAGGAAGAATCTCGAAATTCTACTGTCAGGTCGATTCGTTCAACGTCTGCAGGAGAATCCACCTGTACCGCCTCGAAAGCGGAAGGGCGAACCGCGATCACGGGAGTACCACGGCGCACCGCGAAAATGGTTTCCCAGGAACCCGCCAGCACCGATTTGCCCGCAACTAACTTACCGTCGCGCACACTGAGTCGGGTGACGTCTACAGATGCTCCCGCATCCATCAAAGTGGCCATGTGAGAAGCAACTTCACGACCTCGGTAGTTCGACACCGTAAACAAAGCTGCGGCCTCCGGAAGATGCTTGATGCATGCTGCAGCGGCGTCAGCTACCACTCCAGCTACGCGCGGGCTGCGCCCCTGCAGGTCAGGAACAAATACACTATCCGCGCCGAATGCGGCAAGACGGTCCATTTGCGGGGTGGGATTTAGCGCTACCGCATACACCTTGCCAGAAGTCAGCTTCCGGGCTGCGCTGAGCAGCTGTTCAGAAGGAGGGGTCAAGGTGTAGCCATGAGTGGCATCCCCGACGTGGTCGACCACGACGATTACAGGGTCAGTAAACTGCTTCATTATTTTTCCTCCCCAGAAAAGCCGGCGTTAATCAAAAACTGCGCGAGCTGGTGGCCGCCCTCACCGGCGTCGGCAACTACCTTCCCGGCAGTCTTGGCGGGAGCCTGGCGGGCGCGTAGCACATTGGTACCGGCGCCCTCAATACCGGTACGGTCATCGCCTTGCAAGCCCAGGTCGGAAACCTGCCACACCGTTACCGGCTTCTTTCGCGCCGCAGCCATATCCGCAAAATTCGGGAATCGCGGCTCATTTACCTGGTCAGTCACAGAAACGACTGCCGGAAGATCAGCTTCGAGTTCGTCGACAAAGCCGTCTGCCACCTTGCGAATTCGCACGGTCTTCTCTGTTACTTGCAGTTCCTGGGCAAGCGTCAAAGATGGCAGCCCCAACTGAGTTGCCAGCGATCCCGGCAGCATCGAAGTCATACCGTCCAAAGATGCCATACCCGTAATGATCAGGTCGACCTTGCCGTCTTGACCTATCTTCTGAATTGCCTTAGCTAGCACCTCAGCAGTTGCCAGCGCATCCGAACCCGCCAATTCATCATCCGTAATTCGAACACCCGAATCAGCCCCCAGCTGCAAGGCCCGGCTAATTGCATCCTCAGCGTCTTCGGGGCCCATGGTGAGAGCTACGACTTCCCCACCAAATTCTTCAACAGTAGACACTGCTGCTTCGACAGCATTTTCGTCTAATTCGTTCAGCACGTCGTCTTCGCCACGGACGAGGACGCCATCTTCCAACCTGCGATCTGATTCCACATCAGGCACGTGTTTTACGCATACGACAATCTTCATGACTCCAGCGTGCCACAAACATGCCTGCAATGACGATATGACTTAAGTTATCCGCCAATAACGAAAATGTAAATAAGTGCCAATCCGCGCAATTTCGTGCCTTTCTACGCGAAGCGGCGAAAAGGCGAAACGCTTCCAGAGTTGTTCCAGACCATCTATGAGAATATGCAGTAGTGAGTAACGATCGGACTTTTGCCCCCACTTCAGAACTGGCCCTTCCCATCATGGGGGCCATGCCCGCCCTCGGCGTAACCCTGGTTGGCGGTGGGGTCGACATAGCTGTCGTTGCTCCCCGCGCGACTGACATCGAATTTTGCATCTTCTCTTCCTACGAACCCGACGCAGCAGAACGGCGAATTCGCCTTCGCGGCCCCGTAGAAGGCATCTTTAGCGGGCATGTTTCCGACATCGGCCCGGGCACAGCCTACGGTTTCAGGGCTTGGGGCCCGTGGGAACCCGAAAACGCAATGGTCTACAACCCCAACAAACTGCTGCTCGACCCGTACGCTCGCGCTATCACCGGCAAAGTAGAACTTTGCCCGGCAATTCACGCCCACCAGACCGATGATGAGCTTTACCCGCTCCAGCCGATGCGGCCAAACCCAACAGATTCGGCTCCTTACACGGTGCGCGGGGTCATTACCGGACCATCATTCGAGGTCGCTCGACGTCCACATACCAGCTGGCGAGACACGGTCATCTACGAATCCCATGTGCGGGGCCTCACCGAGAATCTCGAGGGCGTGCCCGCGCACCTACGTGGCACCTACGCTGGGGTGGCGCATCCGGCCACCATCAGCTACCTGAAAAAACTGGGCATTACTGCCCTGGAACTCTTGCCAATTAATGCGAAGTTTGACGAGCCCTTCCTAGCCGAGCGCGGCCTGACCAACTACTGGGGCTATTCGCCGCTGTCCTACTTCGCCCCCGAACCCTCACTGGCAACGAAGCAGTCGCAGCACTCCGGTCCAGGCGCCGTAGTTGACGAGGTACGTGGCATGGTGTCGATCCTTCACGAGGCCGGCATCGAAGTAATCTTGGACGTCGTATACAACCACACCGGCGAGGGCGGACCGGGCGGGCAGTCCCTGTCGTGGCGCGGCCTAGATGAAGCTGAATATTACCTATATGACCCGGAGGGCAAATTTGCTGACGTTACCGGCTGCGGCAATTCGCTCGATGCCGGCTCCACCCGCGTTCAGCAGATGATCCTGGATTCATTGCGGTACTGGGTGAGTGACATGGGAGTGGACGGATTCCGCTTCGATCTAGCTACTACTATCGGCCGCTTTGGCACGCAGTTCACGCCCGACCATCCGATCCTCTCTGCAATCGCTACTGACCCGATTCTTTGCCAGGTGAAGATGATCGCCGAGCCGTGGGACGTAGGCGAAAATGGCTGGCAGACTGGCAATTTCAAGAGGCCGTTCTCTACCTGGAACGACAGTTTCCGCGACAGTTTGCGCACTTTCTGGATTAGCGACGCCAAGGCGCAGGCTGAACGCTCCTCCCGAGGCAGTTCTCCCCGGGATCTAGCCACCCGCCTTTCAGGTTCCCCCGACCTTTACTACCGTGCCGACCCTGCGCAGAATGTAGGCACCAGAGCCTCGGTGAATTTTATCTGCGCTCACGACGGTTTCACCCTGGCCGATCTTGTTTCGTTCAACGACAAGCACAACGAGGCGAACCTAGAAAATAATCGGGACGGCTCTGACCACAATCTCTCTTGGAACCACGGGCTCGAGGCGCCCATTTCGCTCCCTTGGGGAGACATCCGCGAAAGTTCGAATGGCGGTTCTCAGGTCATCTCTTTGATGGAGGATCGCCTGAAAACGATTCGAAATTTGCTCGGCACGCTGTTCGTCTCTGCGGGTACCCCCATGCTGGTTGCCGGAGACGAATTTGGGCGCACTCAACAGGGCAATAACAACGCCTACTGCCAAGACAACGAAATATCGTGGCTGAACTGGAATCTTGCACCCTGGCAGCGGGAATTGCAAGAAACCGTAACCCACCTTATTTCCTTAAGAAAAAGGTATCCGGCAATGCGCCCGGACTATTTCTTGACAGGCACCCAGTACGGCGACGATTCCATCCCGGACCAAAGCTGGTTTGACCGAAGCGGAAAGCCTATGAGCGAACGCGCCTGGCACGATCCGGCCGGACGGGCCTTCCAGATGCTCCGATCTGGCCTACCGTCCACGTCCAACGACGTTCTTGTTTGTTTCAATGGCCTAGACGAGGCCATCCCGTTTTCTCTGGCGGATGGACGAGGCACATTCTGGAGGAAGGTGTGGGACTCTGCCCTATCGAAGCCCCACCCGTTAGTCGCCCTCGATAACGAAGTTCCAGAGGTCGAAGAACCGGGTACAAAAGTCGACCTCCCGGCCCTTTCGATGCAGATTTACATTTCGCGCTAAAGTGGAGCCATGACAAACGCAGAAGACCTACTGGAAACCTCTACCAATGAGGCTTCACTTGCCCGCTCTATTGAGCGATCGGCGCAAATTGACAAAGCAATTGATGAAGACCCTTCTCGTTTCCGCGTACTGACGGGCGACCGACCCACCGGCCACCTTCACCTAGGCCATTACTTTGGTACCTTGCAGAACCGCGTGAAGTTGCAAAATCGCGGCGTCGAAACTTGGGTACTCATCGCTGACTACCAAGTCATAACCGACCGAGACGGTGTGGGACCACTCAAAGAGCGAGTACTAAGTCTTCTGACTGACTATCTAGCAGCAGGCATAGACCCTGCTAAGTCTGTTATTTTTACTCACTCCCAGGTACCGGCACTAAATCAGCTACTGCTACCTTTCCTCTCGCTGGTCACCGAATCGGAGTTGCACCGCAACCCGACAGTGAAGGCCGAATTGGAGGCCACTGAGGGGCGAGCAATGTCCGGACTCATGCTTACCTACCCGGTTCACCAGGCGGCAGACATCCTGTTCTGTAAGGCGAACGTGGTTCCCGTAGGCAAGGACCAGCTCCCCCACTTAGAACAGACCCGCCAGATCGCTAACCGCTTCGATAAGCGCTACGGGCGGGCAGATAAGGAACATGCTGTTTTCCCGCGCCCCGATGCACTGCTATCGAACGTTCCGCTCCTGCTTGGCCTTGATGGAACCAAGATGTCTAAGTCCCGCGGCAACACCATCGAACTGCGCATGAGCGCCGACGAGACTGCCAAGCGCATTAAGAAGGCTAAGACCGACGCCGATCGCCACATTACGTACGATCCGCAGAACCGTCCCGAGGTCGCAAACCTGCTGACGCTAGCCTCACTCGCAAGCGACCAGAGCCCCGAAGAGCTGGCCGACCAGATTGGTGACGGCGGTGGCGGCACTCTAAAGAAGGTCGTCACGGAATCGCTGAATGAATTCTTGGCTCCGATGCGTGCCCGTCGCGCGGAGTTGGAACAGGATCCTGACTATCTGCTTTCCGTACTACACAAGGGCAACGAACGCGCCAATGAAGTAGCAAACGCTACGCTGGCTGAAGTCAAGGCTGCAATGCAGATGGATTACTAAAGACAATTTTTTTGGGGGTCGATAAACTCGGCCCCCAAAATTTTTTGTCTCCCCTTGAAGGCGCTAAAAACCACGAAGGGGGACGCTTTTCAATAGACTGGTACACACGAGCTACGTTGAAAGGCGGCCTCATGACTGACCGGAAGATTTCCAAGGCATCTTCGCCCGTGACCTCCACTAGCCCACGTAGGGCCAGAAAGCCTAGAAAGAGTCTGAAAAGGCCTACTGGAGGGCAGATTGCACGTATTCCGGTTACCGAAGTTTTCCCGTCCATAGAAGATGGGCTGTGGGCAGCGAAAGCTGTCGAGGGCGAATCTTTCCCCGTGCGCGCCACGGTATTCCGTGAGGGCCACGACCGCTACGCCGCCGAAGCGGTCCTTATCAGACCCGATGGAAGTGAACATATGCGGGTCCGGATGGTTGACATCGCGCCCGGGCTAGATCGTTACGAAGCTTGGCTCCGTCCGGGTGAACCCGGCGACTGGAGCTTTCACATAGAGACGTGGGCAGATCCTTACGAGACCTGGTGCCATGATGCGTCAATCAAAGTGGCCGCCGAGGTGGATACCGAATTAATGCTTGAAGAGGGCGCCAGGCTGTTAGAGCGGGCAATTGTCGGCAAGGCAGCCCATAATCCGACGCAGGCAAAGCTAGATCCCAAAAATGCCCAATCCCTTCGCGAAGCAATCGATATGCTACGCGACAAAAGCAAGTCGGCACAGACCCGCCTCTCTGCAGGCCTACATTCTAGAATCCGCCACATCATGCGCAAATATCCCCTGCGGGACCTTGCCGGAAGATCCCGGTCTTACCCGGTGCAGGTAGACCGCGAGCGCGCCCTGTATGGCTCTTGGTACGAAATCTTTCCCCGTTCTATTGGGGCACACTGGCAAGATGGCGAGTGGGTATCGGGCACTTTGCGGACTGCTGCCGACATCGTGCCAAGGGTGGCACAGATGGGGTTCGACGTCGTGTATCTAACCCCAGTTCACCCGATTGGGACCACCTTCCGGAAGGGCAAGAACAACACACTAGAGGCGTCCCCGAGCGATCCCGGCTCCCCTTACGCCATCGGCGCTTTAGAGGGCGGCCATGACGCCATCCATCCAGACCTAGGCACCATGGAAGATTTTGACTTCTTCGTGTCGAAGGCGAAGGAAGCTGGCCTTGAAGTAGCGCTGGATTTCGCCCTCCAATGTAGCCCGGACCATCCTTGGGTCAGTGAGCACCCTGAATGGTTCTCGAAGCGGGCAGACGGGTCCATTGCTTATGCCGAGAACCCACCCAAGAAATATCAGGATATTTATCCGCTGAACTTTGATAACGACCCCAAAGGCATCTATGAGGCGGTCTACGCGGTAGCCGAACAGTGGATAGCCCACGGGGTGACCATCTTCCGCGTAGATAACCCGCATACTAAACCGCTGGCATTCTGGCAGCGCTTCTTGAAGCAGATGCACGAGGAGCATCCGAACATTATCTTCTTGGCGGAGGCTTTCACCCGTCCAGCAATGATGCGCACTCTTGGAGGACTTGGCTTCCACCAGTCCTACACCTACTTCGCGTGGCGCACCACTAAGGAGGAACTGCAGGATTACTTTAAGGAGCTGGCTAACGACACCGCACACTTGCTGCGACCAGCATTCTGGCCTACTACCCACGATATTTTGACGCCGCAAATGTGGACCGGGGGCAGAGCAATTTATGCGATCCGTGCGGTTCTTGCCGCTACCGGCTCCCCCACCTATGGCATCTATTCGGGCTATGAATGCATTGAAAACGTCCCGCGGCCGGGATACGAAGAAAACAATGACAACGAGAAGTACGAATACAAGAACCGCGACTTCGAAGCTGCAGAACAGTTGGGCATTGCCCCGCTTATTCGCTCGTTGAATCGAATCCGCAAAGCGCACCCTGCTTTGCAGCGGCTGCGTAACATTCATATTCACGAGACCTCTAGCCCGAATCTACTAGCTTTCTCGAAACACGTTAGTGCCGAGGAGTCACCTACTGGCAGCGCTGATACAGTTCTGGTGGTAGTTAATTTAGATCCGCATAATACGACCCGGGGCATGGTGTCCGTTGACATCCCGGCACTGGGACTTGCGCTCCCGCCTGCCGAGGGCGGAAGGCCAGTTATGCGGGTACGCGACGAACTCGACGGGCGCACCTACGAGTGGGGATCTTCCAACTATGTGGATTTGTGGCCGAACGGAAAGGTCGCGCACGTCTTTAGTGTGGAGGCACTGTGAATCTTCCCGAACCGCTAGATCCGGAGCCGGTCCGCCCTCTTCATGAGGCTCAGAACTGGCACCGCAATGCCGTTTTTTATGAGGTACTTCTTGGTTCCTATGCCGATTCGAATGCGGACGGAATAGGCGATTTCCAAGGGCTGCGCTCTAGGCTCGGCTATCTGGCTTGGCTTGGGATTGACTGTTTGTGGATTCCCCCGTTTTACCCGTCTCCACAACTAGATGGCGGCTATGACATTTCGGACTACACGGGGATCGATCCCAAGTACGGCACCCTCGAAGATTTTCAGGCGCTGATCGAGGACGCACATGCCCTCGGCATTCGCATTGTCATCGACATGGTCATGAACCATACTTCTTCTGAGCACCCCTGGTTCCAGGCGTCTCGGGAAGAGCCGGATGGTTTCTACGGGGACTATTATGTTTGGCGCGATGAGCCGGACGCCTACCAGGACGCGCGCATCATCTTTGTCGACACTGAACATTCGAACTGGACCTATGACGAGGTGCGCGGCCAGTACTACTGGCATCGGTTCTTCTCGCATCAACCAGATTTGAATTTCGAAAATCCGCACGTGCGTGAATCCATGCGCGAAGTAGTGCGCTATTGGTGCTCGCTGGGAGTCGACGGGATCCGCCTAGATGCAATCCCCTACCTATTCGAGGAAGACGGCACTAACTGCGAGAATTTACCCGAGACACACGAGTTCATTTGCGATCTGCGGCAGATGATTGACGAAGAATTTCCCGGCGTTATCATGATTGCCGAGGCCAACCAACCACCCGAAGAGGTCGTAGATTACTTCGGTACCGATGCGAATCCGGAATGTCACATCTGTTTCCATTTCCCGATCATGCCTCGTCTTTTCGCTGCGATGCAGGAAGAAACATCCAAGGGGGTAAAGCAGATCTTGGCACAGCTGCCTCCCCTGCCAAGCGGTGGCCAGTGGGGCACGTTCCTACGCAACCACGATGAACTTACCCTGGAGATGGTTACTGATCGGGAGCGGCGGGCCATGTACGGGTGGTACGCTCCCCAGGATCGAATGCGCGCGAACGTTGGTATTCGCCGCCGACTTGCTTCACTTTTAGGTTCCTCTCGCCGCCGCATCGAACTGGCGCACGCCCTCTTGCTTGCTTTGCCTGGTTCGCCATTCCTGTACTATGGCGACGAAATTGCGATGGGCGACAATATTTGGCTCCATGACCGTGACGGTGTGCGCACCCCGATGCAGTGGGATGCTTCCGAAGGGGCAGGCTTTTCTGAAGCCGATCCAAAGACGTTTAGGCTACCGCTGATCGATACGCCGGCGTGGGACTATCGCGCGGTGAACGTCGAAGAGGCGTGGGGGCGGCCTACCTCACTGTTGAACTGGCTGCGCCGCACCTTAGCAATCCGCAAGTCCTACCCCGTCTTTGGGGTGGGACAGATGACCTTGGTACATACCTCCGATGATGCAATATTGGCTTTCACCCGCCGCGACGAGTCAGACACTGTCCTTTGCGTCTACAACTTGGCAGGGACTCCTCATGCGGTGAACCTATGGCTTCCCGGCATGGCAGGGTGGCGCACGGTTGACATGTACGCGGGCAACCCGTTCCCCACAGTTGACGCAAACGATGAGCTGACACTGACCTTGGGGCGACACACCTTCTACTGGCTCCGAATGAAACAACCTGAAAAGGGCGATGATGAATAGTATTCCTTCCCTTACTCAGTGGGTCGAATCCAAAAGGTGGTTCCCAAAACGCCTGGCTGGACAAGTCCCTACCGTGCAAGTGTTGGACCACTCCGACCACTGGTGGCTTGTTGAGCTGGATTATGAGGGAGCCTGCCTGCAAGTTCCCCTCGCAGAAGGCAAGGAAGCGCTCTTCAACGGTCACCTGGTAAAGGACGGCTGCGCAGACCCTAATTTTTTGAAGGCATGGTTGCAGAAGGTGGCTAAGAGCGGCGGGTTGTTTCCGTCGCAGCCTGAGCTGGTTGACGAGGCCTACACCGATTGGATGCAGGCCCTTGGCGGTGCCAAGGTTCTTACCGGAGAACAGTCCAACACCTCAGTGCTGGTACCGGCGCGGCGTTGGCCGGTAATTATCAAGTTTTTCCGTGTCCTCTACGGTGGTGAACAGCCTGAGGTATCGCTACCGTTAGCCCTTACCAAGGCTGGCTTTGAAGGGGTGCCGCAGGTACGCGCTATTTCGCAGATCACCAGGAATAACGAGGTCATCACTGACTCTGTTGCCAGTGACTACGTGCACCGGGCCGAGGACGGCTTCGTGTTCTTTACCCAGGCGGCCAAGGCAGGCGATTCTCTCTCCAAGGAGGCCTTCGAACTGGGCAGGATAAGCGCGCAAATGCATTCGCTGTTAGAGCGCCACTTTGGTAGCACTTTGAAGGACATTGATGCCTCTAATCGGCTGAGGGCCTCCTACGAGCGCGCCGCTGCCGCCTACCCGCCCATTACCCAGATAAATCTGCCCATTGCTGACCTTCCGAAGCTGTCGGCTCCCGTGTGTCGGGTGCACGGCGATTTCCATCTTGGACAGACACTTCATAGCGCCACGGGCTGGTCGATCATCGACTTCGAGGGCGAGCCTCTTCGCCCTCTTTCGGAGCGCCTAGAACCCGATATGCCGGAGCGGGACATAGCAGGCATGTTGCGTTCCTTCGACTACGCTAGGGCCACCGGCGGAGCATCGCAGCAGTGGGAGCAAATCCACCGGAAAGCCTTCCTAGAAGGCTACAGCTCAGTAAGGCAGTTCCACCAGGAGGCCTTGCAGATCCTTGAGATTGATAAGGCCCTATACGAAGTTGCCTATGAAGCTCAGCACCGTCCTACGTGGGTACATGTTCCGCTTGGTGGGCTGAAGCGTCTTTTAGGCTAACTTGGCCCGTCAAAATCATCACGTTTAGGGCCTAAACGTGTAAGGCTTAACACATGAACGCAAAACCTGTCTACGTGGATCCACAGACCCTCCTGGATGTAGCGCATGCTCGCTACCATTCGCCCCACGCGGTACTCGGGGCGCACCTAGACCAGGGAGGCGTCACGATTCGTACTGTCCGGCACCTGGCTGATTCGGTGGATATCGTCACCGCCGACGGCACTTACCCTGCAAGCCATGAGCAGGACGGGGTGTGGGTGGCCGTGCTAGAGCGCGAAGACATTCCCGACTACCGGTTGCGAGTGACTTACGGCGATCAGACTTCTACCGTCGACGATCCGTACCGCTTCATGCCCACTTTGGGTGAACTGGACTTGCATCTAATTGGCGAGGGCCGCCACGAGCAACTGTGGAATGCCCTGGGAGCGCACGTACATTCTTACGGGGGCGAACTTGGCCAAGTAGATGGGGTTTCCTTTGCGGTGTGGGCCCCCAATGCGCGTGCCGTGCGCGTGGTGGGCGATTTCAACTACTGGGATGGTTCCGGTTCGGCTATGCGCTCGCTCGGTTCCTCTGGAGTCTGGGAGCTGTTCATCCCCGATGTGAAGGTGGGAGCCCGCTATAAATTCGAGATCTGCGGCCCGGATGGTAACTGGTTCCAGAAAGCTGACCCGATGGCTCGGGCTACGGAGGTGCCCCCGGCAACCGCATCAGTAGTCACTGACCAGTTCCATGATTGGGGCGACGGCGACTGGATGGAATATCGTGAAACGCACGATCCGCACTCGGCCCCCATGTCCGTGTATGAGGTACATCTAGGATCGTGGATGCAGGGACTGCAGTATCGCGAACTAGCTGATCATCTAGTAGACCATGTAACCAAGTTGGGCTTTACTCACGTTGAGTTCATGCCGGTTGCAGAACACCCGTTTGGGGGATCTTGGGGGTACCAACAAACCTCCTACTATGCCCCGACAGCTCGCTTCGGCACCCCGGACGATTTCAGGTACTTGGTAGATAGACTGCACCAGGCTGGTATTGGGGTATTGCTAGATTGGGTACCTGCACACTTCCCCAAGGACGAGTGGGCGCTAGCAAACTTCGATGGCACAAAGCTTTATGAGGACCCGGACCCGCTGCGTGGGGAACACCCTGACTGGGGCACGTTGGTGTTCAACTTTGGCCGTCGAGAGGTACGGAACTTCCTTGTTGCCAACGCACTGTACTGGCTGAGCGAATTCCACATCGATGGGCTGCGAGTCGACGCGGTAGCTTCCATGCTTTATTTGGACTACTCGCGTTCTGACGGAGCGTGGCGCCCCAATATTTACGGCGGCCGCGAGAACCTTGAAGCCATCAGCTTCTTGCAGGAAGCAAATGCCACCGCCTACAAGAACAATCCTGGCATCGTCATGATCGCCGAAGAGTCCACAGCCTGGCCCGGAGTGACCGCCCCAACTGACGCTGGTGGGCTTGGGTTCGGACTTAAGTGGAACATGGGGTGGATGAATGACACCCTGCGGTACTTGAACGAGGATCCGATCAACCGGCGATTCCACCACGGAGAACTCACCTTCTCGCTGGTATACGCTTTCTCCGAAAATTATGTGCTGCCGCTTTCCCACGACGAGGTCGTCCATGGAAAAGGCTCTCTGTGGAATAAGATGCCGGGCGATAACTGGCGGAAAGCAGCGGGGCTGCGCGCGCTGTACGCCTACCAATGGTCCCATCCGGGCAAACAACTCATGTTCATGGGATCCGAATTTGGCCAGGAACGCGAGTGGGACGCCGATTCCTCCATTGACTGGTGGCTGTTGGATGATCCTCTGCATGCCGGAATAACTAGGTTGCTGACCGACCTGAACAACCTCTATAAGGCTGAACCGGCGCTCTGGGATGACACGCATTCGGGCTTCGAGTGGATAGAGGCCGGCGACGGTGACCGGAACACTATCTCTTACTTGCGAAAGGGACAAGACAAGGACGGGAATTGGAAGTTCCTGGTATGCGTAACAAACTTTGCTGGAAATCCTCACGAGGGGTACCGAGTCGGCGTGCCATTTGAAGGGCGGTACGAGGAACTCATCAACACTGATAGCGAGGCCTATGGCGGTTCGGGAGTTACCAATCTTGGTTCGGTCACCGCAGAACCAATCCCGTGGATGGGCAGGCCCTACTCCGTTGAGCTCAGGGTGCCGCCCCTCGGCGCACTGTTCCTCCGCCCTCTAGACATCAAATAGAGCCAAGCCAGCCCCCGATCTTCCCGTTTTCCTTTGTGAGGAGGCAACGCAAGATCGGGGCTGCCGCCCAGCGCGACACTCAGGAGGCTCCAAGGCTAAGACCGAACGGATGACTCTTACCCGCAAGAATGGCCCAGTACCGCTGGTACTGGGCCATTAAGCTGCTAAGACGGTTAGAACAAAATTGCCGACATCTGCCGCCGCGCCTCGTTCACTGCAGCCGAGTCACTGGCAACCTTGAATAGCTCGACTAGCCTCTGCCGGTAGGGCTCCCGCTCTTGCCCGGTGTGGTTGCGCATTGCTTCGAGCAGCACGTCGAAAGCTGCCTTTTCGTTGCCGACTCCCGCGAACCGGTCGGCAAGTACCAACGGGTCGTCCTCGGATTGATTTTCTTCCTGCCTCAACCGCATTTGCAGCTGCACACCTGCCAGCTGCACTTTCAGTTCTTTATCTGCCGGGTGGTTAGTTACTTCCTTCTGTAACAGCTCCTCTGCCCTGGCGTAGTCTTCCTCGGCCAGCGCAGCATCAATTAGTCGCTGTGCTTCGGACACGGGCTTTTCTGCCGGCTGCGCAGCAGTAGCACTTACTCTGCCGGTAATCCCCTGTTGTTGAGCGGCCTGAACTAGTTGGTTCAGCAGCTGTTCCAACTGTTCCTTGGGCTGCGGACCCTGGAATAGAGGCATTGGCCGCCCGCCCAGGAGGGCAAATACTGCGGGCACAGACTGCACCCGAAAGGCAGCGGCCACCTGCTTGGCCGTATCCGTGGAAGCCTTTGCCAGCTGGAACTGCCCACCCATTTGTCCGGCAATCTGCTCCAGATCAGAGGTGACCTGTTTCGAAGCATCGGACCAATCTGCCCAGAAGCTGACCACCACAAGCACATTTTGTGATAGCTGCAGTTCTTGCTGCAGATTCTGCTCAGTTAGCTCGACTACCAGAGCCGGCCCGGCTTGCTCTGCCGCCGGCGCAGTCTCTTGTGCCTTCTGGCTGCCTAGATCGACAGCCCCATATGTCGATGGATTTGCCATTACCTATTCCCCTGCTGGCGCCGCCCCATCGTCGCGCGTCGCTGCAACGATAGCCGTCTCGGCACCAATAGCTTGAATCTTGTCTTTAGAGCCCTTGGGAGGCACTACAAATAGCGCCATGACCGCAGTAGTCCAGTTCGCTGCGCCCGGTACCTTTCCTTCGCCTCCAAGCAGATCTGCGACGCGTCCTTCAAAAGTTATGGTGCCACGAGCTTTGGTAACTTTCACATCAGTTTGCTGTTTTAAGCTAACCGCTACAAGGGCTCCCCCATTGGGTAGCGAAAAGGCCATCGGCTCATTCTCCGGAGAGGGAGATAACTTCACGCTTACCTGGCCGTTATCACCGATCTGGTCGCGCAACTGCGACAAGTTCTTCCGCACCGACTCCGCGTACGGGTCGGCCTCGAATTTGCCAGCCGCCTTATCTTTCGGGTTGACCACTACCTTCGAGTACTGGCTGACCAGGTCTGTCGGAGAGATGGCCAGATCCTTCGTATCGTTGGGCAGAATCTGAGTGCCCTTCTTCTCGCCGGTAGTCTCGGGCACAGTCACCCCTGGGAACAGCCGCACCCAATTCCACAACTTGTAGTTCTGGCGGGCGTCTTCCTGGCGCAGCAAGAATATTGCTGCTGACTTGCTTGAGATCGACTGATCCAGAATTGCTCGCGGCCACCCGGCCGACTTAGTAACGGTAAGCGCGGTGGGGGTCATGTCGAGGGCGGGCGGGGCATCTTTCTTCGCAGCGTCGTATTGCGCAGTACGAGTCTGCAATGCCGGCCCGTACACCCTCTCGGCAAGAACCTTTTTGTCCTTCTTCTGGTCTGCCTTGGAGACCGTTTCCTGCACCTTGCTAATCACTTCGCGAACCTGCGTCGCATTCAAGGAGGGCGCGTCGACCTCTTTGGGAGCACTCACGGAAGGTGGACTCGAGGGCGAGCATGCGGTTGCAGTAAGCACCAGGCATCCTGCCAGTGCAGTAGTTAGGAGCGTCTTACGCATTATTTACTGCTCCTTCTTATTCTTCTTGAAATTAAACTTACTCAGATCGATTCTGCTTGAGCCGGACTTTTTTGGTAGCTCGACCACGGGAACTGCTAGTTCCTCTTCTGGATTGTGTCCCTCTGCGGTGGCCTCATTATCTTTTGTCTCGGCCTCCGGAGTAGCTACCGGTTCCGCTTCTTCTGCTTCGGGGGTCAGCTCAGGTTGCTCCGCTTCTTTCAACTGGGATTCGGGACTATCGGCTTCTTCCTTTTGGTCAGCCTGATCCTGCGCCTGGGTTTCAGCTGCGTCCTCTTCGGCAGAATCTTCCTTCTTGGAAACAACGGGAATCAGTCCGGTCGGGAAGGACACCCCGTCCACAACTATCTCTGACTCACCGCGTTCGCGGGCCTGCCGCAACGCCTTCCTACCCGGAGCCTCAATCTTTCGCGAACCAACATTGATAGAAACGGTATCTGTCTTAGGTTCGTTCTTCCCCGTGCCAGAACGCTTGCGGAACGAACGCAACGCAAGCACTGCCGCGAGCGCAGCTAGCAGAAGGAACACTATCCCGGCGCCAACTAGCGGCCACAGCCACGGGGTAGTAACAGTCCTATGCCATGTCAGCTGTACCTTGGCAGGAGCTTCAGGAGAGTAGATGAGGGCGGACCAGGATCCTTCCTTGTTCTGCCACTTCATCTGTGCTTTGCCGTTCTTGGCTTCCTGTTGCACCCACATGTCAGAGTTGGTGGGATCAGGTAGGTCGACGTTCTTGCCTTTTACCTCTTTGGTGTCTAGGGCAGTAAAGGTCTTCAGGCCGTTGATTTCGGTGTAGCCGGACTGCCCTACCCACGCATTCACGTCGCGGGAGCGGCCGACCATTATGGCAACTGCTCCTTTCGAAGTGCTCGCTTGAATATGGACGTCCTTAGCGATCAGCTCAAGCACCCCGGGGCGGGTGACGCCCAACTTCTGCACTGTAGTTGTTGCTGCAACCGTGGGACTTGGCTTCCAAATGGTAGCGCTGGCAATACCGGCAAGGATCAGGCACAGCCCTATTACGCCCAAGATGAGTGCGATGATGTTCCGGCGAAGAATTGCTAGCACGGTTCCCCTCTTTCAGCACCTTTTCGGCACATTTGACAGTCTTACGTTTAAGAATACGTTCTTTTGGCCAATCCGTACTATCTACCCTGCCTTTTGGCACAAATAAGGCCCTTTTGCTCCGGCGAAGGCAAGACCGCGGCCTCGAGCGCGCAGGTTTGTCATGTTGGCCCTTGGGAGAACCGGCCATCACTGCCGACTGCTTTTCTTCGTCCTCTACTTCGGAGCAAATCATGCAACCGAACATGTATGGGCGAACCTTCGGCGTGGAACTTGGTCGAAATAGGAAAATGGTGCGACAATAGGAACGATTTTTGTATGGATGCCCCCGGGCGCTTACGCGCGGCACGCGCGAGGAGGAACACGTGGAAGAGCAGACTGATTTTCCAATTGTGATGCGTGGCTATGACCGCGTGCAAGTGGATACGCAGTTACAGAACCTGAACGCAGAACTGTCTGAACTGCGTGAACGACTCGCAGCAGCTGAGGCCCGAAGCGAGGATCTGTCCGAACAGCTCTCCGATGCTAAAGCGCAGGTGCGTGACATCGATCGCGGTTCGTACGAGGGCGTGGGCGCACGTATTGAGCAGCTTCTTCGCTCGGCCGAGGAGCAGTCCACCGCCATTGTCGGTAAGGCTAATGCGGACGCCGAGGCACTTCTACAGAAGACTCGCGACAACACTTCCCGAATGACTCAGAGGGCGGAAGCCGAAGCAGCGGGAATGCTTTCTGAGGCTCGTCGCGAAGCTGAAGAGCGCACTACTCGTGCGGCAACTGAGGCCGAAACCGTACTGACCAATGCTCAGCACCGCGCAGATGAGCTCGTTGCTGCTGCAGAGCGTGAAGCCTCTTCCCTGCGCGCTGAGGTGAACACTGAAATTGCCGATCTGCGCGCCACTACCCAGCGCGAGACCGAATTGCAGCGGGCCCAGGCTGAAAAAGATTATGTCGAGATGCGCGTGAAGGCCGAACAGGAATCTTCGCAGATGCGCAACGATGCTTCTACCGAAGCCCAGTCGCTGCGCGATTCTGCTCTTTCGGAGACTAACCAGGCACGGGAGGCGGCCAAACTCGAGGCCGAACGTCTACTAACCGACGCGAAGAACGAGGCCGACGCCCTCTTGCGCGAAGCCCGCGTCGAAGCAGAAAACCTGCGCAACCAGATCGAGCAGAACAGGCAGGAGGCGGACACCGAGATCGCCCAGGCTCGTGCCGAGGCCAAGGAAGCTGACGCTGCCGCCCACCAGCAGGCATATGACGAAACCTCTCAGATGGTTGCCGCTGCCAAGGCCCAGGTTGCCGAGGCGGAAAAGCATCTAGGTGACACCCTGCAGCGAGCCGAACGGTTGCTCACCGACACCGACGCGGTGGTTCGCCGTCGTCAGGAAGAGGCTCGCCGTTCCGCTGAGTCGATTATTGCGGCAGCCGAGGCCGAAGCCGAGCAGCTGCGCGAGTCTGCACGTGTCGAGGCCCAGTCCGAACGAGCCTCCGCTCAGCGGACGGTCGAAAAGCTCACCCAGCAGCGCAACTCGGTTGCCGCCTACCTGGAGGAGCTACGTGGCCTGCTAACTACCGAGACCGCTTCTGCACTAGAGGGAATTACCCCCATGCAGGAACGCCCGCTCGCCCTAGACGAGGGCGAAGCGAGCGCTGCAGATCTGCCGTCGGCTTCTCAGGACTAACCGAATACGTGCTTATATAGATCGCCCAGGTGGCGGGCCACAATACTCGGAGCCTCGATAGGCACCAAGTGCCCGCACCTGGGCACTTCTATAACCTGAGTTTGCAGTGCCTCGGCCATGGCTGTCGCCTGCTCGGGGCTCGTGACGGGGTCTTCAATCCCACGAACTACGATGCCTGGGATGTTCGCCCTCTGTAATACGTGTAGTCTTCCCGGCCTACCGGCCATTGCCCGCTGGCACCATGCCACGGCCTCTGCGGGAGCCTCCGATGCCCAGGAGCGAATTATGTGCACGAGCTCCTCGTCCTTCCTGGAGGAGGCGCCTAACAGGTCCCGTGTGCCTTCGGCACGGGCCGGCATATCTGATCCTGCTAGCGCTCTTACCGCAGCTTCTGTGCGTCCAGCTCTAGCGGCAGCGCTGTCGGGGCCGGCATGGGTACCGAACAGCCCGATTGCAGCCACCATTTTAGGGTACCGTTCCAGCATAGTGAGCGCTGTGTAGCCGCCCATCGAGCAGCCGGCTACCAAGACTCTTCTAATGCCTTCACCGCGCAGCTTGTCTACCACCGAAGAAGCATAGGCTTCCAGGGAGGGGGTGACCGGCACCTGATCTCCACTAAACCCCGGTGGGTCAACCGTTACCACGGGCAACCCTTCAAGCTGGGAGGCGACTGCCTCCCACAGGCGGGAATCAAAAGGAAACGGCGGCAGTAGGACGAGAGCGCCCTCGCGCGCCTCGCCATAGGTATGAATAGCGCTCATGACACTAGTCTAGTTGCCGGCCTGCCTTGATCACGGTTCTTGCTGACAAGTTGGTATCCGCCAGGACTAGATCTGCTTGCTTGCCCACTTCTATGCTTCCCACGTGCTTCATTCCCAGCACCTTCGCACCGGAGGTGGCCGCACAGTAGACGGCGTCGAGCAGCGGGATTCCAGCCGTAACCGCGATCTTTACACAGCCCAGCAGGTGAGAGGTGCCGCCGGCCAAAGAGGTGCCGCCGGCCAAGAATGCTTTCCCGTCCCGCACGTCCACCTCTTGCGGGCCGAGCCGGTAGTGCCCGTCTTCCATGCCTGCAGCAGCCATGGAGTCGGTAACGAAAGTGATTGCTTCGCGTCCGACAAGCTCATAAACGTTCCGCACCAACGAGGGCGATACGTGCACTCCATCGCAGATCACCTCTACGATCAGTCTCCCCCGCCGCGCGGCCGCTAATGCCTCCGGGACAGGTCCCGGTTCCCGATGGTGCATAGGAGCCATTCCGTTAAACAGGTGGGTAGCCGTAGGAACGTTGCAGCGGGCATTCCCGCCAGACATCATCTGAGCAGTCTGTTCTACCGCCTCGCGGAATTCTTCGGAGGAAGCATCAGTATGCCCGTAAGACGGAATCACACCCCCGGCTATCAGTGCCGCGGCAATCCCGTCCTCGCCCAAAACACCCGGCTTTTCCGGCGCGATCGTCATGGTTCGAGCCCACCCATTGCAGGCGGCCAGGAGTCCGTTTACAAAGTCAGTGTCGGGCTCGCGAATATAGCGAGGATCCTGCGCGCCGCAGTGTCCTGCAGACACGAAAGGACCTTCAAAATGGATGCCTGCAAGCATCCCCTCTTCGCACAGTTGCGCAAGCAGCTCGGCCTGTTTTAGCAGAACCGGTTCGTCCTGTGTTACCAGCGACCCCACCATGGTAGTAGTGCCGTGGCGCAGATGTTCTGCCGCCGCCCGTTTCGCATCCGAAGCATCGAGGGCGTCCGGGAAGGATGCGCCCCCTCCCCCGTGGCAGTGCACGTCAACTAGGCCCGGCAAAATGTAGTCAGAGTGGGTAGTAATCTTGCCGGTGAATTCGGCTGCGGGCCCCACCCAGGAAATCGTCTCGCCCTCTATCGCGACTACTCCGTTCGCAATTACTTGTTGCTCCGTTACAACTTTTCCCTCGACGGCAAACATTTCTTCCCTTCTAGAACAATCTTGCTTCCACGTCGTCGGTTCCCCGCATGGCTGCATAATCTAACAGCATTGTGGTAATACCGCGGTCCTCGGCCAATACCTTGGCCTGTGGGCGGATTTGCTGGGCAGCAAAAATTCCCTTAATTCCAGCAAATTTGGGGTCTCTTCCGAGCAATTCCAGGTATCGGGTAAGCTGTTCTACCCCGTCCATACCGCCCACACGTTTTACTTCGATCGCCCACGCATTTCCTTCGGGATCGCGGACCATCAGGTCAACCGGTCCGATTGCGGTCGGGTATTCTCTGCGCACCAGCCGCCACCTTTCGCCGAGGATCTGCGGCACCTGCTCCGCCAGCAGTTCCTGCAGATGGGCTTCTACGCCATCCTTGGTAAGACCAGGATCAATGCCGAAGGTTTCTTCGAGGTCGTGCAGTACTTCCCCGATGCGCACTTTCAGCTTGTCGTCGCTCTTTTTGGCCCGCACATCCCAAACCTTGGTGATGCCAGCTTCCCGTTCGCTCTGGTCGGGCTCTATCTCGCGAAGGGTGCAGGGAGCAGCCATCCAATTGAGCGGCTTGTAGGAGCCGCCGTCAGAGTGGACAAGCACAGAGCCGTCGGCCTTGATCATCAAGAGCCGGATTGCCATGGGCAGGTGGGCGTCAAGACGCCCTGAATATTCGACAGAACATGTCGCAACAACGAGTCGCATGAATTCCCTACTGTGCGCGTGGTGGTGCAGCCTCTGACCAGGAGACCAGGCCGTTCAGATCGTCTCGGTCCATAGCCAAATCGAATTTGTGTCCGTCGGCGCGCACATTCGTCAAAAATACTTCTTTGTCATCGCGTTTCCCGATTCGAACGGGTCGCTCGAGCGTCATTGTCCTGCGCCCCCACGATAGATCAGGGCGGTGACGGAACGACACCAGGCGATACCAATCCAGCGAATCGCGCTCATAGACAGCGAAACCGGCCGTCCACCCCGAGGTGATGTCCGGCCGGTAATCGCAATCGAATGATGCGGCATGCATAACGCGGCGCATGCGGAACGCATAAAGTCCAACGACGACAACAATAATCAGACCAATACAGGCAATAACTGCCAGAACGATGGTCAGTGCATTAGTAGTCGTCATGCACTATATGTTAGCTGTTTTAGCTAGTTCTTATCCAGTTCGTCTATAAGTATGGTTACCATGTCGGAATCGACCGAGATCAATCCGCGAAGAACCTTTACTTCTTTGACTAGTGAATCGCCATTTTTCACCCGCACAGTGCCTCTGGCCATTGCTGCCAGTAGGGGCTGCCTACCCGGCAAGATGCCAATCTCGCCGTCAATAGAGGGAGCCGCCACGAGGCTGGCAGTGCCAGACCAGATGGATTCTGTGCGCGATACCACGTTTACGTCTAACATTTATGCCTTCTGCATTTCGTGCCAGTTGCGTTCCAGATCGTCGATGCCGCCGATGTTGAAGAAAGCCTGTTCGGGTACCTTGTCGTAGACACCGTCACAGATGCGCTTGAATGCCTCAACGGTTTCTGCGAGCGGAACCGTAGAGCCTTCTACGCCAGTGAACTTCTCGGCCATGTAGGTGTTCTGCGACAGGAACTGCTCGATACGACGAGCTCTTGCCACAGTAACCTTGTCCTCTTCAGACAGTTCGTCAACGCCCAGGATCGAGATGATGTCCTGCAGTTCCTTGTTCTTCTGCAGAATGGACTTCACCCTGGTGGCAACCTGGTAGTGCTCGTCGCCCACGTAGCGCGGATCCAGGATTCGCGAGGACGAAGCCAACGGATCCACTGCCGGGTACAGACCGCGGGAGGCAACTTCACGAGAAAGCTCAGTAGTAGCATCCAGGTGAGCGAAGGTAGTCGCTGGTGCCGGGTCAGTGTAGTCGTCAGCAGGCACGTAAATTGCCTGCAGCGAGGTAATCGAGTGGCCCCCTGCCGAGGTAATACGTTCCTGCAACTGTCCCATTTCATCAGCCAGGTTGGGCTGGTAGCCCACTGCCGAAGGCATGCGCCCAAGAAGGGTCGATACCTCAGAACCTGCCTGAGTGAAACGGAAGATGTTATCGATGAACAGCAGCACGTCCTGGTTCTTCACATCGCGGAAGTATTCAGCCATGGTCAGACCGGTGAGCGCGATACGAAGACGTACTCCTGGCGGTTCGTCCATCTGACCGAACACGAGTGCTGTCTTGTCGAAGACACCCGCCTCGTCCATTTCGTGAATCAGGTCGTTACCCTCACGGGTACGCTCGCCGACGCCAGCAAATACAGACACGCCGCCATGGTCCTGAGCCACACGCTGAATCATTTCCTGAATCAGAACGGTCTTACCCACACCGGCTCCACCGAACAGACCGATCTTGCCACCCTGCACGTACGGGGTGAGCAGGTCGATAACCTTGATGCCGGTCTCGAACATCTGGGTCTTCGGCTCTAGCTGGTCAAACTTCGGGGGCTGTCTGTGGATTGGCCACCGTTCGGTAACCTCGAGGCTCTCGCCCTTTTCCAGGTTCAAGCATTCACCGATTACGTTGAAGACGTGGCCACGGGTCACGTCGCCCACCGGGACGGTGATTGCTTCGCCGGTGTCGATTACCTTCGCGCCACGCACCAGGCCATCAGTCGGCTTCAGCGCAATAGCGCGCACCAGGTTGTCCCCTAGGTGCTGGGCAACTTCCAGCGTCATCTGGGTGACGCCTTCGCCCTCGCCCTGACCGGATAGGTTTACCTCAACCTTGAGGGCGTTGTACATGTCGGGGATCGCATCCGGCGGGAACTCGATGTCGACAATTGCGCCCGTAACGCGCGCAATGCGGCCGACGCCCGGGACTTTTTCTTCAGTTTCAGTCATTTTTGTGTATTCCCTCTAACTTGCCAGTGCGTCGGCACCGGACACGATTTCGGTAATCTCTTGAGTGATTTCGGTTTGCCTTGCGGCGTTAGCCAGACGAGTGTAGTCGTTGATCAGCTCTTCCGCGTTATCCGAGGCAGTGTGCATTGCTGTCTGCCTGGAAGCCAATTCGGAAGCAGCCGACTGCAAGAGCGCGTGGCGGATTCGCACGCCCACGTACATGGGCAGCACGTAATCCAAGAGCGCATCGGCGGAAGGCTCAAACTCGTACAGGGGCATTGCGTCGCCCTCGGAGTACTTGTTCCACATTTTTTCGGCATCCAGATCGATGACTTCTTCGGAATCAACAACCTTCAGCGGCAGCATCTTGCGCACCTCGGGAACCTGCGAAACCATCGACTTGAAACGCGTGAAGACCATGTAGACCTCGCCCACTCCGCCCTCTTCGGGGCTGGCTAGGAAAGCCTGCTGCAGGGTCTTCGCAATATCGGTGATCGTTTCTTCATCGGGGTTGTCCGAAACACCGGTCCACGACTTCTCAATAGCCCGTTCCCGGAAGCGGAAGTATGACTGCGCCCGCCTACCAGAGGTGTACAGGACCGGCTCTTTGCCTTCTTCCTGCAACTTCTTCAGCAGCTTTTCAGTTTCGCGCAAAATATTTGCCGAATATGCGCCCGCCATACCGCGATCAGAGGTAATAGCAATTACTGCAACCCTATTGGTATCGGTACGTGGCCGCGTGAGCGGGTGATCCATGTCCGAGTGTACCGACACTGCCATGACTGCCTTGGTCACCGCACGCGAGAACGGTTCCGCTTCGTCAGCAGCCTGGCGCGCTTTGCCAATACGAGAAGCAGCGATCAACTCCATGGCGCGGAACACCTTCTTGAGTGTAGCCGTGGAGTTAATCTTGTGCTTATATACGCGTTGCTTGCCGCCCATTAGGACCGCTTTCCGCGCGTAATCTGCTCTTCGGTATGTTCCGCTTCAACTTTGTTATCGGCACCATCAACGTGGGCCGACTCGAAGTTTGCCGCAAAGGTCGAGTGGAATTCTTCGACAGCATCCTTCAGCGAAGCTTCCGTGTCATCTTCTAGCAAGCCTGTGTCGGCGATCGTCTGCAGCACCTGCGAGTGCGAATGCAGATGGTCGATCAGACCTGCCTCGAAGTCCTTGACAGCGGAAACTGGCAGATCGTCTAGGTACCCGTGGGTACCAGCCCAAATGACTGCTACCTGGTCTTCGACCTTCACCGGGCTTGACTGGGGCTGCTTCAGCAATTCCATCAGCCGCTCGCCGCGGGTCAGCTGCTGCCTAGTAGCTTCGTCGAGGTCGGAAGCGAACATAGCGAAAGCAGCCTGGCTACGGTACTGCGCCAGCGTAAGCTTCAGCGTACCGGCAACCTTCTTCATGGCCTTGATCTGGGCGTCACCGCCTACTCGGGACACCGAAATACCCACGTCCACAGCGGGTCGCTGGTTCGAGTTGAACAGATCGGATTGCAGGAAGATCTGCCCGTCAGTAATTGAAATTACGTTGGTCGGAATGTATGCCGAGACGTCATTTGCCTTGGTTTCGATCAAAGGCAGGCCGGTCATCGAGCCGCCGCCGAGTTCGTCAGAGAGCTTGGCGCAACGTTCGAGTAGACGAGAGTGCAAGTAGAACACGTCGCCAGGGTAAGCTTCGCGTCCCGGCGGACGACGCAGCAGAAGCGAGACTGCACGGTAGGCTTCTGCCTGCTTCGACAGGTCATCAAATACGATCAGCACATGCTTGCCCTGGTACATCCAGTGCTGGCCAATTGCCGAACCGGTGTATGGGGCAAGGTACTTGAAACCTGCCGGGTCTGATGCGGGCGAGGCGACGATAGTCGTGTATTCCAGAGCACCGGCCTCTTCCAGAGTGGAACGAACAGAAGCAATGGTAGAGCCCTTCTGCCCGATAGCTACATAAATGCAACGTACCTGCTTCTTCGGGTCACCACTGAGCCAGTTCTCGCGCTGGTTCAAAATCGTATCGATCGCGATCGCGGTCTTACCCGTCTGCCGGTCACCGATGATTAGCTGACGCTGGCCGCGGCCAACCGGGATCATCGAGTCAATTGCCTTCAGACCAGTCTGTAGCGGTTCGTGCACGGACTTACGCATCATCACGCCCGGTGCCTGCAATTCGAGGGCGCGGCGACCTTCAAGGTCGGTGATCTCGCCTAGTCCGTCAATCGGAGCACCCATCGGGTCAACGACGCGGCCGAGGTAGCCGTCGCCTACGCCGACTGAGAGAACCTCACCGGTGCGGAAGACCTGTTGACCTTCTTCAATGCCACCGAAGTCGCCAAGAACCACACAACCGATTTCACGGACGTCGAGGTTCATTGCCAGACCCAGGGTGCCATCTTCAAACCGAAGAAGTTCGTTTGCCATCGTGCCAGGTAGGCCTTCGACGCGTGCAATGCCATCAGCCGTCTGCGTGACGTGACCGACCTCTTCAGTATCTGCCTGAGTTGGTTCGTAGCTGTCAACAAAGCTGTTCAGCGCTTCCCGAATCTTGTCGGGAGCGATGGAAAGTTCAGCCATGAGAATCCTTACTATCTATCTTGTTAGCCGGCCAAACGTTCGCGCGTGCGGGCCAGGGCGTTACGGACAGTGCCGTCGGTAATGTGAGAGGAAGTGTGGATCCGAAGTCCACCAATTAAGGAAGGAACAATCGAGACATTCAAATCCACGTCGCGACCGTAGCGATTACGCAAAATATTGTGCAACCGCTCCAGCTGAGCCGGTTCCAGTTCCTGCGGCGCCTCAACCGTGACCAGCTTTCGATCACGAAGCTGTGAAGCGCGCTGCGCATAGCGCCTCAGGGTAGCTAGCAGTGAGCCCTCCCTGGGGTAGGCGCTCGCCCTCTGCAGTAGCGTGAGGGCCTGTGGGCTAACCGCGTGCGCAAAAAGAGTCTGAACTAGCTGTGCCCGCCTAGAAGCACGGGATTCAGACAAATCGGAAAGCGCATTGCGCAACTCCCGCTCCTTTTGCAACAGCTGGGTGACATTGAACAACTCCTGGGCAACCTGTTCCAGCTTACCCTCGCTAGCAGCCCAGTAGAACTGCCCGTCACTTGCAATGTCCTCCAGAGCATGCGACAGATCGTTCTCGGAGGAGAACCTGCCGCTTACCAATTCATTTAGAATCGCTTGAGCTAACGGATGTGTTTTTTCTGAAAACACATCCTTCGCCAAGGCGACCTTATCTTCAGCTGACCTAGCAGGATCAGTCAGTGCCCGGGCTAAACCGGGGTTCTGCTTCACCAAATCAGCCACGCTAAATAGGTCACTGGCGACGTCCTGCATCTGCTGCCAAGCAGAGGGAACGCCGTCCTTTAGGACCTTGCGTCCTGCTTCACGCGTTGCCGCACTAGATGCGCGCATTACTTCGACTCAGCTCCTTCCGGCGCCGGGCTTGCCTCCAGATCATCAAGGAAGCGATCAATTACACGGGCGGAAAGTTCCCGATCCTTGAGCTGCTCCCCCACAATCTTTTCTGCTAACTGCGCAGCAAGCAGCCCCACATCTGACCGAAGTGAGAGCTGGGCCGATTGCCGTTCTGCTTCAATTTCTCGCGTTGCTGCGGTGCGCACACGCTCCGCTTCCTGCTTTGCTTCTTCGCGGGCACGGGCGACAATATCCTTGCCATCGGCGCGTGCCTTATCGCGAATCTCCTGGGCTTCCTTACGGGCCTCACGCAATTCGCTCTGGGCCTGTTCGTCGGCCTGAGCGACCTGCTGCTTAGCCTTTTCGGCTAGAGTCAGCCCCTCTTGGATCTTGCGGGTCCGCTCATCGACCATCTTATTGAAGGCCGGGAGGGCGAACTTGCCCAGGACGAGCGCAACCACGACCAAGACGACTGCCGACCAAAAAATGTCGAAGGTCTCGGGTAGAAGCGGGTTGCGTTGTGTCTCTGCAGCAACCTGTAGTACTGCGGAATACATGCTTATACGTTCGCCCAGAGAATGCCTGCTACGATGCCAAGCAGACCGAGCGCCTCAACGAATGCGACGCCGATGAACATGTTGGTGGTTAGCCTACCGGCAACTTCGGGCTGACGAGCGATGGATTCCTGAGTCTTTCCTACCAGCAAGCCGATGCCGATGCCGGGGCCTATGGTCGCAAGACCGTAACCGATGGTTGCTAGTACTGCTGCGCTACCAGTCATTGGTGTGTTCCTTTTCTTTATTTAGTTTCCGAATGCGGATGCCTTCGGATATCAGTGCGAGTGCACTGAAAGATCAATGTACACGGCAGTTAGAATGCCGAAGATGTATGCCTGCAAAAATGCAACAACCATTTCAAACAGAGTCACGAAAATGGCGCCTAAGAAGGTCAAGATACCTACTGCCCTCAGCGGACCTTGCATGTAAAGCAGCAGGAAGTTAGTTCCTGCCAGGCAGAGGGCCAGCATAAAGTGACCAGAGATCATGTTTGCCATAAGACGGACAAACAGGGTGAACGGCCTGATGATGAAGGTCGAAAGCGCTTCGATCGGAGTGAGGATGAGGTAGATAGGCTTAGGCACTCCCGGCGGGAATAGCGCTGATTTGAAAAATCCTCCAACTCCCTGCTCGCGAATGCCGGCCCAAATGAACGCCACCCAAGCGACAATAGCCATGAGAATTGGCAAACCAGCAACTGAGGTTCCGGCCAAGTTCAAACCGGGAATGATCCCGGCAAAGTTCATGAACAGGGCGGTGAAAAATACAACCGCTACTACGCCGTTGTACTTAGCTGCCATTGTCTTTCCCATTGCCTGCTCCGAGATCGAGGTGCGCACGAAGTCGAAGAGCAACTCCATAGTGGCCTGGGCCCTGCCCGGCACCAGCCTTGCACGGCGAGCGTAGACCAGGAGCAGAATCACCATGATCGCCAACATGACCAACCTGATGACCATGACACGGTTCATTGCAAAAGGAGTTCCCTCAAATGCAAAAACCGGGGGGAAGAAATCATCTAGTGATGGGGTATGAAACTCCCCGCTAGTGTGCACTACCGCATTGCCAACCGCCAGCGCTCTTAGCACCAGGGCACCTCCTGCTTCTTTAATGGAGCCATCAACCTAAAGATAGCCATCACCTGATAAAGGGTACAACAAACCCTCATGTTTCGGTCACTACCGATCCTCGCCCTCCAAAGTAGGGGCGAGCTGTGCTTTTGGATCGACGTAGGCGATGCGCGAACGAACCAAGGCTACAGTTTCAGCAAACATTGTGACGACAATCATAACAGTGAGTGTGATTCCCAATACCACCGTGTCAATGCAAACAAATCTTCTAGATAAACACAAGCCAACTGCCAGAGCAACTAACTTGAGGAGCATTCCCCCACCCAGAGCTGGCGCAATGTAGTCCGGATATTTCACGCCGTAGTAGTTGACCGCCATGGTCGCCAAACACAACACCGCCCCTATGGCGGCCGCAACCAATGCTGCAATAAGCCCCGGCCGCCCTCGCCAGACCTGTCCGCCTATGAGGCCAAGGATGCTCGTAGCGAGGTAAGAAACCAGGACTGCTTTGCGCGCTGCAGCCATTGCTCGGCGAACTTGTTCCATTAGTGCCTCTGCCTCTTTCGAAAAATTGATTGGTGTACAGACGGTACTGATAAGACGGTAATAACCACGACCACAACTAAACCGATGGCGAGCCCAATGCCCACATGTATGGGTTCAAATACTACAAGGGCCGCTGCCCCCAATGCGACATAAGCTGCCCACAGATACATGATTAAGACAGCGGTAACCACCGAATAGCCAAGGTTCAATAGGCGGTGGTGAAGATGCATTCTATCTGGGTGAAATGGCGAATGCCCTGCCCGCATGCGACGCACCACTGCCATCGTCATATCTGTTAGCGGCAGTATCAGCACCGCAATCGGCAGCAATATCGGTAGCAGCGAAGGAAACATCTCTGATCCGGCGAACATTGCAGGATCTACCTGCCCCGTAACCAGGATTGACACTCCTGCGGACAGTAGTCCCAGCAGCATTGCTCCGGTATCACCCATAAAGATTGTGGCCGGGTGGAAATTGTGCGGCAAGAATCCTGCACAGATACCCACCAACATGATCACTACGGCTGCGGCCAATGACGCATAAGACTGAGCATTCGTGAGGCGAACCAGCATGTAGGAATAGACAAAGAATCCCATCGCTCCAATGGCAATACAGCCGGCTGCTAGCCCGTCTAGCCCATCAACAAAATTGACCGCATTGATACAGGCCACTACTACCAGCACAGTTACGGCAATAGAGAGTTTTGAAGAGCCGATCGTGAGGCCAAAGATTGGGAAACTAACGAGCTGCACTCCACCCCAAGCCATGCCTCCTGCAATCAGGATTTGCCCGGCTAGTTTGGTCCACCATTCCAAATCCCACAGGTCGTCCAAGAATCCCAGAAGGCAGATTCCCACAGCACCCGCAAGAAGCGACCACGGTTGCGGATCGGCAAACAGTCGGGAAAAGTAAGAAGTCCTGGAAGCGAGCACCATGGCCACCGCAAATCCGCCAAGCATCGCTACTCCCCCAAGTCTGGGGGTTGGGACGGTATGCACATCCCGCTTACGCACAGGCGTCAGGGCGTGAGCTGCCAGGGCGAGTTGTCTAACCACCGGGGTGAGTAAGTAGGTAACGGAGCCAGCTATGAGGGCGAGCAGGAGGTAGAGTTTCACGCACTCTCCCAGACCCGCGCGAGCTCTTCTTCAGGGATTACCCCCTGCCGCAAGATCACCATCTCTTCGCCGCGTTGGGAGACAATTGTAGAGGGCACCGGACCGGGGGTTGGCCCCTCGTCTACATAGATAGCCACTTCTTCGCCGAAGTATCCCTGTGCATCGGATACGTTCTGAGCCGGATCGTCTCCGTGCAGATTTGCGGAGGTCACAGCAAGCGGACCAGTTAGCTTCAATAGCTCCCTAGTTTGTGCCAGACCCGGAACCCTAACAGCAACTGTGCCGCCCTTCGCCTCAGTATCCCATCCGAGGTTCTTGCCCGCGGGCAGAATCAATGTGAGCGCGCCAGGCCAAAAAGCCCTTGCCAATGCCATCATTTTGGGCGACATAGATGCGGCCACCAGTTTCCAGTCCTCCAAAGCAGACACCAACACCGGCGGAGGCATCTGCCCGGTCCTACCCTTAGCAGCTAATAGTTTGGAGACAGCCTGCGCATTTCGCGGATCTGCCCCGATTCCATACACAGTGTCAGTGGGAATAACAACTAGCTCGCCCTTCTGGGCTGCCTCTTGCAACGGCTGGGCGGCTTCGGAAGCTGGATACACATTCATGTCCCCCATTTTAGGGCGACGAGCAAATAGATAACGATCTCGACCAGTAAGATCCTTCATGATACACGGCTGCACATACCCCATCTTCCGAGCGTGCGCGCACAAATCCGCCCCCTGCGAGGGCGCGTGTTCCATCACCAACACACCCCCGTCGCGCAACAAACGTGCAGCTCGGTCGATAATCTGGCAGGGGATCTCGAGCCCATTGCTTCCGCCTCCATACAGAGCACTAGGAGGGTCACAGAGCGCTTCTGCTTGTGCCACGTCCCCTTCGGGCACGTACGGCGGATTGGAAACCACCACATCTATTGACCCGTCCAAATTCCGCATAGTTTCCGCACTGGTGGCATCCGCGCACACGAGCTCCACCTGCAATCCCTGCAGGTTCTCTTTGGCAAGCGCGTAAGCCTTCGGGTCCATCTCGACGGCCCACACCTTAGCGCCCGGGATCTCGTCGGCCACCGCACCGGCTATGGCCCCCGAGCCGGCACAAAGATCCACCACACGCACAGCACCTTCACGGTATCCGAGAGGGCGAGCAACTTCGCGAGCTGCAGCGATTGCGCTCTCGGCAACCATCTCAGTTTCAGGACGCACTATGAACACGCCCTCGGCAGCCTTTAACGTCCGCCGCCGAAAATACATCTTTCCAGTCAAATATTGCAGCGGTATACGACTAGCGCGTTTGCCTACCAAGGTGAAAAACTCGCGTTCCTGGGCAGGACTAAGAGTAGCCGGAGCCGTAAAAATTTCGCCCACTATGGATTCCATTAGCTCTTTCGCATCTGGAGTAGGCGAATCTACTCCGGCCTCGGCAAGAATATAGGCGCCTTGCCGAATAGCTCCCCTTACAGAGCTCATTCCTGACCTGTGGCCTTGGCCAACTGGTGTTCCTCGTCCAGCTTGATAGCCGAATCAATCACGGGCTGCAGTTCTCCGCCCAGGACGATGTCAAGATTGAATGCCTTGTAGCCAGTACGGTGATCAGCAATGCGATTTTCGGGGAAGTTATAGGTGCGAATGCGTTCTGAACGATCCACAGTTCGCACCTGCGAATGGCGCGCCTCCGCTTCCTCAGCCTCGCGCTTGCGACGTTCTTCCTCGGCTAGTCTCGAACGCAAAACGCGCATCGCAGCCTCACGGTTCTGGATCTGCGATTTTTCGTTCTGCATAGACACCACGATGCCAGTGGGCAAGTGAGTAATACGCACCGCCGAGTCTGTAGTGTTCACCGACTGGCCGCCAGGACCAGAGGAACGGAACACATCCACCCGGATGTCATTCGGGCCAATCTCGACCTCTCCCTCATCCTCAACTTCCGGCATAACGTACACGCCGGCAGCAGAAGTATGAATACGCCCCTGCGTTTCGGTAACAGGAACGCGCTGGACGCGGTGCACGCCGCCCTCGTACTTCATGGACGCCCACACGCCCTCTTCCGGAGAAGGATTACCCTTTGCCCGGATAGAGATCTGTGCATCCTTCACGCCACCCAAATCGGTTTCGTTCATGTCCATCACATTGAACGACCAACCACGCTTTTCGCTGTACCGCTGGTACATCCGCAGCAGGTCCCCCGCGAAGAGGGCGGACTCTTCACCGCCAGCACCGGCCTTGATCTCCATAAGTACATCGGAGGCATCCTCAGGATCACGTGGAGCAAGTACTGAGAGCATCTTTTGGTGGGCAGCACTCACCTCAGACTCGAGCCGCTCTGCTTCCTTAGCGAACTCGGAATCTACCTCAGCAAGTTCCTTCGCAGCATCCAAGTCATCACTAAGCTTCTGCCACGACCGGATTGACTCTGCCTGCCGCTTCAGTTCCGAATAACGCCTACCAACCTTACGTGCCTGAACCTGATCCGACAGCACCGCCGGATCCGACATCTTCTTTTCAACCTCTGCCAGGTCGGCAAAAATCTTCTCGCCTGCGTCAAAACTTGCGCTCATTACCGCTTTCCTACAAATTGGGGTGCCGACTACATAGAAGCGCCGGCCGGGAAGACCCGACCGGCGCCCATAAGACCTATTTACTTCTTACGCTTGCCGTAGCGCTTCTCGAAGCGAGCAACACGACCACCGGTATCCATGATCTTCTGCTTGCCAGTGTAGAACGGGTGGCAGGCGCTGCACACGTCAACACGCATCGAATCGCCCGAAATGGTGGAGCGAGTCTGGAACTCGTTGCCGCAGGTGCAGGTTACAGTTACCGGGTGGTAGTCAGGGTGGATTCCCTGTTTCATAATTTATCTCCTTAAGGAATTCGAGGTCGCCGGGTCCGCCAGAGCGGTGAACCGGAACAGAAAGATTATGCCATACTCTTCCACGTATTCATACGTGAGAGTGTTCACTGCAGGCGCTACTAATCGGCCGACGTGCTCATCTTCCCAATGGTGAGTAGGAACTCAGCATTGGAGGAAGTATCACGAAGCTTGCCTAGTACCAGTTCGGTTGCCTCCTGCGTATCGAGCGAGCCAAGGATCCTGCGAAGCTTCCACAAAATCTTCATCTCTTCAGGACGCAGCAACATCTCTTCACGGCGAGTGCCCGACGAGTTGACGTCTACTGCCGGGAAGATACGGCGATCTGCCAAGGCACGCGACAACCGCAATTCCATATTGCCCGTACCCTTGAACTCTTCGAAGATGACCTCGTCCATCTTGGAGCCGGTCTCGACAAGAGCAGTAGCCAAAATGGTAAGAGAACCGCCGTTTTCCACGTTCCTGGCCGCACCAAAGAACTTCTTGGGCGGGTAGAGGGCGGAAGCATCAACACCGCCGGAAAGAATGCGCCCAGAAGCTGGGGCAGCCAGGTTGTAGGCACGCCCAAGACGGGTGATGGAGTCCAGAAGGACCACCACGTCCTTGCCTAGTTCAACCAAACGCTTTGCCCGTTCGATTGCCAGTTCCGCAACGATGGTGTGATCAGAAGCCGGCCGGTCGAAGGTCGAAGCAATGACTTCCCCCTTCACCGTACGCTGCATATCAGTAACTTCTTCGGGCCGCTCGTCTACCAGAACCACCATCAGATGGGCTTCAGGATTGTTGATCGAAATAGCGTTGGCGATCTGCTGAAGAATGATCGTCTTACCGGCCTTAGGCGGCGAAACGATAAGTCCGCGCTGTCCCTTGCCGATGGGGCTAACCAAGTCGATAACACGGGGCGTAATAGCCTTCGGAGAAGTCTCCAGCCGCAGCTGCTCGTCCGGATACAGCGGGGTCAAGTCCTTGAACTGCGGGCGTTCATGGGTCTGCTCGGGCGTCAGCCCGTTAGCCGCATCCAAGCGAACCAGGGCATTGTACTTTTGCCTCCGTCGTTCGCCCTCGCGCGGCTGGCGCACCGCACCCTGGATCGCATCGCCGGAGCGCAGCCCCCAGCGGCGCACCTGCCCCAGTGACAAGTACACGTCGTTAGGACCGGGCAAGTACCCGGAGGTGCGAACAAAAGCGTGGTTATCGCGCACGTCCAAGATACCCGCGATGGGGATCAGCACGTCGTCTTCGCTTACCTCGTTGTTCGAGTTGTTCGAATTGTTGGAGTTGTGGTGAGAATTGTTGTTGCCGTCGTGGCGGCCCCGCTTCCGGTCCCGCCCGCGCCTGCGACGTCCAGAGCGCTCCTCGTCATCATGTTTCTTGCCGCCGGTGGGCAGCTTAATGTCTTCTACCTTCTTCGGTTCATCAGATGAGGACGGAGTTTCAGCCTTGCCCTCGCGCGCCAGTTCCTGCTTCACGTCCAGCTTGGGTGCGCCAGCGTCGGAGGAAGCCCTGCGCCTGCGACTACGCCGAGGACGCCCTTCCCGGGAATCCTGATTCTTGAGGCCTTGCGCATCATCGCCATTTGCCTTTGGGAGATTATCCTGGCTAGCAGCAGCCTTTTCGGGGGTTTCCTGTTCCTTTGCTTGACGGCGCGGCTCAGCTTGACCACCGCCGTCGGTCGAGGACGAAGCAGCTTGAATTTTCTGGATCAGATCAGATTTGCGCATTCTAGAAGTGCCCTTCAGGCCCATAGATGCGGCGAGGGCTTGCAGCTCGGGTAGCCGCTTGGAGCTCAGATCATTATTAGTGCTCACGAAATTCCTTCATAAATGTTGTTGGGAAAGCATAATCCGTTTACGCCCTATTGCGCGAAAGAAAAAGAAAATGGATTAGCTAAAGGCTATTGAGCCCGAAACGCAGAAAATGTCTGCGATGGCTCAACAATAGCAAAAGTTTAGCGATCACGCGAAGAGGTGCCGCCCACAGTTTTGGCGCCCTCTTCATCTACTTTCAATTCGTGTACATCCCACCGGCCTTCGCGGGCCTGCCGGCGCACCCCCGGGGTCACCCGTCCAAGCACTAGCACGGTCGGACCGGCCCCAGAAACCACTGCCGGATACCCCTCGTCGCGCAACCAGCGAACGAGTCCGACGGAGGCTGGCATAGCCGGCTCCCGGTAGTCCTGATGCAACCGATCTTCTGTGGCAGCGCAGAGCAATTCTGGGCGATCGGCCAAAGCAGCAACCAGCAGCGCTGCGCGTCCAGCCTGAAATGCGGCATCGGCGTGAGGCACCTTAGCAGGCAGCATTTTCCGCGCCTTGGAGGTGGCCAGCCTAAAGCCGGGAACAAATGCTGTTGTTACCAAGCCATTAGCTACCGGAATGCGGGTTGCGCAGGCAGTTTCGTCTGCCATCCAGCTGATCGTGGCTCCCCCAAAGATCGTCGGCGCTACGTTGTCAGGATGGCCTTCCATCTGGGTAGCCAGTTGCAAAATCCGTTGATCGTCGAGCACCTCTGGCTCTGCCAGAAATGAACGCGCAAGCAGCATGCCGGCCACAATTGCCGAGGCCGAAGACCCAAGCCCACGCCCGTGAGGGATCGTATTGACGCAGTTCAAGTGGACTCCCACCTGGGGAGCACCGACTGCTTCCAAAGCCACGCGAAGCGCCTGCACTACCAGGTGTTCCTCGCCCTCGGGAAGCTGCCCTTCCCCCTGTCCCTTCACCGTTACCCGAGTTGGCCCAGCAACCGCGCGGGCATCGATCTGGTCATACATGGCCAAGGCCATCCCCATGGAGTCATATCCAGGCCCCAGATTCGCAGATGTGGCCGGTACCCGTACCCGCACCGAGTCGTTAGTCAGCCGCATCTTATGCCTCTAGCACCAGCACGGAAGCAACATGAACCCCAGTTGCTTCCAAGCGCTCGCGGATCTTCGCAATAGCCTTCTGCGCTACCTTATGCGTCGACAACACAACCGATACCTTGTCCTCATTGGCACTCTGGTGTACTGCGGAGATCGAGACGCCCTCATCTGCAAAAATTTGGGCAAGTTCTGCCAGGGTACCTAGCTCGTCAGGGACATTCACCCGGAGCCGGTACCGATGGCAGCCTTCGCTAGCGGGCAGGATTGGCAGATTCGCATAGGAGTTTTCTCGTGGCGCGCTCCCCCCGTGGGCAATGTGGGACGCACCCGCCACCACGTCAGAAAGCACGGCTGAGGCAGTCTGTACTCCGCCCGCTCCCTGTCCGGTAAACATCAGAGTGCCAGCGGCCTCAGCCTCCACCACCACTGCGTTGAAGGCTCCATTTATATTGGCGAGGGCGGAAGACTGCGGTACAACTGCGGGATAAACTCCAAGGCTGAGTGCCTCCCCGTCTTCAGTTTGTACGCGCTCGGCTACTGCCACCAGCTTGATCTTCTCGTCGAAGAAAGCAGCGTCCGCCGAGTCTTGTTCCGTGATGGAGCGGATGCCCGTAGCAGGCACATCCTGCAGCGACACCCTGGTGTGGAATGCCAGGGACGCCAATATCGCGCACTTTGCGGCCGCATCGAAACCGTCTACGTCGGCTGTGGGATCGGCCTCTGCAAACCCCAGCTCCTGTGCCTTCGCCAGCGCCTCGTCGTAAGAACGACCGGCCGTATCCATCTGTTCAAGCATGTAATTGGTAGTGCCGTTGACAATACCGGTTACCTTGTTAATACGGTCGCCGAGCAAGGATTCTCGTAGGCCATAAACGACGGGGACTGCTCCGGCAACCGCAGCTTCGTAGTAGAGATTGGCACACTTTTCGGCGGCCAGCTCGTACAGTTCCGGTCCGTGTGCGGCTAATAAA
Organism: Winkia sp. C0117E2; assembly: GCF_056590455.1. Lineage (NCBI taxonomy): Bacteria > Bacillati > Actinomycetota > Actinomycetes > Actinomycetales > Actinomycetaceae > Winkia > Winkia sp. C0117E2. Next base: position 301,003 of record NZ_JBWPWD010000002.1, on the reverse strand, counting down.
GCCTTGTTGCCAGTAACCACCGTCTTGCCGGCACTGAGGGCGCGCCTCACCAACGTGCGAGGAGGTTCAATGCCACCTATCAGTTCAATGACGAGGTCGGCTTCATCAATAACACTGTTGGCATCTGTGGTTAGCAAAGACCGGTCAACTGCCTCATCGCGTTCTGCCTGCAGATTTGAAACACATATACCCACAATTTCTAGGGGTGCTCCCGCACGCGCTGCTAGGTCGCGTCCCCGCTCCCCGAGTAACCGCACAACTTGGGTACCGACGGTGCCGCACCCCAGGACGCCAATCTTTACAACCTCTTTTGACATTCAGTCCTCGCTATTTTTCCAAGGTCTTATCTGCAGCCAATAGATCTTCAATAGTTTCGCGCTTTATAATTTCGCGCCATTTGCCGTTTCTTACTCCGACAACTCCGGGTCTCGCCAGCATGTTGTAATTCGATGCCATGGCACGACCGTACGCACCCACAGCCGGTACAGCTAATAGATCCCCGGCCTGTAAATCTGCAGGAAGGGCAACGTCATTTACTACCACGTCCCCGGATTCACAGTGTTTGCCTACTACCCGGCAAAGCACCGTTTCTGCCTCAGAGATGCGATTTGCCAGCGTGGCGCTGTAGTTGGCGCCATAAAGAGCCGGCCTAATATTGTCTGACATTCCGCCGTCTACCGACACATAACGCCTGGTTTGCCCCTGCGCGATAGTGACATCTTTGATCGTTCCGACCGAATACAGCATCACCTGGGATGGGCCCGCAATAGAGCGCCCCGGTTCGATCGAGATTACGGGGATATCAGTGCCCGCCTTCTGGCAAGCATCCTTCACAGCCTCGGCTAGGGCGAGGCTAATCTCATTAGCAGTAGGCGCCTGCGGATCAGCACCGGTATAGGCGATGGCATATCCGCCTCCCAGGTCAACCTCGCCTACGGCTAATCCCTTTTCCAGGATCTTGGCACGAAATGCCATTACCTTTGAGGCAGATGCCGCAAAAGCGTCCAAATCCAATATCTGAGAACCAATATGAGAGTGCAGTCCCACCAGCTCTAGGTGATCGCACTGAGCGATGGCGTCGATGACTTCCTCTGCCTGCCCAGTAGCGATCGAGAGGCCAAACTTTTGGTCCTCGTGTGCGGTGGAAATGTATTCATGCCCACCGGCGTGAACCCCGGTGGTTAATCTGACCATCACTCGCGCCTGTTTACCGGCCGCAGCCGCAATGCGTTCGACCTGCGCTACTTCAGGTAAGGAATCAACAATTATTCTGTCGATGCCAGCTGCGATGGCCAACTCCAGTTCGCGATCCCCTTTGTTATTGCCATGCAATCCAATCTCGCTCGCGGGGGCACCTGCAGCTAACGCTAGTGAGAGCTCGCCCAAGGAGGCCGTGTCGATACCGAGGCCGGCCCGCGTTGCAGCGCGCACAGCATCGGCACACAGGAAAGCCTTTCCAGCGTAATTTACCTTTGCTCCCGAAAATCCGTAGCCTTCCCAAAAAGCTTCGGCCATAGCGGCAGCCCACACCTGGCAGCGCCCTTCGAAATCTGCCTCATCCCACACGTAGGCGGGGGTGGCGTATTCTTTCGCCACATCAATCAGAGAAACTCCACCCACCCATAGCGCTCCGTCTTCGCGGGCAGCACTCCAGGGCCACAGGTCGGGGCGCTGGGCAGGATCAGGGCACGCCAATGCGGCCAAATCAGTCATGAGAGCTACATCCTTTCGGGTGCTTGCACCCCTAGCAAATCTAGACCGTTGCGCAGGACCTGGCCGACGGCATCATTTAGCCACAGGCGAGCCACATGCGAAGGCTCGACAGGATCGTCCCCACGGGGAGTAACTCGGCACTGTCCGTACCAGGCGTGGTAGGCACCGGCTAGTTCTTCTAGATAACGAGCCACTCGGTGCGGCTCTCGCATGCTAGCGGACTGCGCCACGATTTCCGGGTATCGAGCCAGGGTGCCTAGCAGTTCCCCGTCGGCTGCGGAAGATAGTTCCTCCGGAGCGAAGCCGGCCTCGCGGGAAACTCCGTGTTCCTGCGCATTGCGGGCAACAGCGCAGGTACGCGCGTGTGCGTACTGCACGTAGTAGACCGGATTCTCGTTCGTGTGCGATGCCACAACATCCAAATCCAGCTCCAGGGTGGTATCTACCGAGGAACGAATCAGGCTGTACCGCGCCGCATCTACCCCAACAGCTTCCACTAGGTCCTCAAGGGTAACTACGGTTCCGGCACGCTTGGACATGCGAACTGGTTTACCGGCGCGCACTAGGTTTACCAGCTGCCCAATCAGAATTTCCATATTCTTTCCGGGGCCGGCCTCGTCCCCGAAAGCGCGAGCCATGGCGTACATGCGTCCGATATAGCCGTGATGGTCCGCGCCAAGCATGTAAATACACTGGTCAAACCCACGTTCACGCTTATTCAGATAGTACGCAACGTCGCCAGAGAAGTAGGCAGCATTGCCATCGGACTTGATTAGGACGCGGTCCTTGTCATCTCCAAAATCGGTAGACCGGAGCCACAGGGCACCTTCCGATTCGAAAATTACGCCCAACTTGCGCAGCTTCTCGATGGCATCGTCTACCGCACCAGATTCATGCAGAGTCTGCTCATGGAAGAAAACGTCAAAATCCGTACGGAATGCGTGCAAAGATTCCTGGATCTCGGCGAACATGAGCTTTACGCCTTTTTCCCTGAATACTTCCTGAGCTTCGACATCTCCTAATTCCCGTGGATCAGTGCCTCCCTCGGCGCCAACCTGCGCAATTACTTGGTCTGCGACCTCGGAAATGTACTTTCCGCCGTAGCCATCTTCTGGCGTTGGGCGCCCCTTCGCAGCCGCTAGCAATGAAGCCGAGAAGTTGTTGATCTGATTACCGTGATCGTTGAAGTAGTATTCGCGAGTTACCTGCGCGCCAGCAGCTTCGAGGACGCGCGCCATAGCATCTCCCACTGCGGCCCAGCGTGCTCCACCGATATGAATCGGACCGGTGGGATTAGCAGAGACGAATTCTAGGTTCACGTGCGAACCCGACTGCGCATCACTGCGACCATACTGCGAGCCAGCCTCCAAGATGGTGGCAGCTAAGGCACCTGCGGCTCCAGAGGAAAGTCGGACATTCAAAAATCCTGGACCTGCCACTTCCGCGGCCGCAATAGCGTCGACCTGTTCTAACTCTCCGGCCAACAGAGTTGCCAGGGCACGCGGATTAGTTGATGCCTTCCTAGCTAGCTGCATAGCCACGTTCGTTGCCCAATCGCCATGTTCACGATTGCGTGGTCGCTCAACTTTTACCTGAGGAATATCTTCTGCGTTGAGGGCGATGTCTCCCCTCTTCGCTGCCGCAGAAAGACACTGGTGAATTAGTTCTGAAAGTTCTTCTGGAGTCACACGCTAAGACTACCTGCTAAAGGGGTAGGCTACGCAATCGCCTTTCCCAAAACAGAAAAGTTCGCCTTTTCAACAAAATTTCCTACCCTATTTACCGGTTGTCACATACACTGGCGGGGTGAATACACAAGTAAATGCCCCCTCAGAGAAGCTGGTAATGTCCTCACCAGTAGAAACATTAAAAACTGCCACCTCCGCAATGGCGGGGAAAGCAGGCGTTGCAAATACTAAGCCGCTGAATACCTTCCTGTTGGCGATTGCCGCAGGCGCCTACATCGGACTTGGCTTCATCTTTTTCACAACCGTGCAGATGGGCGCCGATAAGCTGCCCCTGGGCGTAGCCAAACTGATGGGAGGCTTGGTCTTCTCAGTCGGCCTGATCCTAGTAGTTATTACCGGAGCTGACCTGTTCACCTCCACCACCATGTCGCTGATCGCCAAGGCTTCGGGTCGCCTTACTTGGGCGGAACTGTTAAAGCACTGGGCAATCGTCTACGTCGGCAACTTCGTCGGTTCACCACTTGTGGTTGCCCTCGCCTATTTCGGAAACCTGCAAGCAGGCGGCAAAGGCGCCTTCGGTCAGGTAATAGTCAACACTGCAACGGCGAAAGTATCGCACACCCCAATCGAGAGCTTTGTCTTGGGCATTGGCTGTAACCTGCTAGTTTGCCTGGCAGTGTGGCTGACCTTCGCGGGCAAGACTGTCGCGGATAAGATCCTCGCCATCGTGGGCCCGATCTCGGCTTTCGTCGCCGCAGGATTCGAACACTCCGTGGCAAACATGTTCATGATCCCCTACGGCCTAATCCTGGGCTACGGAGGGCAGCTAACCTTCTCTAATTTCTTGTTGGTAAACCTGCTTCCGGTAACGCTCGGCAACATCCTTGGTGGGGGCGTCTTTGTTGGCCTCCTCTACTGGATAATAAATAGACCAGCCGAATAGAAAACTACTAGATTTGGCCCCGCTTCGGCGGGGCCATTTTTGTCTGCTCACATAAAGTGCTGGCTGCTAACAACCAAAGTATCTGCGCGGTTTTGGGTATGAAAAGCGCCCCGAACAGGATTCGAACCTGCGACCTTCTGCTCCGGAGGCAGACGCTCTATCCACTGAGCTATCGGGGCCTACGGCCCTCCACTTTACCAGCGAAGGGCCTAGTATCGAAAATCTGCTGGTAAATCAGTGTTTCTGGTCGTACTCGTCCAGTAGATCAATACGTCGGCAGTGCCTCTCCTCACCGGTAAATGCTGTGTCGACAAACTTGTCTGCAATCCGAATGGCGTCTTCCGTGGAGTGCATGCGAGCTCCTATACCGGCAACCTGAGCATTGTTGTGCAGCCTTGCCAACTCTGCCGTCTCCTCTGACCAACAGAGGGCGGCGCGGATGCCTTTAACCTGGTTTGCGGCAATCTGCTCACCGTTGCCCGATCCACCCAGCACGAAGCCTAGCGAACCTGGATCCGCAAGCACCGCTTCTGCGCATGCCTGGCAGGTTGGGGGATAGTCATCAGCTGGATCGTATGTTTCAGGGCCGTGATCAATGACTTCATTGCCACGTTCAGAAAAATGGGTTTTCAACGCTTCTTTGAGTTCGAACCCAGCATGGTCCGATGCAATGTGAATCCTCATGGATTCGACACTATCATTACAGTTCCTACCTACGGGCTTCTTCCCCTACCATCTTCGCTAACCGCTCCGAGATAATCCGCTGCACATAGGCTTTATCTAGAGCCGCTCTGGTGTCTGCCCCACGACTGTTCCATCTGCGCAATTCTTCAACCAGTTCTTTTCTAGTTACTACCCCGGCTACAAATCTTTTAATCGCCTCGTCCGGATCGGCAGAAAAGTACCCTGACGCTACTGGAGGTTGCCGTTTGGCCGAACGGAGCAATTGCGATACAGAAGACTGTGATACCCCTAATTCCTCGGCCAGCTGGGTCTGGTTCATTTTCATGACGGCACGCTGAACCGCGCGCAAGTAGTCAAGATGCGCAATTTCTTCCGCCGCGCGCGCTTTCCTGGCCGCTCTAACCAGCTTTTTATCTACCGGCTTTCTGATCCAAGGCATTAGCCCTCCCAAATGTTCCTTTGGACCAACACTTCTTTGAGTACCGAGGGCGAGTCAGTCATTAGCCCATCGACTCCGGCGTCGATCATTTTCAATATAGTTTCTGTTTCACTAACAGTCCATACATCAACAAATAAACCGGCGTCGTGCGCTCTTGAGATGAAAGTCTTTGTGGCTAATTTGATCGGCCCATAAGTGGGAGGTATTTGTACCGCGTCAACCCTCTCCAGCAGCCTTTTAGGCAGCGGCATTCCCAAGCGAAGCCCGGCTACCTCGGGCATAGTAAGTGCTGTCTTTTCGGCTCCAGCCTGCCGCAATTCTTTTACTGTCCGCGCTGAAAAAGAAACAAAGCGGACCCGGTCCAAATCGTTCTTGGCGAGCCTCAGCAATGGCATTGCCACGGCATTTTCTTTCGCGTCAACGTTGAATTCAACCTGGTCAAAACGCTCTAGCGCTTCTTCAAAACGCATGAGCCTGCCTCCATTAGGCATTCGAAATTCCGAGAGCTCGGCCCAATCCAAGTCAGCGATCTTCGCGGCTATCCCATAGGTTCGCTTCAGGTCGGGATCATGGTGCAGCACCACTTTGTTGTCTCGGCTAAGATGCGCATCCGTTTCTAGCCGCTTATACCCGAGCGAGAGCGCATATTCGAAAGCCTGCGGAGTATTTTCTTCCGCTTCATTGGCTCCCCCGCGATGGGCAAATGCCCTTAGCAATCTTCTTGACCTACCGGATGGGCGTTATGTTCCTTCAACCATGGCAGCGGATCGATAGGATCTTTATCTGGCCTGATTTCGAAATGCAAGTGCGGCCCAGTGGAATTACCGGTAGAGCCGACCTGGGCTATCATCTGCCCGGCCTTGACCGTCTCCCCTACCTTCACCTGGATGGATCCCGCAAGTAGGTGCATATACCCCGACGAGAAAGTCTCGCCGTTTTCCATCGTGTGAGTAATTTCTACAGTGTAGCCACCGCCCTCAATTTCAGAGGCGGTCTTCACAACGCCCGGAGCAGTGGCAAAAACAGGGGTACCTGACGGGGCGGCCATATCGGCGCCCTCGTGCAATTTAGAAGTGTGGAACAGCGGGTGGGACCTGTACCCGAAGGGGGAGGCGATTGTAAATGTACCGGCGGGCAGCGGCTCGACGATGGCATCAGAAGTGGCAAAAACACCGCGTTCACCGGCAGAGGCATACTTCGCCACGCACCGTTTCATCTCTTTACTTGTACGTACCCTCGCAACCGAAACGGGGGCTGCCACCGCTGTTAGTTGGCTCTGCGATTCAACAGTAGAAACGTTAGAACGCACCTTCGCCCAGGTGTCTCCGGCGTGATATCCAGATTCTTTAGGCATTGCAATAGACATGTCGGCCCCGACGAAACCGGCAAGTGGAGCAGCTACGGTGATCGCTCCCAAGGAACCAAGAACTGCTAGCCGCCGTCCCATTCCACGGGGATGCCGAGGACGTTTGTTCGCCTTCCGCATGTCAATCCTGCTCTCCACTGTTTCCCTTTCGTCTCGTCTACAAGGCCACATCACGAAACAATAACGTTTATATTACACGATGACATACAAATGTTATGCATTCTACAGAGAATCCCTACTGCCGCTGCATTACGTCCCGAACCTCACCTACAAGTTCTTCCAAAATATCTTCAAGGAAGATGACGCCAACGATACTTCCTTCGCGCTCTACCTTAGCTAAGTGAACACCGGTCATCTGCATTACCCGAAGCGCATCCTCGACCTCGTCCTGAGGAGATGCCTTGGGCAGCTGTCTGATCCACCATGAGGGCACAGGCTTGTCTCGCTGTTCTTTAGAGTCGGCCTGCAGTACATCTTTTAGATGCAGGTAGCCGACGTATTCGCCAGTTCCATCTACTAGCGGGAAGCGCGAAAATCCCGTCTGGGAAACTACTTTTTCAAACTCGGCAGGAGTTACTTGCACGGGCAGCGTCACAAGCTTTTCGGGACCCACCATTACGGCCTCTACAAGTTCTTCGCTAAATTCTAGCGTTCCGGACAGCAGACCTAGATCGTCAGTCAGCTTGCCTTCAGCTTCTGACAATTCCACGATGGTAGCCACTTCTTCTGCAGTAAAGGTGGCAGCCACCTCGTGCTTGGGTTCCACCCCGAGTTTCGTGATAAACCAATTCGCAAAATGATCCATTCCCTCAACAATTGGCCGCACTAGACGGCCCAGCCGCACCAGAGGTGGAGCTAGCACCAGCACCATTTTCGCCGGTGCTGACACTGACAGATTCTTGGGAATCATTTCGCCAACAACTACGTGCAGATACAGTACGACCAGTAAAGCAATAATCACTGCCACCAGATGAGAGCTTGCAGCGGGCAAACCGAACCGAAGGAGGAGCGGCCTGACCGCTCTTGCAAGAGCCGGCTCCGCCACCGCACCCAATGCTGTAGAAGCAAGCGTTACCCCTAACTGACACACTGCCAGCATTAGGGAAACGTGCTCTAAGGCCCACTGTGCAGCCTTTGCGCCTGCCCTGCCTTCTTCTACTAGCGGGTCAATCTGGGATTTTCGAGACGAGGTAACTGCAAATTCAGCTCCCACGAAGAACGCGTTCACTGCCAAGAGGGCAATCGCTATGATCAGTCCGGTACCAATTCCCATTTCAGACCTCCTTCGTTGGCTGAACTAGGACTTGGTCCACTCGCCTGCCATCCATACCGGTCACCTGCAACCGCACATGATTGACATCTACGTAGTCGCCCTCTTTTGGGATCGCCCCGAGCCGGTCCATTATCAATCCTCCGAGGGTGTCGTAGGGTCCGTCATCAGGCACCCGCAGTTTCGTGTAATCGTGTAGTTCGTCAGGGCGAACCAGCCCGGAAACATACCAGCCATTTTGCCCGGCAATTCGAATCCCACGGCGCTTGGGATCATGTTCGTCAGCGATCTCGCCTACGATTTCTTCAACTATGTCCTCGAGGGTGACAAGTCCCGAAGTACCGCCGTATTCATCAACCACTATCGCCATCTGTAGGCCCTCTTCACGGAGGGCAACCATGAGCGGAGCCAGTTGCACCGTCTCCGGAACGCGCATCGCATCAAACATGATCGACTGGCTAGTGACGGGAACCTCTCCTCTCTTGGCAAAGGGAACGGCAGCCGCCCTGCGCAGGTGCGCAATTCCCAGAATGTCGTCCGTGTCCTCGCCGATTACAGGGAAGCGCGAGCGCCCCGTCTTACGGGCAAGATCGATAAGATCTTCCACGTTGTTCGTTGCTTCTAAGGTGTCCATTCGCCCTCGGTCAACCATGATGTCGGCTGCAGTCAGTCGCCCCATTCGGACCGATCTGGTGAACATCGAAGCGGTAGACGTATCAAGGGTGCCTTCTTCTGCGCTGTGCCGAACCATCGCCGCTAGCTCCGAAGCAGATCTGGCAGAGGACATCTGTTCCAGGGGCTCTACTCCGACCGCCCGCAGCACCATATTCGCAGAGCCGTTGAGCAGGCCGATTAGGGGCCGGAATAAGAACGTGAAGGCTCGCTGCACCGGAGAAACTATGCCAGCAACCTTCAGTGTTTCCGCGAGCGCAAAATTCTTCGGGACAAGTTCGCCGAAGACCATCGAGAAAACATTGACCACGATCACGGCGGCTGCCACGCCCACGGTAGTGGAAATTGCTACTGCTACTCCGAGTCCGCGGAGAGACCGATCGATCATGTCAGCTACAGCAGTCTGCGTAGTGTAGCCGAGCATGATTGTGGTCAGCGTAATTCCAACCTGAGCTCCCGAAAGGTGAGTGCTTAGGTGGTGCATTGTCTTCGAGACACTGCTGGCACGCTTGTCGCCAGCCGCTGCTCTTCGATCCACGGTTGCCGGATCTAGAGCGACTAAAGAGAACTCGGATGCAACAAAGAGCGCAGTCCCGAGCGTTAGGACCACTCCCGCTCCGATCATTAAAAGGTCATAGAGCATGTAAAAGTAGCCCGTCCAATCCATTGGTGCACATGATTCTTTATTGTACTGGCCTCGCCCGAGCAATTACATGCCCAAACTGGGGCAAAGTGTCTCGAAATAAAAGGGAAATGCTGTGGATTCGGCATTCATTGCCTAATCTTGTTTCTACGAGTAGTTTCCGTCGCACTCCACATCGAGGTGTTACATGTCTCAGGACAGCAGTGAACAAGCGCCCACCAGTGACGTAATCGCGCAGATGCGCAAGAAGTATGATGCAGATCCCCTATCGGTGCCCACCGATTGGCAGGATTATTTCAAAGCTGTCGAAAGTATGGAGGAGCTCAAGGCGACCTCTACTCCCGCACAGAGAGAGAAGGTGCAGGACCAGCCTGCAGAGCAAGTAGCAGACGAGACACGTTCTGATCTTCCCCCTCTTCCCCTCTCGAAGGTGGAGCCGCCAACTTCGCCGTATGCGGCAAATGCTCTGAAGGGCAACGGCGCGCTACTGGGGTCCGAGGGCGAAGTCGACCAGGTACAGCGACTGCGTGGCCCGGCGGGCGCCATCGTGAAGAATATGGAAACCTCTTTGAGCGTTCCGACCGCGACCTCTGCCCGGCAGATCCCAGCAAAAGTACTGATCGAAAATCGTTCGGTTATTAATAACCATCTAGCCAGAACTCGGGGCGGAAAGGTTTCCTTTACCCACCTAATCGGATACGCGGTGGTCGAGACCTTGACCAAGATGCCTTCTATGAACGTCCGTTACGAAGAGGTCGACGGCAAGCCCAACGTTCGCCAGTACGGACACGTGGGGTTCGGGTTAGCTATTGATCTACCGAAGAAGGACGGCACCCGCACTCTTATGGTGCCCGTGATCCACGAGGCTGACAGGTTAGATTTCCAGCAATTTGTGGCCGCCTATGAGGACCTTGTTGCGCGGACCCGTGCGGGCAAGCTCACCCCTAAGGATTTCCAGGGTGCCTCGATGACGCTGACTAACCCCGGCACCTTGGGAACAAGCCATTCCGTACCCAGGTTGATGGCCGGGCAGGGGACAATTATTGGCGTCGGCGCCACGGCGTATCCTGCCGAGTGGGCTGGCGCATCCCCGACCGTGCTGGCACGTATGGGGGTCGGCAAGGCCATGTATATGACTTCCACCTACGACCACCGGGTTATTCAGGGAGCTGCCTCCGGGGAATTCCTTCGTACTGTAGAGGAAAAGCTAACTGGCAAGGATGGCTTCTACGAACGTGTCTTCCGCGCCATGGAGGTACCCTACGAGCCTTTCGTCTTCCAGCAGGATTACGAGTACTCGCTTGAGACAGAGAAGGGCAAGCCTGCTCGCATTGCTGAGCTTATTCATGCCTATCGTTCTCGCGGACACCTTGCGGCAGATACTGACCCGCTGGCGTATCGGCAGCGTCGCCATCCCGACCTGTCTCTTGCTAACTACGGCCTAACTGTTTGGGATCTTGATCGATCCTTCCCCACCGGCGGATTCGGTGGAGCTGCAAATATGACTTTGCGGCAGATCCTTACCAGGCTGCGCGACACTTACACCCGTTCTATGGGCATTGAGTACATGCACATCCAGGATCCAGCCCAGCGGGCTTGGCTGCAGCGGCAAATTGAGACTCCTTACGAGAAGCCTTCCAAGGAAGCCCAGCGACACATTCTGTCCACTCTGTCTAGAGCCGAGGCATTCGAAACTTTCCTGCAGACCAAGTATGTCGGCCAGAAGCGTTTTTCTCTTGAGGGCGGCGAATCGCTGATCCCGCTGCTCGATACCGCTCTTACGGCTGCAGCGAGGCGCGGCCTTCCTGATGCTGTCATTGGCATGGCGCACCGTGGCCGCTTGAATGTGCTGGCCAATATTGGCGGAAAGTCCTACGGGCAGATCTTTTCTGAGTTTGAAGGCAATCAGGATCCACGCACGGTTCAAGGTAGCGGTGACGTGAAATACCACCTGGGCACAGAAGGGGTTTTCTCTGTCGAGGACGGCGTGGCTATCCGCGTAACTCTGGCGGCTAACCCATCTCACTTGGAGGCAGCCGACGGGGTGCTGGAAGGCATCTGCCGCGCCAAGTTAGACAAGATGGGGCAGGTTGACGACTACCCCGTTCTGCCGATTCTGATTCATGGGGATGCAGCTTTCGTTGGCCAGGGCGTGGTCTATGAGGTCTTGAATATGTCTCAGCTGCCTGCATACCGCGTCGGGGGTACCCTGCATGTCATTGTGAACAACCAGATTGGGTTCACAACCGGGCCAGCTTCTGGCAGGTCAACCCGCTATTGCACCGATATGGCAAGGGGGCTACAGATCCCTGTCTTCCACGTCAATGGAGATGACCCTGAAGAGGTGGTACGGGCTGCGAATCTAGCCTTCTCCTTCCGCGAAGAATTCCACAAGGATGTAATCATTGACATGGTCTGCTACCGTCGGCGCGGCCACAACGAGGGCGACGACCCCTCGATGACGCAGCCGATCATGTACAACCTGATCAATCAACTTCCTTCTACTCGGTCGGTGTATACCAAGAATTTGATTGGCCGTGGAGACATAACTGAAGAGGAGGCACGCGCCTCTTTGGCTGAGTACAACACCGAGATGAATCGCATCCTGACTGAGACTCGCGAACACGGCTGGTCCCCTGGGGAAGCCGCGTTGGAATTACCGGAATCTCAGCGTCCTGGAGCGGGCATGATGGTCGGTTGGGATACTGCGGTGCCACGGCAGGTAATCGAGCGCATCGGGGATGCCTACTTGCACGTTCCCGAGCACTTCACTCCTCACCCGAAGATGCGCAAGTTGATGGAACGACGCCACCAGATGAGCCGCGAAGGCAAGATCGATTGGGGCTTCGGCGAGCTGTTAGCGTTCGGCTCATTGCTGATCGAGGGAACCCCGGTGCGGATGTCTGGCGAGGATTGCCGTCGCGGCACATTCGTACAGCGCCATGCGGTTCTTCACGATCACGACACTGGACGCGAATGGACGCCGTTAGACTTTCTGACTCCGGATCAAAAGATGCTCTCCATATACGACTCTTCACTGTCGGAGTATGGGCCTCTTGCCTTTGAATATGGCTATTCTGTTGAGCGCCCGTCGGCCTTAGTGCTGTGGGAAGCGCAGTTTGGCGACTTCGTAAATGGAGCCCAATTGGTTGTGGATGAGTTCATTTCTGCAGCCGAGCAGAAGTGGGGCCAGCACGCTTCGCTGGTGATGCTTCTGCCACATGGCTATGAGGGGCAGGGCCCGGATCACTCTTCCGCCAGGATTGAGCGTTATTTGCAGCTTGCCGCGCAGAACAACATGCGCATTACTCAGCCTTCTACCCCGGCTCAGCATTTCCACTTGCTGAGGTCGCAGGCTTATCAGCGCCCGCGCAAACCACTGATCGTATTTACTCCGAAGCAGCTGCTTCGGCTGAATGCCGCCACCTCGCCAGTAGAGGACTTTACTCGCGGCTCGTTCCACGAGGTGCTCCAGGAGTCTCAGGATGAGGTGTTGGCGAACGCTTCCAACGTCGATCGGATCATCCTTACCTCCGGCAGGGTCTACTACGACTTAGTGAAGGCTCGCGCAAAAAGGAACGACAAATCGACCGCGATTGTTCGTCTGGAGCAGTACTATCCGCTTGCCGAAGAAGCGCTTGCTAAGGCTCTGGGCGCATTCCCGTCCTCGGCCGAGCTGGTGTGGGTCCAAGACGAACCGCGCAACATGGGGGCGTGGCCTTTCTTGGCCTTGAATATTACAGATGCGGCCACCGGAGGCCGAACCCTTCGCGTGGTATCAAGACCCTCCTCGGCAGCTCCTTCAGCCGGTACGGCTGCTATGCATGCTGAACAAAACGAGAGGCTCATGGAGGCCGCCTTCCAGCGATAGTTGTATTGGAGTGGGCAGCTAGCTGCCCACTCCTCTATTTGTGCGCACTTTGTAGGATGTAGTTGTGGATACCCCTCAGAATTTGATTGTGATTGGCGATGAGCTGGCCGCAGGTGCCGGAGATCCTCGCGCTCTAGGATGGGTTGGTCGGGTTATGGCCAGAACCCAGGCTGCCCGAGAAGTACAGACTTTCACGTTGGCAGTTCCCAACGAAACTTCGATAGATCTAGCCGATAGGTGGGAAGAGGAAGCTGCCAGGCGCTGTACCAAAGGCGCCATAAACAGGTTGCTAATAGGGATGGGAAGCGCGGATATTGCCGCTGGCCTCACTTCTCCTCGTTCGCGTCTTTCCCTGGCCAATATTTTGGATAAGGCTGCCGGTGCCAACATGCCCTGCTTTGTGGTGGGACCTCCCCCGCTACCGGCAGTAGAAAGCACTGGTCTGGCCAAGCTAAACCATGCGCTTGAGGACGTTTGCTCTAGGCGTTCCGTAACCTACGTTGACACTTTCACTCCGCTTAGTACTCACGATGGGTGGCTGTCAGAGGTCAACCAGTCTCCCACAGGGCTGCCCGGACAGGTTGGATACGGGCTGCTAGCATGGCTCGTCCTGCATTCAGGTTTCGGTTCCTGGATTGGAACAGAATGAAAAAATGCCGGTCCCGCGGGACCGGCATTTTTTCAACTACTACTTACTAGCCTGGCGCTTATCTGCCGTGCGGCACAGGGCTGCCACTACAGCGCCCGACAGGTTATGCCATACCGAGAAGACAGCCGCGGGCAAAGCTGCGGTCGGGCTCATGTACTGCATTGCGAGAGTTGCGGCCAAACCGGAATTCTGCATGCCCACCTCGATGGCGGTCGTACGAGAAGTGGTACGAGTCCCTCCAGTGAATTTCGAGGCGAAGAAGCCGAGCACATACCCAAAGCAGTTGTGCAGAACTACGGCCACGAAGACGACTACCGCCGAAGTGGCGATAGTTTCCTTAGACCCGGCGACCACCGTGGCAGCGATGACACTGATGGCTACAACCGATACCCAGGGCAGTGCCGGCTCTACCTTTTGCACTGCGGAATTGAAGAACGCCCTCAAAGCGAGGCCGCCTACGACCGGCAGAAGTACTACCTTGACGATCGACACTGCCATGGCGGCACCGCTCACCGGCATGTACTGACCTGCGAGCCACAGAGTCAACAAGGGGGTAAGTACCGGCGCTAGCAGCGTCGAGATGGAGGTCATCGTGACGGACAGAGCCACGTCGCCCCTAGCAAGATACGAAACCACGTTAGAGGAGGTTCCACCCGGCGCACACCCGACCAGGATGACACCGGCGGCTACCTCAGCGGGAAGCTGCATTACCCATACCAGCACTACGGCAAGCAGCGGCATGACCACATACTGCGAAACGACACCGATAAGAACAGGTAGCGGACGTTTGGCAACCAGCACGAAATCTGCCGGTTTTAGGGTAAGTCCCATGCCGAACATGACAACCCCTAGAAGGAGGTTAACCCAACCCTTTAGCGGCAAGACGACACTGGGAGCTGCAAAACCTACCAAGCCACCAATAATGACCAGAATAGGAAAACCTAGGGCAGCGATGTATGCTGCGCGTTCTTCTTTTTGCTGCACGGTTTGCGCAGACGCTGCTTTTTGCAGTGTAGCGGACATCTTCACTCCTATTCTGTTGCGCGTTCACCCAGCGTGAACGTTACAGAAACAGTAGTTGCCTGCTCAGTGACTGAGAATATATGTCCGAATAGTAGAACGACATTCTCTTTTTATTCATACCGGCTTCATCCAATCCCTACAGATTCGGCCAAAACAGCGTCGTTTCGTGAATAAATATTCAATACTTTTTGTCAAGAGATAAAAAAGAGCCCCACCGAAGTGGGGCTCTAAAACTCAGTTACTGAGGGCGTTTGCCATGGTTGGCAGGCTTGAACCTGCGATCCTTACGCTTGCGTCCACGCTTGCTCATGGGACACACTCCTTCCGGGTCGATAACCAAACCAGTTTCGCACATGCAACCCCGGAAAACCAAGCCAACCGGCTAGTAAGACTCCGAAATAGTAATAGACATCCCATTTTGGCCATCCGAAGCTGCAATGGTTCGAACGATTCTGCCGCGAAGACGTGCCGGCGCGCTCTCTCGGCACTGCCGAGCCATCAAAGCTCGCAGTTCCCGCTCCCCCTCAGCGTGGGCTGCACAATGCGGGCACCCACTTATGTGCGCCGCTAACCTGTGGATCTGGGACGGAGACAGAGTCTCGTCTACAAACTCGTATAGATCGGCCATTACCTCGTCGCAGCGACAATCATCGCTACCACATCCGCAGCTCATGATTCCTCCCCTTCTGCTACGTAATTCGCAAGAGCCTTGCGCAACCTGGATCGCCCTCTGTGCAATCGAGACATCACCGTTCCAGTGGGCGTGTCCATAATCTGCGCGATTTCTTTGTACGAGAAACCTTCCACATCCGCCAAAAAAACCGCGATCCTATAGTCCTCTGGCAGTTCCATCAAAGCCTCTCGAACCGTACCCTCTGGAAGTGCGGCAAGAGCTTCGACCTCGGCGGATAACAACCCCACAGAATCGTGACTAGCGGCCTTTGCAAGTTGCCAATCCTGCAACTCGCCAGCATCTGCGGTAGGTGGCCGGCGCTGTTCCTTGCGATATTTATTTATATAGGTGTTCCGCAGGATACGGAACAACCACGCTCGCAAGTTTGTTCCTGGCTTGTACTGGTCGAAAGCCGCGTACGCCTTGACCATGGCATCCTGCACTAGGTCCTCGGCGTCTGCCGGGTTCCTAGTGAAGCGCAATGCGCCGCGATACAGTTCATCCAGGTGAGGCAGAGCATCCTGTTCGAAACGCTGCCGGCGCTCGGCGACGGATTCTGCCGGCGCCCTCTTGGTTGTTTGTGTCATCACCTTTCAGCCTATCGCAGCACTCAGAACTAGTCTTTGCGAACTAACTAACTGAACACGAAGCCGCCCTGTTTTATTCCCGGACCAGATTTTATTTTTCCAATAGCTAGCGAAAAGCACCCAGGTGCGGTACCAATTGTTTTATGAGCATTTTACGCACTCTCGCCCGCACTATGATCGCCTCTCTTTTCGTCTCTGACGGCATCGACGCCGTTATCCACTCCGAAGAACACGTAGCGCGTTTTCGGTCTGTCTCTCCGAAACTAGAGAAGTGGGGACTTCCCCCAGTACTGGACTCTGACGCGCGCATGGTTACCCGTGTTGCCGGCGGAGTCACCACCGCTGCCGGGCTAGGTCTGATCTTCGGCATCAAGCCCCGTACTTGCGCGGCTGTGCTTGCCCTGTTGAACCTTCCGATCACCGCAGTGAATTATCCCGTCTTGTTTGCTGAGTCCGACAAGCGGAAGCAGAACCTGTCCATGGCGGTTACTCGGCTAGGCTTGACCGGCGGACTCCTACTGGCGGCTTACGATCGCGAAGGGGATCCGTCGCTAGGCTGGCGCTACCGGAACTACAAAGCATTGCGCGAAGCCGAAGCGGATGCAGCTATGGAACAAATCGAACAGATCGGGGATTAATGGCGCAGTGGTGGGAGGCCCCCTTAGCCCAAGGGCCGGTTTCTGGAGTAGTACGGATTCCCGGTTCTAAGTCTTTGACCGCCCGCCATCTAGTGTTGGCTGCCCTTTCGGACCAGCCCACTACCATCCGCGGTGCTCTCCGCTCGCGGGACACCACCTTGATGGTCGCCGCTCTTAAGCAGTTAGGCGTGGCCGTCTCCTGCCAAGGCGACGTTTGGACCGTACGTGGGGGCACCCTGCGTTCGAGCGGACAAATTGATTGTGGCCTCGCTGGAACCGTTATGCGCTTCGTGCTTCCTCTAGCGGCCATGGCGCAGGGTGACTGCATATTGGATGGGGACGAGGGCGCCCGAGTCCGTCCTATGGCAGGGCTGGTACAGGCTTTGCGGCGGATGGGAGCTCGGATCGATTCTCTCGGTGAAAGCGACCACCTCCCACTTGCTGTACACGGCAGCGCGCTTGAAGGGCCAGTCCGTGTCGATTCGAGTTCCACTAGCCAATTTCTTTCCGCACTGTTGCTCGCCAGTGCTGCCATGCCAAATCCACTGCGGGTTGAAGTAATGGGAAAGCTCCCCTCATTGCCGCATATTCGGATGACTATGCAGACACTAAGGGCCCATGCGGTACCGTGCGTGCAAGATGGTAACGCCTTCGTCGCTGGCGGCGTTCGCCCTGCAGGGGGAACCGTAACTATTGAACCGGATCTTTCCAACGCCGGCCCGTTCTTAGCCGCGGCCGCACTTACTGGCGGCACCGTTTCGATCCCCGATTGGCCCGCAGCTACTACACAGGTAGGAGCCCACTGGAAGAGCATCCTGACCGATTTTGGCGCTAGTGTCAGCCAGGAAGCAAACCGACTTACAGTGGAAGGAAAATCCCTTCGCGGGATCACCCGTGACATGTCTGCCGAGGGCGAGCTGGTGCCTACTGTCGTGGCGCTCGCACTCTTTGCAGAAGGCCCCACTCACCTGTATGGAATCGGGCATCTGCGCGGTCACGAAACAGACCGTCTTGCCGCCCTCGCCTGTGAAGGATGCAAGCTGGGAGCCCAGATCGAGGAAGGCCCTGATTTCCTAACTATTACTCCGGGCACTCCAAGACCGGCAAGAATCAATACTTATGAAGATCACCGAATGGCTACTTTTGCTGCGATTGCGGGGCTAAGGACTGCGGTCAAGGTAGAAAATATTGCCACTACCGCAAAGACACTGCCTGATTTTGCCCGGATGTGGAGGGGACTAAATGGGTTGGCGTGATATTGGCACGGACGATCCCAGGGTGAAGGTACGCCCCGCGCGTTCATCTAGACCTAGGTCCAAGAAACGGCCAGATTATTCAAAAGCCGAGATCGCTTCGGTAGTTGCCGTAGATAGAGGGCGTTTCACCCTTTCTTTAAAGAACAATCTCCTTCACGCGGTAAAGGCCCGCGAACTTGGACGACGCGCTGTAATCGTAGGCGATAGGGTGCGCGTTGTTGGAGACTTGTCCGGATCGAAAGGATCCCTAGCTCGCATCGTCGTCGTCGAGGAACGGAGCACCGTGTTGATGCGCTCTACTGAAGACGACGCAAGTAAAGGCACCGAGAAACCTATGGTTGCCAACGCAACTCAAATGGCAATCGTAACTGCCCTGGCAGATCCGCCTCCGCGCACGGGCATGATTGACAGGTGCCTTGTGGCAGCGGTTTCGGCGGGCATAAAACCCCTCCTAGTGCTTACAAAAGCCGATCTAGCCCAGCCCGAAGAGGCGCTCACTTTCTACAAGAATCTGGATATTGGTTTTGTCTCTACCTCGGTAACTGAAAATGGCATTGTGGGACTAGCAGAACTGGAGGCACAGCTAAAAGACAACTTGACAGTTCTGGTAGGCCACTCTGGGGTGGGCAAGTCAACACTGATCAATGCCCTTATTCCGCAGGCAGATCGGGCAACCGGCCATGTCAATGCCGTGACCGGCCGAGGGCGACATACTTCCACTTCAGCGGTTGCCTTACCGTTGAAGGACGATTCTGGATGGGTAGTCGATACCCCCGGGGTCCGTTCCTTTGGATTAGCGCATGTTGAACCTGACGAATTGTTAGCTGGCTTCACTGACCTTGCCGAAGTCGCGCAGGAGTACTGTCCGCGTGGGTGTTCCCACGGTGCGGATGCACCTGATTGCGCACTGGATGCGAAACAGGTCTCGCGTGAACGAGTCGCCTCGTTCCGTCGCCTGCTGGCTTCTAGGGAAGCGGGGCTGGAATCTTGGGAGCGGTCCTAAGGTCTGTCCTCATTAGTCGGAGGCGGGGCATAACCTTAGTGGTATGAAGTTCATCCACACTTCCGACTGGCATCTGGGACGCACATTGCACGGGGCAGACATGGTGCCGGCCCAGCGGCTCTTTATAGATTCCTTGGTGGATCTTGCCAAAGAACACCGGGTAGATGCGGTGCTAATTAGCGGCGACGTATATGACCGGGCACTGCCGTCAGCAGGGGCGGTAGAACTGTTAGAAGATGCCCTGCACCGGCTTACCAAGTTCACCCGAGTAATCTACTGTCCCGGCAACCATGACTCCGCCAAGCGGCTGGGATTCGGAGCAGAATTCTTTAGGGACGAACTAGTAGTGGTATCGCGGCTGTCCCAGGTCGGAAAAGCGGTGCCGGTAGCAGACGGAGTCGTCTATCCTCTCCCCTATCTAGAACCAATAGCTGCCAGTCATTTCTTTGGTACTGCCACAACTCATCAGGATGTGATGAGCGCGGCTATGCAACTCGTTTCCCAGGATTTGCAGCAACGACGCCAGAAAGACCCGTCTCTACCTGCCGTTGTAATGGCCCATGCTTTCGTTTTAGGGGGCATAAGTTCCGATTCAGAAAGAGACATCTCTATCGGAGGCGTGGAAGCAGTATCTGCTGACCTATTTGAAAAAATGTCATATGTGGCTTTGGGACATTTGCATCGCTATCAGCATCTCCAAGGGCCAGTTCCTATCTACTACTCGGGTTCGCCCGTGCCGTATTCATTTTCCGAGGCTGGTACTGCAAAGTGCGCTCTACTCGTTGCCTGCCAAGATGGCAATACGACAGTTACCAGGCTACCTATCCCACAGGTACGCCCCATAGCCACTATCACAGGCACTTTAGAAGAGCTTCTTTCGCCCGCTTTTGCCTCTTATCAAGATGCGTGGGTGGCGGCACAAGTCACCGATGTTTCGCGGCCCCCCAATCTTCATCGGCAGTTACTGGAGCGTTTTCCACATTTGCTGACTGTCCAGTTTGTAGGTGCGCAGCGGCGTCCGTCTCTACCTACAACCACGGTGGTCCAGCAGGATCCGGTACAGGTGACCATTGATTTTGCCCAGCAGGTCGGCAGGAAAGAACTTACGCAGAAGGGCAAGCAAATTGTCGAGCAGATCTGGTACCAGGTAAGGAAGGGCGACGAGCATGCGGCTTCTTAGACTATCTTTTTCCGGGATTGGTCCTTTCCCCGGGCGCCAAGACATAGATTTTGAAGAATTTGAGCCCGAGGGAATCATGCTTATTACAGGCCCTACCGGAGGCGGTAAGACGACTATTCTAGATGCCGTAGTGTTCGCTCTATACGGCCGTCTTTCCAGCCAAAATGCTGATCCCGCCCGAATGCGCTCTACTTTATGTGCTCCCACTGAAGAAACCTGGGTTGAACTAGATTTTGAAGTGTCTTCTGGGCAGTACAGAGTCCGCCGCTCGCCCGCATACGAAAGGCCCAAGAAGCGGGGCGATGGCTTTACCTTGCATCGCACTACCGCGCATCTGATTCGCATTGACGATCCGGCGAATCCGCTTGCGACCCGCCCTGTAGATGTTGGCCCGGCTATCTTAGAACTGGTAGGCCTCACAGGGGAACAGTTCTGTCAGACCGTGATTCTGCCTCAGGGAAAATTCGATACGTTCCTCAGGGCGAAGTCTGACGATCGCAAGAAAGTGCTCGAATCTATCTTCCGCACCCAAGACTACGCTCGTTTCGAGGACGCATTACGCGAGAGCGCGAAGGATGCACAGGCAGTCGCAAAGGATGCTTCTGCCGCCCTCAATAGTGCGTGGTCAGAGTATTTGGACCAAATACAGGAAAAGGGAATAGAGCTTAGCGAGAGGTCACCTCACGCTGCCCGAGCCGCCGTTGCGCAGGCAATGGATGCCTCGGTAGAGACCGCTAAAAGCGGCCTTGCCAAAGCCAAAGATCAAGAGCAAAAGGCCGCCGCTGCATTAACCCACGGGGAGCAGGTAATTGAGGCCAAAGCACAATTCTCTCTGCTAAAGCAAACTCTGCATACGCTGGAGCAAGAAGCCTCGCTCAGAGAGCGCCAGCAGCTCACTCTCGATGCTGCTGCTCGCTCTAAAGAGGTACTGGGCAAAAACTCAATACATGAGCACGATCTGGCTGCTAAGGAAGACGCTGAGCAAGCCGTGACCGAAGCTGAAGAAATCTTGACTCAGGCCGTAGCGGAGGTTTCGTTTTATCGCGGTGACTTGCGGGAAAAGGCTGGCCAGTACGCAGCAGAACTAGTGCCACTAGTAGGCGTAGAAGCAGACCTGAAAAATAGACAAGAAGAACTACACACGCTCCAAGATAAAGCTGCGGCGGCAAGCAAAGGGGGCCAGGAATGCTCTGCCAAGGCTGCAAAGGCGCACCAGGTAGTCGAGCACGTGAAGCTACAGGTCTTGGCTTCCCAGAATGCATCCAAGGCAATGCAGGAGCACGGCGAAAAACTAGAAAAGCTACAGGCCCAGCATCAGGCACACGAGGAATGGAAAGAGGCTGCAAAAGCCCTATCAGATGCCGCTGAGCAGAAAATTGCCGCGGCACGTGCCTGGGACACGGCCAAATCCAAGGAGGCACACCTAGTTACGCAGCGGCTGCAGGGGCTTGCGTCTCAGGTAGCCTCCCACTTGCAAGATGGGGTTCCCTGCCCCGCCTGCGGTTCTTTGTCGCACCCGCATCCTGCTGAGGAGGGCGCCCAAACTGTGTCCCTGGATCGCCTAAGCGAGGCATACAAAGAAACTGCTAGAGCCGAAGAGCTATTCAACGCTGCAAAGAGTAGGCACGAACAAGCCTTAGAACGCACTACTAAAGCTCAAGCGGAAATATCAATCGCGCAGGAGGTACTTGCGCCCCAGCTGCAGTTGGAACGAACGCTCTTCGAGCAGGCCGAACGGCAAGCAAATAAACTGGAAGGCTATCAGAACAAGCTCCAAGAAGAACAGAATAAGAAGGCGCAATACGACACCGAAGTTGCCCTCAATAAACAGGCTTTGCAGGAACTACAGCAAAGGATCCACTCTCTTACAGAGTCAATCAGTAAGCTAAAAGGTCAAATAGCGCCGCTTACCCAAAACGGAATCACTGTTCGGCAATTGCACGACAAACTGGTGCAGATTCACACTTTAGGTGACCGCCAACTACTCAACATCAAGCATCTGGAGCATGCAAAGGTAGCTGCCGAGACATCCGGCGAGGAGCTAATCCGGTCGCTGAAGAAAAACAACTTTCCTACCGTCGAGGACGCGCAGAAGGCGGCTTTGGACAAAGAGGCAGAATCTGGTCTTCGCAGCCAAATTGCCGATTGGAAAGCACAAAAACAATCTTGTTCGCAGCGTCTTTCTGAGCCCAAGTTAGTTGCACTGGCAGCAGAGAACAGTCCCGATACCGTAGCCCTGCAAAATGCTAAAGACTCTGCCACTGCCACGGCTGACGCGCAAAACCAGCAGCTCGGAAAGCTGCTAGCTGAGCGGGACCAACTGCTTCGAGCAGTAGAGCGAATTAGCTCAGCTACCGACCATTTGGATAGCCTAACTGCCGAGCACAAAGATCTACTTTGGCTTTTCGAACTGGTCAACGCTGGCCCAGCAAACCAAGATTCAATTCCGCTTTCTACCTGGGTACTACTCGAGCGATTGAACCAGATTCTTGCCGTTGCGAATCCACATCTGCAGGCCATGTCCGCGGGTAGGTATGAGCTCGTGCGCACCGATTCTGACGGGGGACGTTCTGTAAATCAAGCTCTCTCACTAGCCGTTAGGGACCATTACTCGGATACAGAACGCAAAACCTCATCGCTATCTGGCGGGGAAATGTTCTACTGTTCGCTCGCCCTCTCGCTAGCACTAGCTGAGGTAGTTAGCTATGAGGCAGGGGGAATAGTAATCCAAACGATGCTTATCGACGAGGGATTTGGAAGCCTAGATCCCCAAAAACTGGACTCTGTGATGGATCAGCTCCGTGTCAGTAGTGCTGGCAGATTAGTTGGCATCATCTCTCACGTCCGCGAGTTAGCAAACCAGGTGGGCCCGAAAGTGCAGGTAATTGCCTCAGAGCAGGGATCCCGGTTGAAACTTAATCTGCCAACTCGGCGATAAGATTTTGCCGTTCTACTATGTCGTACCATTCCAGTGCTTCGGCGCCAGCCTCTTCCCACTTGCCAGCGGCGACTAGCGCACGTCCTTCAGTGCCGTCTACATGGATTGACACGACATCCTCCCAGGAAAGGCTTGCGGGCTGCACCATGCCGTGGCCCACTTCGGTAGCCTCGCAATCTGCCGCAGCAACAATGCGCATGTCAGCCCCGAGTTCCTTACAAAGTCCAGCTGCAACCATCATGGATATGAATTCGTAATCCTCGATGTCAAAGCCTTCTTCGTGGTATTTTCGCTGAAATTCTTCCGTGGCAGCAACAGCGTTACGCGATGGCAGTTCCAGGTCGGCTAGTTCGGTCCTCAGCAAGGGAAGATATATACGCATGGCCCTATTTTCGCATGTCCTTACGGGATCTGTAACTTCGCTCCCCCGTTATACGGTCGACCAGCTTCGAAATAGCTACAGCCTCGTATGGTCTAGCCTCCAGTAATGCCTGAGCAATCCCCTCCGCATCAAAGTCAATCCCTACGATCTTGGCATGGGCAAAACGTGCAACCACATCCCCCACGTGTCTCTCGCGCATTCCTGGGATTACGCCCGTACCAGTCACAGCTACAGTGTCCGGCTTGCGCCCTCGATCTGCCTCGTCTCCATATGCTGCGAGTAGCCGCCGAATAGCAATTGGGTCAGCACGTCCGACAAGCACTTGGTGATCACAGTTATTTAGGATGGCTTCCAGAACGTCGTCACGGGCAGGCCCAAAAACAGTACCGGACTCATCTGGATCGGTTCTTGCAGCAGTATCCACAACAACCCATTCGAACATGGTCGCAGCTACCTCAAGGATTCTGCTGATGGTGCCTCCGGGCACCTCCTGCCACCTATGCGCTCTGTTTAGCCCAGTTAGTACCTTGAAGCCAGCCGATTCCTCGACGATTAGGTCCAATTCCATCTGGTCTAAGGCTCCCCGATCAGCCAATCTTGCCGCTGCTGCAATGCCAGCTCCAAAATCGTCCAGCCCCAATGTCATTGCCACAGACGGGGCAGTAATATCGGCATCGATCAGCAGCACGGAATGACGCTGCGCCAATGCGCCAGCGATTCCCGCAGCTAAGGTGGTACGCCCCGGAGATCCTATCGGGGACGTGATTACTACTATCTTTCCGAGAGGCGTCTCCTCACCGGATTCCTGCTTATCGCTTTCGGTCGAGGGCGTAGCGAGGGAGGTACTTGCAGCCTTGGAAATGACCGCGGCAACCCTGTTTAAGATTGCCGTCTTATCTGGGGGAACGACACGCGCAGGACCAAATTCTTCAATAGCAGAGGAGACAACCAGCGTGTGCATGCCGGCCTCTTCTAGGCGTTCTACAGTCGAGATTGTAAGTCCGTCTACTTCCCCCGAGATGATCGCTACAGAACCGAGTCCAGCTTCAGCCGCTGCAAGTAGCTCCGTAAGATCGGCGCATCTACGTTGAACGGCTATGTCCCGACCGGCAGAGATCGACCGGACAAGATCAACTTCTAACTCGCCTTCAAGGCATAGCAAGACCCCGATCATCGGTGTTTCGCCACCGCTACTATCTTGGATCCTTTCCCCTGTGCGGCTAGCACTCTGGAAACGGATTCTCCCGGCACCCTAACTTCGAGTTTTACCCCGTCACTGAACGCCCTCTCGTCCTCTTTAGAAGAGACGAGTCCGGCCACGCACATAAGTTGCGGTTCTTGGGATTGTCCCGAGTCGGAATTTGCCACCTCCCACAGTTCTATCTGGTCACCGGCCTTGACGGATGCGGGAAGAGAAGACGCGGCGGTGACCATCATTGGCCTGGAGGTAACAGCGTCAGCATTAGCAACAGCTGCTTTTGGAATAATCTCCCCTTTTCCTACCGGCCTCGCCAGCGGTCGATTCTCTTTTAGTTCTGAAGCCGCTAGGTAGATATCGCCCTTCCCTGCAAAACCATCAGCGACAATAGTATTTGCCTCACTCAGGACCGTGCCGGCGGCCAAGTCACTTCTTGCCTGCAACATTGCAGGACCGGATGCAGAGCGATCTAGAATGAACCAACCCGCTAGGGCCGACCCGATTATCAGAATAATTCCCGCTAGGAGTCGGGGATCGCGAAGCCTCATTGCATTAGCCATCTTGTCTCCAGTTGCCGTTTTTTGCCTTTCCTATTTTGCCCGGGTTTTTCCCGATGCGAAAGCGGAAAAGTCACTTCCGTAGCAACCCAAACAATACATTATCTATAGACATAAAACATACTAAATGGGCATAATAGGCAACATGGAACCTAGATTTTACACAATCTCTGACGTGGCCGATTTACTTGCCCTTTCAGAGCAAGGGGTCCGTGCCATGATCAAATCGGGCGAACTTCCAGCCATCCAAGTTGGCGGACGCAAGCAGTGGAGGATAGAGAAGTCTGTCCTCGAAGACTACATTCAGAATGCATACGCAGCCTCAGCGGAAAAAGCTAAAAACCTCTAACACACTCGCACGCTCTCAATAACGGCCAGCCGCACAGCACATCTCCTGTCTAGCTCTAGATAGTCGGCCCCAACCCCGGACAGTCGACCTCGCCACTGCTGCCCCGCTACAGAGGTCACCAGCACCACACGCCCCGATCTTGCAATTTCACGCATAACCATGCCGATTTTCTGCCTAGACTGCAACAAAGATTCAACGGTTCCAGCACGCCCCGGAGCACCCATCGCCGCTATTGCAGCCAACGCAACAACCGTCCGATTCCCTGCCTGATCTACAACCTGCGCCCAGGCAGAATTCACCTCTACCGCCAGCCCAGCAATCCGCGCCCCGGAAAATAGTTCCAGATCAACACGCCTACCTTGCTGCTCGCGTATCAGATCAGCCAAGTTAATGCTGAGACGAGCAGCCTCGGCTAATTCGTGCGCCTCCGCTTCACGCTCTACCGCCCACTGCCCTTCAAAAGCAGCTTCCAGAGAATCTAAAAAATCCATATCTAAATATTACTGTTGACAGAGTCGCACCCGCACGCTTAACGTTAAGTATCAAACATGCTCAAACATAGTCGTTAGGCATTCAATGCGAAGCATAAACAATATCGGCGCCGGTATCGCAACGTTGGCGGCACCAAGTAGTTGCGCCTACTGCTCTGGCATGGCGATCGACTCTGCACACCAAATATTCGTGCAAGAATTGCCATCAGCCCAGCTCTCGGCGTTAGTGGCCTGCATACTAGCCACAATCGGAGCCCTACTATCGCTGTGGTATCTAGCCGGCGGGCTGGCACTTTTGGTTGCCCAGTTTGCCCCGGCAAGAGTTGCCGAGACAATTCGCAGCAAAGTTCTACAATACGGTCCGCCCCTGTTGCGAAAAGCAGCTGGAATCTCGATCTCAGCATCCACGGCAATTGGCTTCTTTTCCGCCCCCGCAGCCCTCGCAACTACTGCTTCGCCTGCTACCGAAGGAAGTCCCGTAGTTGCGACCTCCCTCGTTGATCTGGGGCCAGGAGCTCCCTCACTGGATCTAACTGCCGGAGCGCCACCCCAAAACCTCTCCTATTACACCGTGCAAGCCGGTGATTCTCTGTGGAGCATATCGCAAGAGCACGCCACCTCAGTCAATGCCCTTTACGACCGAAACAAGACCGTTATCGGACCAAATCCGAACCTAATTCAACCAGGACAAAACCTGGCTATTCCAAAGGAAGACAAATGAGCGCACCACTAAGCCAATCCCCAAAGATGATAAAGCTTGCTCCCAAGCGACCAATGACTCCACCCCCAACCCGCACCCAGATTCCGGTACTACGGCCTGGGTGTGCCGCCCGGAGCAAGCTTAGACCTAATCAAGGTCTGCCCACACCAAAGATGCCACACCCAAGACCATGGGCGGCGAACATCGCTAAAACCGTAATCGAACTACTCACCGGTTTTCGCCCTACTTCCCCACTGTCTCAGTGGCTATTGCCCGAAATACATGGGGCGTTACTCAATCGGGTAGAGATGGCGCGAAGGCTGAATAAGCATGCCGCTCCCGCTAAATCCGCCAGAGTTGTTAGCGCACATGTGAAGGCAGTGCAGGCAATAAAAGGCGGCGGCCTCCAGGCTGTAGAGGCCGCCGTCGTAGTATTCGATGGAAAGAAGTCCAGGGCCGTAGCACTGCGCCTTGAACCGCTACACGGTAGGTGGGTTACTACGGCACTAGAAATTGGCTAGCTGCGATTTTTCTTCTTCGCGGCACGCCTCTCTGAACGGTTCATGGGCTTTCCTTCTGCCTGCCCCGCAGATGCGCCTTCCTCTTCCTCGCTCGAGGGAGAATCGGATGGCCCGGAGTAGGCAATATTGGTCGGCTCCTCACTTGCTCCGACAGTACCCATCACATTTCCGGAGTTGTCGGCCTGCTGGGCTTCAAGCTGTTCACGCACAGCCTTGAACTGGTGAGCAAAACCGAATACCGAAGAGACGGTGTCCTGGCGAATACGCCCCATCATCTCGGTAAACATCTGCGCCCCCTCGGAAGAATATTCCACCAGGGGATCACGCTGGCCCATTGCGCGCAGGCCGATGCCTTCCTTCAGGTAATCCATCTCGTAGAGGTGTTCCCTCCACAACCTGTCGACTGTCCCTAAAAGGACCCGGCGCTCCAACTCGTTCATGGGAGCATCGCCCAATTGCGAAATTGCAACCGGATTATTATCTACTTCTTCAACCGCAGTTGCGTAGGCGTCAGTAATGTCATCCAACAGAGCTTCCGTGACGTCGTCAGCCGATAGGGCGACCCTGCCACCTACTTCTTCTTCTAGGTCTTCGATCTTCAAGCTGATTGGGTAAATCGAACGAAGTTCAGTCCAGAGCTTCTCCAGCTCCCAATCTTCGGGGCTTCCTTCCGCAGTTACGGCCGCGACCGATTCGCGAATTACCTGCTCAATAAAGCCCGGGACCTGCTCCCCCATGTCAACTTTGTCGTTTAGTACCTGCCGCCGCTGATCGTAAATCAGCTCACGCTGACCGGTCATAACATCGTCATACTTCAGCACGTTCTTACGAATCTCGGCATGCTGTGCCTCGACCTGGCTCTGGGCGGACTCGATCGTGCGCGATACCAAGCGCCCTTCCAGAGGCAGATCCTCCGGATACGAGTCTGATGCCATGATCCTCTGCGCCAGACCGGTTGCAAACTTCAGCATGAGCGGGTCTTGCATAGACAGGTAGAAACGGGATTCGCCCGGGTCACCCTGACGGCCAGACCTACCACGAAGCTGGTTATCGATACGACGCGAGTCGTGCCGTTCCGTACCGAGGACGTATAGTCCACCCAGCTCCTTTACCTCGTCATGCTCCGCCTTCACAGCGGCTTCGGCCTTGGGAAGCGCCTCCTCGTAGGCCTTCCGGTAGGCATCGAGATCTTCTTCAGGATCAAAACCGGCTGCACGCACTTCTTGCTCGGCAATGCGCTCAGGATTGCCGCCGAGCATAATGTCGGTACCACGACCAGCCATGTTCGTAGCGACAGTCACTGCGCCTTTTCGGCCGGCATCGAAAACGATTTCTGCTTCGCGCTTGTGCTGCTTAGCATTCAGCACGGTGTGCGGCACTCTAACTTCCTTTAGAAGTGCAGAAAGCTCCTCGGACTTTGCCACGTCGGTAGTGCCAACCAGTACCGGTTGCCCCTTTTCGTGACGATCCGCGATATCTTTTACAATCGCCCGCAGCTTGCCAGCGCGGGTCGGGTAGACCAGGTCAGCCTTATCTTGGCGGATCATCGGCTTGTTCGTTGGGATCGGCACTACCCCGATCTTGTAAGTATTTGCGAACTCGGCAGCCTCAGTTTCGGCAGTACCCGTCATGCCGGCGAGTACCTCGTATAGGCGGAAGTAGTTCTGCAGTGTAATCGTCGCCAAAGTCTGGTTTTCGGCCTTTACTTCAACGCCTTCCTTGGCTTCGATAGCCTGGTGGATGCCCTCGTTGTAGCGGCGTCCTTCCATCGTACGACCGGTATGTTCGTCAACGATGATTACTTCCCCACCCGAGACGATGTAGTCGCGGTCGCGTTTGAAGAGCTCCTTAGCCTTAATAGCATTGTTCAGGAAGCCGATCAGCGGCGTATGCGCAGCTTCGTAGAGATTATCAATACCGAGCATATCCTCAATCGCTTCAATGCCCGCTTCGGTTACCCCAACGGTACGCTTCTTCTCGTCTACCTCGTAGTCCTTACCGCGCTCTAGCAGGCGGACCATCTGTGAGAACTTCGAGTACCACTGATCCGCTTCGCCCTCGGCAGGACCTGAAATGATTAGTGGCGTACGAGCCTCGTCGATCAAAATGGAGTCAACCTCGTCGACAATGACGAAGTAGTGATCACGCTGCACCAAGGCTTCGACTGACTGAGCCATGTTGTCACGTAGGTAGTCGAAACCGAACTCGTTGTTCGTACCGTAAGTAATGTCGGCGTTGTACTGCTTTCGGCGCTCATCAGGGCTCTGGTTCGCAACGATGCAGCCAACAGTGAGCCCGAGGAACCGATACACGCGGCCCATCAGCTCACTCTGGTAGGAAGCCAAGTAATCGTTCACAGTAATTACGTGAACGCCCTTACCTGCCAGTGCCCGAAGGTAGGAGGGCATGGTCGCAACCAGCGTCTTGCCTTCACCGGTCTTCATTTCGGCAATGTTGCCTTCATGAAGAGCGATGCCGCCCATGATCTGTACCTTGTACGGGCGCAACTTCAATACGCGGTCAGCGGCTTCACGCACAGTCGCGAATGCGTCCACCAGTAGCTCATCGAGTGTCGCGCCGTCCTCCAGGAGCGCCTTAAACTCGGCGGTCTTGCCCTGCAACTCTTGGTCGGTTAGGGCCTTGTACTCGTCTTCCTTCGCAAGTACTTCCCCTGCCAGCTTTTCTAAGCGGCGTAGCGTTCGGCCTTCGCCAATACGCAGAATCCTGTCGAGAATCGACACGTGAGCTCCTTCAGTTGATCGCACACAACATGCCTAGTCTAACGGCCAAAGCATACGGCATTACAACTGGAGTCCATCACATTTACCGATAGGTGAAAAGATGGCCCGGTCCTCACCACTGAGAACCGGGCCAACACACTTAGCAGATTACTGTTCGACCTTCGCGTCTAGCCTGAGAACGCCATAGGTCCATCCGTGCCGCCTGTAAACCACACACGGCTGAGATGTCTCGGTATCTACAAACAGATAGAACGGGTGTCCCACAAGCTCCATCTGGTACAGGGCCTCAGATACGGTCATTCGATCCGGCTCATGTAGTTTTTGTCGAACGATCACTGGGGAGTCGCCAAGCTGCTCTTCGCGCTCCTCGCCAGCCTTCATATCGGCGACAGACTTGGTCTCCTCGTGTACCGCCTTGGGGGCATCTTCAACAGCCAGTTCAAACTTCAGCGCCTCAATATCTAAGGGCTTTTCAGTCTCCTGATGAGTTACTCCCTTGCGATGGTCTTTCGCCCGATCCCTAGCTCTGCGCAGACGCTCGTACAGCTTCCCTGCCGCAATATCTACGGCAGCATAGCGGTCAGACGAGGATGCCTCTGCCCTAATAACCGGCCCCTTGCCGTGAACGGTAAGTTCAATACGCTCGGCAGTATCTGCCTGACGCGGATTACGTTCGTGGTTTAGTTCAACGTTCACGCGCTGGGCGCGGGGATAGAACTGGGTTACTTTCGATACCTTCTCTTCTACGTATTCGCGGAAGTTAGGGTGAATCTCGGCATTTCTAGCATTGACGATAATATCCATTGTGTCCTCCGGGGCACTCCGTTGGCCGAAGCCAGTTTGTGGGTACCAACCGCACCAACTGCGGCGGTCTTGTGTGTAGCTACCACCCCTCCCCTTGGAAGTTCAGGCCCATGCCTGATTTCCTTTAACTTTACCGTCTATTCACGTATCGCACATCACATATGCGGACTCGTATCTTCTATTTGGACAGGTGGCTTAGCAGCGGCTATTACTACGGCTCCGACTACCTGTCCCCCATGTTCTTCAATGGCTCTTGCACAAGCCTTCAAAGTTGCGCCAGTGGTTGCTACATCGTCCACTAACAGCACCTTTGGGCCTACCTTCCCTACGCACTTCACTCCCTCTTTCAAGCGCTCAGTTCTGCCTTTGCCTGATCTGCCTGCCTGGTGAGCACGTAGCGGCAGATACAACACATCTTGAATCTTCACTTGCTGGCCTTGCTTCGCCAGATACGCAGCTATTCCTAATGCAAGAGGACGACCGATCTTGTTTCCGAAGAGTCGCCGCTTCCAAGATGGCGGCGCCGGAACGATAGCAAGGTCATCGGCCCTACTTAGAAATGGCGCCTTTGCCAAGGCATGCCCGAGGCGAAGTAAATAGGGGTAGGGATCCACCCGCTGGTCATGTTTGAGAGCAAGCACAAGATTACGCAGGGCCCCCTCATACCAGTCGAGACACCATACGTTAGAGAGGTATACCCGCAAAGATGCAGACACGTCGAATGGAGACTCATCAAAGATGCCGCTGCATTCTTGGCAAAGTGGCGTATCCCAGGCGCCGCAGCCCATGCATTGGACGGGTACAACGAGGTCAAGTAGAGCTCCCATGGCAGTAATTGTTTCGAGGATCCGAAAACGAATCACCCGCAAAAAACCTAGGTTGTGGGTTGACTCCTGTGCACGCTTACCCGGGATAATTTAGCGAGGTAGCCTTTGTCTCTACAGACTTCCACCCGGCTCCAGACTTTATGAATAGCCGACCGTTTGAGTCAGCTACACGCACCGACTGCGAAGGGCCGCCCCGCAGCACCCGTGTTGCCCCCACCGGGCCAACCAAGTTGGTCGAGGTCGATCCGATCTCTTCTGTCTCAATATCGGGGGCGGATTGCCCATCCGCCTTCGCTAATACCGCAACCGTTGTCGAATCCACCCACCCGACATCGCGAATCTTCTGGATAGAGGTGGCAACCTGCGTGGGGTTCACCAATGCCACCGGGCTCCCGTGCTCGTCGCGGTGGACCACACACACGTAGGCCTCCTCAGTACCGTTCTTCTCGGATACCAGAAGCATCGCCCGCGCCCCATCCAGCGTAAGGACCAGGCGAGTTACTGCCCTACCGGACAGCCATTTTGCCGACACATCCTTGAGCTGGCCAGCTTCATTCATGACCACTACCGTCGCCGAGGAAGAATCGCCTGTCCAAATCCATCCTCGTCTATCCACTGCCGGAGGGCGCAATGCCTTCCCGGGGTAGGCGACTATCGGAGTCGATTGGCCAAAGAGTACCAATCCGGAATCTTCTGCATTGGCTACCAGTGGCGAGCTACTTACGGGGGAAATAGCCGGATCTGTCAACTGGTAGCTCTGAGTTTTCTGCGCGGATACTAGCTGCCGAGAATGGGAATTCAGGTCGCTTACTACGACCCCAGAGCGAATACCCAAGAGATAATCCGCGTCGTATTTCTGTTCTTCTGGCTGGGTTCCTGCGGGCAAGGCGGAACCTCCAGAAATCACGTTTAGCGTGGAAGAACTGGTCAGCCCAGACAATGTCCGTTCGATCTGGCCGCGAGCCCATCCTAGGTCTTTAGAGGAAAGGGTACGTACCCTCCCAGATAGCTTCACGGACAGCTGTGATCCGTCCGTTTTTACAGTGTCATCTAATTTAGTGTTTGCGGGAATAAAAGTTCGCACGGCTGGGCTAATGGCACCCGAGGGGCCCTTCAGCAACAGCTTGATCAGGTTAGTGGACATGCCTTGCTTCGGCAGCCACCTGGGGTCGGCTACGTACACTTTCGCGTCAGTAGAAACAAAGTACAGGTTTCGCTTCGTATAGGCAGTGTTAAAAGAATCCAGGGGGATCATGATCCCCTGTGGCAAAGAGGTGATGCGCCACTGCCCACCTACCTTGCCGAAAGTTATTTCAGCGCCTGCCCGCGTGCCTATCTGGGAGGAATCACCAATGCCGTTCTGATCAACGCGCATTCTGCGGATACCGCTGAGCTTAGACACTTGTCCGTCCTGGTCATAGGTAATCCGAATAGAATCCTGAGTAACCGTAATTTCGCGCTTGGGATCCCAAATCCGGGCTGCTTCCTTGGTCAGGTATTCGCGCGCGGTAGCAAAATCGTCATAAGTACCGGCAGCCGCAGCACGCAAGAAATCCTCAGTAAGTCGCTGAGGACTGGCCCCTTTTGTGGGTGGAGCTGCCAGCTGCGCCAATGGATCTTGTACCCCCTGCTCGGGTTTGGCCGGAGTGACCGGCCCCGAGGTAGGTAACGACGCGCAAGAGCAAAGGAGGGAGACGGCTGCGCCTAGCAAAGCTAGTTTACGAATCTTCACGACGTTCCTCCTGCTCCTCTGGATAGTCGCCCTCGCTGACATTTTCCGGATCTGCCTCGTACATAGAAGGCGTCCCATCGGCAGATAGAAGCTCCACTGTCTGCTCTCCATTATCGGCAGCAACCGAACCCAGAGTGATGTCCTCGGGGTGGGTCCTAGACCACTCGGCGCGGGCCCTGTCCAATTCCGGATCGGATATTTGCAGCGGCAGCTCGGAAATGGGCACATCTGCCTTCACAGGAACCACCAGCATGAACGCTGATCCTGCCTGTGGGCACCCAATCACCGTAAGTAAACCGTTGTGGATATGGGCATCTTCTGCCGCAATTGCCAACCCCAAGCCGGTTCCTCCGGTGGTGCGGGCTCGGGCGGGGTCGGCACGATAGAAACGATCGAACACATGCGCAGCAACTTGGTCGGTCATTCCGACGCCCCAATCGCGAACGCGCACCGCCACAGCAGTCTTCGAACACGCTACCGAAACCTTCACAGGACGGGCTTCGGCGTGTTCCAAAGCATTTGTGTACAGGTTCCGAATGATCCTTTCTATGCGGATCGAGTCAATAGCTGCGATCGCTGGACCGGCAGTCTCGAAAATAGTTTCCACCCCGTTAGCCTGCGCCAAAGCCTCAGAATCAGAAATCACCCTGGCCGCAATCTGGCTAATATCTATGTCTTCACGTGTGGAAAGCGCAGTGTTGGCATCAATCCGGCTTATTTCAAGTAGATCAGAGAGCATCCGTTCAAAGCGCTCTACCTGTTCGTAGAGAATCACCGCCGAACGCGATTCCACCGGTCCCATGTCCTCTTTGGAATCGTGCAAAACTTCAGCCGCCATTCGGATAGTGGTCAGCGGCGTACGAAGTTCATGGGAAACGTCCGAGACGAAACGGCGTTGTAGATCTGCTAGTGTCTCGTAATTTGCAATCTGTTCCTGCAGCGAATGAGCCATCTTATTGAAGTTAGAAGCCAGGATCGATAGCTCGTTGTCGCCTT
Organism: Winkia sp. C0117E2; assembly: GCF_056590455.1. Lineage (NCBI taxonomy): Bacteria > Bacillati > Actinomycetota > Actinomycetes > Actinomycetales > Actinomycetaceae > Winkia > Winkia sp. C0117E2. The sequence continues at coordinate 266,469 of NZ_JBWPWD010000002.1, read as the reverse complement.
CTACCTCCAGACGGGCAGACAAGTCGCCCTCGCCAAATCTGGAAGCAGCCGCCGCGGCCCTTCGCACAGGCGTAATTAGCTGGTAGGAGACACCAATAATGGTGACCGTCAGCAAGATCAAAATGATCAGCGTTCCTACCGCTAGCACCTGGATGATCATGTCGATGGTTCCCTGTTCAGGCGCGAGCGAATAGACGATGTAAAACTCGTGAGCACCTGCCATAGGCAACTGCACCGACTGGCCTACAACTATGCCGGGGACTTCTTTTCCGCCCACGTCCAGCTTCACCGATTGCCACTGAGCAGTTGAATCCGCCGCTACCTCGGTGCGCATCTGCGGAGTCAGTACTCCTTGCAGGGAGGTATCTACTACCTCGTTGATTCTTACGCTGGAGGCTTCTTGTGGACTGCGCAGCAACATGACCCCAACCGCACCGGCACCAGCCGCGCCTTCACGTTGATCCTGCATAAGCTGGTAAGCCACGTCCTGCAGCTCACCGCCATCCGTTACATTGGACTGGTCGAGCACCGTCTGCACGGCAGCACGACGCACGGACGCGTCAGAAATAATCTGATCCAGTCGCGATTGAAACAAGCCGTCACGAATGTGCGAGGAGACGAAAACCGAAAGCAACAGCATCATCACCGCTGTAGAGGCAACCAGCACCACGGTGATAAACACACCTAGGTTCTGGCGAATTGCTTTAACTAGGTATCGATCCTGAAACCACTTTACTGGGCGTAAAGAGAGGATACGTCCAGCAAGACTCACGCTTTGTCGCCACCAGCGCGGTAGCCAACTCCACGCACAGTAAGAACGATGACGGGATGTTCTGGATCAGCCTCGATCTTCGACCGAAGCCGCTGGATATGCACGTTCACCAAACGAGTGTCGGAAGCATGGCGGTAGCCCCATACCTCTTCGAGCAGCTCTTCCCTGGTGAATACTTTCCACGGCTTCCGGGCAAGGGTAACCAGCAGATCAAACTCGAGCGGGGTCAGTCCCAGATCCTTGCCATTCCTGGTCACTTCGTGGCCAGCAACGTCGATCTCGAGATCGCCAATTCGGACCCGTTCCGTCTCGGAATTATCTACATGACGCAGGCGAGCGCGCACCCGCGCCACCAATTCTTTCGGCTTGAAGGGCTTCGGAATGTAGTCGTCAGCCCCGGCTTCCAGTCCCCGCACCACGTCAGTGGTGTCGGTTTTTGCAGTGAGCATTACGATCGGTACGCCAGAAATTGAGCGAATCCGCCTGCAGATCTCGATGCCACTCAATCCCGGTAGCATCACGTCTAGAAGTACAAGGTCAGGCTGATCGCGTTCGAATGCTTCTAGGGCCTTATCGCCGTCTGCGCAGAAGGTCGCCTCGAAGCCCTCGGCACCTACTACAATGCCGATCATCTCGGCCAATGCCTCGTCGTCGTCTACAACCAAAATACGCGCGCTCATAAGGCTCCTTCTCTGTTGTTCGCCTCTTTATCTTACTTTGAAAGATTCCAGTTTTACTTCGAAAGATCGGGCTCAATGAATATTGTCAGATCTAGTTCCGGCAATGAGCCGCGGATGGCAGCTTCAGCCTCGTTGATGTGGTCCGCTATCTGCTTGCCAGAAGAATTCGCCGCCACAGCAATCTTGGCAGCCACCAGCACTTGCTCAGGCCCCAAATGCAGAGTCTGCAAATGGATGATGTGCAGATCAGCTTCCCTAAACCCTTCCCGCAGCCGTCTGGCGACGTTTGGGGTAACCGACTCTCCTAATAGCAATGAAGCCGTCTCAGAGGAAAGGAACGCTGCTACCACTATCAGCAGGATACCAATGGCGCCAGATCCTAGAGCATCCCATCTGCCATTGCCGGTAGCTAAGGTTGCTCCCACCCCACACAACGCGAACACCAGACCGGTAAGTGCAGCAATGTCTTCCAACATCACTACTGGAATTTCAGGTGCTCTAGCAGAGCGAATGTAGCCAAAGATACTCTGATTCCCTCTAGCTTTACCCGCCTCCTTCAGGGCGGTCCTAAGCGAAGTGGCCTCGGCAATGATTGAAATCAGCAGTACGACTACGGGCACCCAATGCCATGAGGTAATCGGCTGTGGATCGACAAACTTGTGGTAGGCCTCGTAGAGGGCGAAACACCCACCTGCCAAGAACAGCACAATAGAGACGATGAATGCATACAGGTAACGGGCGCGAGCATAACCAAAGTTATGTTGCGAATCAGGCTCCTTTTGCGCCCTCTTGGAACCCACCAGTAGCAAGCCCTGGTTACCGGTATCCGCAAAGGAGTGGATTCCCTCGGCGAGCATTGCTGAAGACCCGGTCAGTAGCCACGCCGCTATCTTTGCGATCGCAATTGAAACATTTGCCGCAGCGGCAGCAAAGATTGCCTTCGTTCCGCCCTTGTTACTCACTGGCGACCGCCAACATTATTCTGTTCACTTGTCAGTAAAAGAGGGACTTCGTCACGAATTGGGTATGCCTCACCGGAGGTGACGTCTACCAAGTATCCGTCCTGCTCTTCAAGCTTGTTACCGCTGGAAGGTGACACGAGAATATCTTTCACCCAGTCGCGCATACCTAACTCCTTTTACTGTTGGGGGGAAGTTTCTTGTCCCGATATTACGCGTAAATACCCCCGTTTTCTTCCTACCTGCGTCCTCGCTGCCGGATGACGCGAAACTGACGCGTCAAGTTCACTCTTTGGCTCCGGTTTGGCTATCGGCTGTGACTTGGGCTCGCTAGCCTTGCGCACTTCATTCGCGAGAGCCATCAGATCGTCATCGGTTGGGTCCCGCTCTTCGAATTTTGTTTCCAACCTGATTACTTCCCAGCCATTGGGAACAGTCAATCGATTTGCGTGGTCCGCGCAGAGATCATACGCCTGCGGTTCCGCCTCGGTGGATAAAGGGCCCAACACAGCGGTCGATTCGTCGTAGTCAAAAGTCAAAGTTGCCACAGCCGGGCGCGAACAAGTGGTCTTAAAACAGGTGCGAATAGGTCTCACATGTGCAGACTACCCGCCGGAGGGCGCGTTCCCCGGTTGGCAGGGCCGGGCAACACCAACTCCCCATAGATCTGAGTGAACAGCTGATTCATCTACCCCACAAAGACACAAATAGAATAATATGCAGTTACACTAATTTGTCGTTTCAGAAGAAATGCCTCTGCCACAGCTTTTAGCATGCATGAGTGTTCCAAGAAACTAATTGCTTAACTATTATCCAAGGGAAACGAAATTGAGACAGTTGAGGCCGTCCAAGTTACTAACTATTTGCGCTAGCGCCGCCATCTCGTATTTAGTCATGCTCCTCAGTTTCTACCCAGGCGTCCTATACGGACCTGATCTTGAAGAGCAGTTTGCGCAGGCCTCCGGTCAAATTCCTTTCAACGATTGGCACCCGCCCCTTATGGCACTCGTATGGAAATGGGGAATGTGGCTAACTTCCAAACCGTCGTGCCTATTCATCTTCGAAATAACCCTCTTTGTGGGCTCACTCCTGGTTTTTGCCTTGTCGGGATATCGAAGGGGAAAACTCGATTTGCTCTGGGCCTGCCTGATTACCCTCCTCCCCCTTTACGCCCCTCTCCTTATCCAGTCGGGAAGGTTATGGAAGGACCAGTTCCTAACATTTTGCCTTCTTGCGGCAATTGCAAGCCTTTGGGTAGGCGGCAAAAAACGCGGCCAGTGCTGGTCTTTAGCCTTGTTCTTTGTGTTCGCAGCCGCGGCCATCTTGTTACGCGCGAACGGCTTCTTTGCAGTAGTTTTCTTGCTTCCGCTAGCCGGGACGAAGATCCGCGCCTTGCTTCCACATCTGCAGTCAGGTCAGGGCAAGACCAAAAGACTCTTTCGTAGCAGAACCGTTATAGCCATCGGCTGTGCCTGCCTAGCTCTGATTGTTGCCACCGCAGGCTTGAATGCCACTGTGAAGATCGCTGCACAGCCGACAAAGACTCATCAGATCGACCAGCTATTTTTGGATGACCTCATAAATACTTCCTCCCCTACGGAGGTGATGGATTTGCCGCTATCTGGCGATTTCAAGAAATTCTTGTCCTCTGCCATCACTCGCTGCTCGGCCGAAGGGCATAAACAGAACCTGATGTGGTATTCCTGCGCAGATGGCAAACGGATAACCATTAAAGATGGAACCACAGTTTTCTCTAGCATCCACCGCTTCCACCCAGAGTTTATGAAGGCCTGGTTCGCGGTCATTCCACAGCACCCGTTTAAATATGTTGGCTACAGAATGGAAGTGTTCTCCCATTTTATTTTCGATACCTGGCCTGCCAATCTAGGAAAGATCAAAGAACATTTCTCTCCAAGGTTTTCCGCCGCATTTACCTCAACATCAAGCTACACAGATTCTGTAAGTTCCAGGTGGGCCCCATTCCTGTTCTGCCCCGCTACCTATCTTCTGATCAATCTAGCGACTATTTGCTTCCTACAAAGACGAAAAGGCCAGCTCTCAGAAGAACATCATTCATTTGCATTCTGGCCCCCTGCAGCATCTTTGTTCTGGCTGGTAAGTCAAATTCCGATAGTTCCCGTCTCGGATTACCGCTACAGTTATTTTTCGATCGCCACAACCGCGCTCGCAGTTGCAGTATTGATGGGCGGGTTGAGCCTGAAGACAAAAACTCCCGGCGGACATGCCTCGCTAGCTAGGTAAATCGGAACTAGAGTCTACGTATGAGCATCTGCAGAGATCGACACGGTAGAGGAAGACGCGGCGTATTAATGCCACCCACCTTGCCCGGTTCGCTCACTCGGTCCCAGTTCTTTGACATGCTTGTGATCGCTAATGCCAGATCCATCAGAAAGGGATTCCCTAGTGTGGCAGATTGGGAATTCGCCGTCGAGGATGTGCCTCCGTCTGATCCTGCCCCCTGGGAACGACAGGCGCCGGTCTTAGCACGAACGTTTACCGGGCGCGCTGGGTCAGGGCTGAAGCCTAGGGTGGTGCTCTACCGTATTCCACTTTCTATGAGGGCGAGCAACCGCCGCGACCTGGCAAAAATTATCCGGCTGGCGCTAGTAGACCAGATCGCCTCGGCACTGGGAATTGCCCCCACTGATGTAGATCCGGGGTTTGACCCTAACGGATTTTAACGCCTATTGCTGTGAGTTCGCGGGCTGATCTTGAACTGGTAAAAGTGGAGATTGCGGACTTGCTTACCACTGCTGTGATCGCAACCGGCCCGTCGGACTTCCATTGCCATGTGCCTTCAGGCAGCGCAACTGAAGCACTCTTTAGGGCGGGCACCTTTAGCTTCTTCGGGGTTTGCCCCGCGCCGCGGAATTCCACTACGCCATCGGCATTTGCACTGGCATAGATCTGGGCTCCCTTGGGGACGATCAAAATCCCGTCCTTTGCCGCAGCCCTTGCAGTCGTCCACGTGAAGTCTTTATCCTGTCGTTCGCGGACTGCAGCCAGAACTGGCTTATCGGATAGCACCTGCACTGTACCGCGTCCCTGTCCAAGACCAGCTAAGGAGATCTCGGCGACGGCTCCGGGTTCTACCGTAACTTTCCCGCCGGGAACGGGTATTCGTTCATCGCCCTCGGCCTTGTACACCTGAGCGTGGATGGCCTTATTTGCGGGGTTAGTAATCTGCAACTGGGCATCGGCAAAGCCTACCCCAGGAATCAAGTTGGTCATGTCGGGGCCTTCGGCGGCCTCTGTTACTTCTGCGCCTAGGTCGTTTAGCCCTTTAGTCATCGACTGTTGTAGCCAGGCGCTTACTCCCGCACCAGTCGCAGTCAGGTGTAGGCTCACGCGTTCTTCTTCAGGGGCTAGTCCTGCTAAGGGAACCGTTACCGTCTGGCCTGCTGGCAGACTCACACGCGAGCTCACCAAATCGACAGGCCCAGTCTTCGAGAATGCTTCGATCGTAACGGTAGAATCTTCCTCGCTGGGATTAGCCAGTAGCAAGGTGGAATCTGTCCCGGTGGTGGTGGCTCCTCCAAGTAACCACATTGAAGTACGCGGACTTTCGCAGGTGGAAAAGGCCTTTGGGGTGTTGCTCTGAAGTCCCACAGCCACGGCAGCTTTCCCGTTTGAGGGCGGCGCCTGCAGTATCGCCCCGGCGGGAGCCTCGGCCTCTACTTCCTTGCCGTTAACAAGCACGCGTGCAGGCGTGCCTTGTTGGGTGATGCCGGCAATGACTGCCTTTCCTTTTCCGCCTGTCGGAGCGCATGCGGTAAATGTCGGGCCTCGTTGAGGCGTGACGTAAGAGTGCGCAACGGCCTTAGTCCCAAGCGGATGAGTCCCATAGGCAATAATGCCGCCAAGTCCACCGATAAGTGCGAGGGCCGAGAGGGGCGCAATTATTTTCCTAGCTTCCACGTTACGACCTCCTTCCGTTCGGGCCAGATCGCAGCTGCCAGGGTTCCTAGCACGAGCGCCCCGTAGGCTAGCCGCCACGGCCAGATCCAGAGCGGATTGATACTCAGCCGAAGGGTGCCACCCAGATTAGCTGGCACTTCAAAGCTCTGCAGTCCTGCCGCATTAGTTGCCTCTAAGGCCTTGCCGCCGAGTGAGGCCTTCCAGCCGGAGTCTGCCCGCTCCGCAAGTTTTAGGGTACGTACGGACGGACTTGCGCCGATTTTTGCCCGAGCGCTCAGATACCCGGAGGGTACTACCTGGTCGCCAACCTTTAGGCGGGCGCTTTGAGGGCGCACACGCCACAGTATTCCTAGGTCGTTAGAGCCTATCCGGGTTATTCCCTTCGCAGCGTCGATTTTTTCGGCGAGATTCCGGGCGAGCGCTTGTTCAGTAGAGGGCGAAGCTACCTCGTCGCTTCCTAGTACGGAGCGCGGGATTATGACTTCGCCTACCCCCAGATCCGCTAGTTCGTTAGCAACATCAGTCCCCGAGTTAGAGGCTAGGTTTGCTACTGCGGAACGCAGTTTCGCCGCGGCTCCCTCACCCGGCGTCTGCGGGCTAGAGAGCACGTTCCGCCCGGTCAATGAGGCGGTATTTGTGCGCAGCAGGGACACTTCTATTGCGTCGCTTGTAGGACGCAGGGTAGCGACCTTGGAGCGCGTGCCGGAATCTTGCACTCCTTGTTGGGTTGCGGGTACCTGTCGGTTTGGCGCTGCCTGGAAGCTACCTGGGGTGGGTGAAATTGCGAAGTAAGTACCACTGCCCAACCCGCCAATTAGAAGCACCAGCGACAGAGCTACTCCTAGCACCAGGATCGGCTTTTTCCTCCAGGGTCTGCGCAGATAGTCCAGAGTGGCAATTGCCGCTCCGACTAGTCCTACCCAGGCCAGTGTCAGCCCAGGGCCGGGCCAAGTAGCAACCATGTTGTAGTTTTCGTCTACGCCTGCCGGAACAGAGGCAGACAGGACCGCGATTGCCGCCCCTGCCAGCAAGCAGAGCCAGGAGATGCGGGCAGAAACTACGCGTTCCGGAAGAGCGAGGGCGATTACTGCCAGAACAGCCAGTGCCGCCCCCAGTAGGGCCAGTAGCTCTTTGGCGGCTAGGGGTACTCCTGCAAGTAACGCCCAGGTAGGAACATTCGGGGTCTGCACCGGCATGCCAGCAGTTGAAAGAAGCGCGGTTGGTAGGTGTCCCTTTCCTAGGGCATCCGCAAGCGAGGGCGATATTGCAACTAGCATGGGAACGCCTGCCAGCACCCCGATGAGCCCGCCAGGCCGGTGGGTTAGAAGCAGATAAATACCAGCGACCAGGTATACCAGGGCTCCGCTCAATCCGAGGATCGGGGAGGCGGCGCCGACCACCAGCAGCGCTAGGATGCCGACAAAGGCTCGCGTGTGAGGACGCCCAAGTTCACCGGCAACCTCTTTTCCATTCACCCCAAAGGCTAGGTGCGGGGCGTGGGCTCTGACCAAGCCCGCGACAGCCCACACAATAAGTGGGAAGAGGGCGTGGGCCAGGGAGGGCGCAAAACGGCCCTGGTGCATTCCGATTAGGAAGAAGGGAGCACACATCCATCCGAAAGCTCCGACGGTTCTAGCCCACGGAGCGCGGGTCACGGCCCCCGTACCGGCCCAGGCTGTGGCAAAGGAGATTAGTGGCAAGAATGCGAAAAGGAACGCCATCGCTTTAGATGGAGATATTCCCACTGCAGCGAAGGGTGCTGTAAACATGCAGAGAATCGCTAGAATCGGGTCTGCCATGCCGACTTCCCCTAGCCCCGACGGGATCCAATTAGAGAAGGCTGCTTCGGCCAGGTCGCGCCATCTAGAGGGAAGGTCCAGCCAGGCACCGCCGTACGGGTGTGCCCAAACACCGCGGGTGAGGAAAAGGTTCAGAATGCCAGCCACCACTAAAGATGCTGCTAATGCGGCTTTCTCGCGTCCTCGTCTTGCTACTACCGCCGCAGCAGCGACCGGTTCTAAAGGCGCGGGTCGGGCCGCATCAAGTTCGATCTTCTTGGCAATCTTCCGTTCGGCTCGCACCTCAGCTCTGGTCAGCTCCAACGGGGCAAGCCTTGCTCTTGCCATTATTTTGGCTCGGCGAATGCGACTGCGTCCTGCTACTACTTCCCCGGGACGGGTCAGAAAAGCGATGGCTGCGTGAAGCTGCGCCCTCGCCTGTGCTCGCTGGCCGCGGACCGTGTGGCCGAGCCACCGAGTAATCCCGCTCCCCAACGCCCACAGGGCGATGAACGGCACGGCAAACCAGTACACTGCCAAGGCCGCGTTGTAGTAGCGCGAACGGCGTAGCTCTGCCGGGTTGGCCCGCTCTCCACGGAACGATTCCTGAGCGTGCCTCACTCGTGCTTTTGCTACTAGTACGACTCTGTGCCCTGCCAGGTGTAGTCTCCGGCCAAGTTCAAGTCCTTCACCGTACCTACCGGATGATGGGTCTAGTCCCCCGGCTGCGCGAACTTTCTGCCAATCCAGGAGCAGTCCCGCAGTGCCAAGAGCTAATACATCCGAACGGTCGTCATACTGGCCCTGGTCGATGTCGTCATTTAGGGGCATCCGCCATCCTGTACGCGTGGCCTCTATGCCTGCGCTCAGGAGTTTTACCCCTTCAAAATCAAGTTGCGACGGACCGCATGCTGCGATGGTCCGCCCTTTTTCCATCTCTAAAGCAAGTAGTTCCAAACAGTTTGGAGCGGGAGACGAATCGTCGTGTAGCAGCCACAGAAGAGGTTCCTCAATACTATTAATCTGGGCTATTACTTGCCCCAGTGAGGTAGCTCCTGGGACAGAAATGACGTCCAACCAGTCAGATTTCACTTCCGCCAAAAGAAAATCAGCACTGGTATCTACCACGCTAACCCTGTCGGGGCGAACAGTAGAGGAAAGAATAGCTTCTAGAGTGGCGTCGAGGTACTGGCTGTCTCCGGGAGTGACAACCAAAGCCCGCACGGGCTTGAAGGCGCGGGCGGAGGAAAGTTCGCGGTTCAAACCGCTTTGCGACGTAGACGCCGCCGCTCACGTTCAGACAGGCCGCCCCAGATCCCAAAGCGCTCATCGTTTTCAAGAGCGTACTCTAGGCATTCTTGGCGAACTTCGCATGCCGCACAAACGTTTTTTGCCTCGCGGGTGGAGCCACCTTTTTCCGGGAAAAATGCCTCCGGGTCGGTCTGGGCACAGAGGGCGCGTTCTTGCCAAGCAAGTGGCCCTTCAAGTACGTCCATGTCGGCATACTCGGAACCGAAGGCTTGGGTTAGGTCAAGGTCACCTTCGCCAAGTATGTTCCACACAGCGCTCCCCCTCGTTGTTGCGAATCTAAATTACATGCGTGTCATTAGTCTATGTCAAGAGCATACATGATAGCGAGCCCCATTTTTCCGCCCGATGATTTCCATCGCTTGTGTCTTTGTTGCTATTTCGCGCCAAACCTTGCTTGCAAAGGACTCTATTATTAGGTTATGAATCTTGTATCACTTGTTCGAGACCTGGATAAACGCGTAAGCCCCGCCCTTACTTCCTATGTTGGAGGCGAGCGGGTAGAGCTAACCGGCCACGTACTTGCCAATTGGTTTTCTAAGATCGCGAATTTACTAGTGGATCTTTCAGATGGTGACACCGAGGCGGCAGTGACCCTGGACCTGCCGCTGCACTGGCGCTCAATTTGCTGGACTATTGGCACCTGGCATGCTTCACTCCCCCTCAACACGTCTGCCCCCGTCCTTGCAGTGACAGACCAGGTAGACACCGCTAAGATCTGGGTAAAAGAAGATAGGGCCGACTCGGTTGGGCTACTATCTTTACCTTTCCATCACCTTACTTACCCCCATCCGCTTCCGGAGGGAACCATCGACATCGCCTCCGACATGATGGCGAACGCCGACTCTCTAGTGTGGGCTCCCTCGCCGGATGAAGACCTTCCTCTTTACGAGGGCGGACCCGCTTTTACCGAGGTAACTTCCATTGCGCCCGTTCCTGCCGGAAGATTCGCTATTAGTGGCGACCTCTTCGCGGTTAGCCTGTATTGTGTTCGACTATGGGCGGCCGGCGGCAGCGCGGTGTTGCTCCCAGCTGATATGGATGACCAAGAGTTGGAGCGCATCCTGCAGATCGAGGGCGCTACCTTAGGGGACGTCCACCTGCGCTAGGTGCCCGTGCCCGCGCACTCGCACGGTACCGTCAGAGGCGTCGATAAACGCCCCATGGCCCCGCTGTAAAGAAAGCTCATTCGATTTTGTAGCGATCACTGCTTGCCCATCGAGGCAAGTCAAGATCCTGGGCCCCCTCCCTGGCAGAGGGCGCCACTCGGCTCCCGGCTGCGCTAGCGAGAGTTCAAAATCGTCAACAGGGGCATAGTATACGGCGGTCCAGTTGTTGACCCACTCTGGGGCTATACGCATCGGTGGGGCTGCAGAAAAATCTGTGCATCGCAGTGCCTCGCGCGCATCCACGTATTTCTCGGTTAACCCGGCTCGCAAGACGTTGTCGGAAGCTGCCATCAGTTCTAGACCCAAGCCCGACATGTAGGCATGGATATGCCCGCAGGGAATGAACAGGGTCTCGCCTCTGCGCAAGGTGACAGGGTTTAGCAGGAGCGAAAGCACTGCTCCTGCGTCTCCGGGATATTCCTCCCCAAGCTCGCACGCAATGGTATCGGCTCGCTTCGATGGCGTGGTTCCCCGGTCGATGCGGTCTCGGCAAGCCACCACCACTTCGTTGACGGCTGCCTCATCCGGGCACGTGTCAGGATCCATCAGTTGGGTCGCAATGGTACGCATTCCGAGCGCATTAGTTTGGTGGTCCAGAATATCGAAGAGAGAGCGAGCTAGCGGTGCGGCTAAGTCGCGTAAGATCTCGCGGGCTTTGCGGGGCGCCCTAAAACCGACCACCGCCTCAAAATCGGTGAGCGCCATAAGCATCTCTGGCTTGTGGTTGGAATCCTTGTAGGAGCGCGAGGGCGAGGAACGATCAATCCCCTGTTCTTCCTCGCGCGCGTATCCCTTGACCGCGATCTCTTTCGAGGGATGTACCTGCAGAGAAAGGGGCCTGGCAGGCGCCACATATTTCATCAAAAATGGCAGAGACTGCCCAAACCGATCAACGGTGTCCTGTCCGAGTGCGGACAACGGATCAGAACAAATATGTTCCTCCAGCGTTCCCCCGCCCACTATTTTGGTTGGTGCTATCGGGTGGGATCCGTACCAAATTTCGGCTACCGGTGTAGAGTCGGCAGGCTCGCGTAGTAAGGCTGGCAGTGCATTTCGTGAGCCCCACGCGTAGGGTTGCTTAGCGCCCTCGAGCAACAACATCTAAGGAATATTCCTTCCCCGCGCGTGCTGGTAGAGGTCGTACCACTGACTCCGCTCTAGACGGACTTCCCGGGCACGCGCACAAGCCCAAATCCGTTCCGGCTTGGTAGTACCTATGACTGGCACTATGGCTGCCGGATGCTTTTCTAACCATGCCAATACTATGGCCTCTGGCGGCACCGACATATTCTGGGCCAACTGATGCACAAGTTTCCGGGTCTGTTCGACGTTCGGATCGGCTGCGGGCACATCCGCGGTGTAAAGCCCGCCGTCTAGGGGGCTCCAGGCTTGAATTTGCACGCCCCTATTTAGACACCATTCGATAGTTTGCTCGTCAAAGCTGGGCTGGCCAGCAGTGTTGAAGTCTACCTCTGCGTCCACAAAGGCGTGATGTCCCAGCGAAAGCTGGAGTTGATTTGCGGCTAGTGGAACGTATCGAGCCCAGGCTTGCAACTGCGCCGAATGCATATTCGAGACCCCCACTGCCCCGATTACCTTCTGTGCCAGCAAATCCATGAGTGCTTTACCAACGGCTGCCTTGTCGGCCAACGGATCGGGCCTATGTATCAGAAGGACGTCGATGTGGTCGGCGCCGAGGCGCTCCAGCGACCCCTCCAAGGATTCCTTCAATCTATCCGGCGTCTGTTCGTACCTGGGCACTCCTTTTAGGTGGATCCCAAATTTAGTCTGGATTTTGAAATGCTCGCGAAGCGAAGGATCGGCCTGGAAAGCCGCAGCTATGGCCTTATCGGCATACCCGTCCTTATAGATGTCAGCCGTATCGATCGTGTCGATCCCAACCTCTTTAGCAGCCCGCAAAGCCGCGAGCGCTTGAGCCGCTTCTGCCTCGCCAACACGCGGCGAGTCCCATGGGCCGCCCAGCCCCATTGCTCCGTAGATCATGGTTAAACAATAGCGGGGGCGCACCAGAGCCGCCCCCGCTAAAGTGATTACCTACTATTTTTCTTTCGGATGAGTCATAGAGGCCACGTCAAGGGCCTTGTCCAGATCCTCTTCGCTAATTTCGCCACGTTCCACAAAGCCCAAGTCAATGGTGGATTCGCGGATTGTAATACCTTCCTTGACCGCGTGCTTGGCGATCTTAGACGCTGCCTCATACCCGATCACCCGGTTCAGCGGGGTGACGATCGAGGGCGAAGATTCAGCCAGTTCCTTACAGCGGTCAACGTTTGCCTTTAGGCCATCAACTGTCTTCTCGGCAAGAACCTTGGCGGCGTTACCCACGATGTTGATTGATTCGAGCAGGTTGGAAGCCATGACGGGCAGCATAACAAGCAGGTCAAAATTGCCTTGAGCTCCCGCAAAGGCGATGGTCGCGTCATTGCCTATCACCTGGGCTGCGACCTGGACGGTGGCTTCAGGAACAACTGGGTTGACCTTGCCTGGCATGATCGAAGAGCCCGGCTGCAAGTCGGGCAGTGCCAGTTCGCCAATACCGGTACGCGGGCCCGATCCCATCCAGCGCAGATCGTTACAGATCTTCACTAGCGAGACGGCCACGGTGCGAATAGCCCCGGACATTTCAACTAGAGAATCCTGGGCCGCCTGCGCCTCGAAGTGGTTGGGCGCCTCGGTGAAAGGCAGGCCCGTGTTCTGGGCAATCAATTCGATAACACGCTGGCTGAATCCGGCAGGAGTATTGATTCCGGTGCCAACCGCAGTGCCACCAAGCGGCAACTCGCATAGCCGCGGCAGTGCGCCCTCGATCCGCTTGATGCCGTTGCGGATCTGCATAGCGTAACCGGAGAACTCCTGCCCCAGCATGATCGGGGTAGCGTCCATTAGATGGGTTCGGCCAGACTTCACAACGTCGGCGAATTCCTCAGACTTCTTCTCCAGTGACTGCGCCAAGGTCTTGAGTCCTGGAAGCAACACTTCGTTGACCGCTTGCACGGAAGCAATGTGGATAGAGGTCGGGAACACGTCATTTGAGGACTGGGAAGCGTTCACATGATCGTTGGGGTGTACGGTGTCGCCCTTGATCCGACTTGCCAAGGTGGCAACCACTTCGTTTGTGTTCATATTCGAAGAAGTGCCGGATCCCGTCTGGAAGATATCGATCGGGAATTCCTTGTCGTGCTTGTTTTCGATGACTTCTTCCGCAGCCTGCTGGATCGCCTTCGAGGTGGCCTCGTCAATTACGCCCAATTCTAGGTTGGCAATTGCTGCCGCGCGCTTTACTTGCCCAAGAGCGGCAATGTGGTGATCCGATAGTCCCTTTCCAGATATCGGGAAGTTTTGTACTGCACGCTGGGTCTGTGCGGCATAGAGAGCCTCCTTTGGCACCTTTACTTCGCCCATCGTGTCATGTTCAATGCGGAATTCGTCAGCCATTGACTTGTCTCCTACTCGTAGTTGGGTGGCGCTGCGCGCCGCTGCTAACTATTGTCTCGCACACATTTTTTCTAGGCTAGTCGTAGGTCCCATTATGCCCGCGCAAACCCTTGGGGTATGCCTTATCTGCCCATCTGCCACCACTACCGCATATACATTCGCCCATATTGGTCTGGTCCGTGTTGATGAAATAGGCAAAGACACATCCAAGGGTTACTTCCGCGGGAAAGTTTCGTTCTGAGCTACACGGACTTAGAGCCGCATCAATATTGATGGTGGTCGTGTACCACACTTGGAATTGGAAGAGTCAGCGGCGGAATTGACATCTTCCTACTCATCTCCAGCTATTTGCTGATGCAGATGTTCTTACGACGCATAGATAGAAATGGCCCGCTCAATGTTGTCCAGTACTGCCTGAAGGTCTTCCGCCGACTATTACGCCAATAAAGACCGGGTTAGCCCGTTTCAACATTTTTGGTCCCTTTCTATTCAGGGGCAGATATTCCTGGCCTGGCCCGCCCTTATTTCTTTGACTGTGTGGATAGACCGCAAGATCGGGGTGTGCGCTAGGAGCGGGCTGTGGACTGTTTATGGAATAATCTTTGTCGCATCCCTGACCTGGTTTATATACATAACTAACGCAGATCAGACCTACTCTTACTTTTTCTACTTTCACCCGCCTGTGGGAATTCGCAATAGGCGCGCCGTTCGCCCTCGCCCTGCCCTTAGTGGAGCAGCAGTTTGGCTTTGGACCAAACTTTCGGGGAACTCCTTCACTTCCCAATCGGCTGGTGCGGGCAACCGTCGTATAGGTCGCATTCATAGCCATTTTGCTGTGCGGGATTATCTGGGACGTGCAAGGAGGATTTCCTGGTTTCACGGCATTATGGCCCACTGTAGCCGCACTATTAGTTATTGCATAGGGACGCGCTCACCTTCCCTGGTCGGTAGCCTCGCTCCTTTCTACAAGACCGTTCCAACATTTGGGGGACATTTATTACGCCCTCTACCTGTACACTGGCCGCTCCTCATCACCCTTACTATCACTGCCGAGGGCGGAAAGCGTGGTTGGCTTCGCAAACTTGCGGTTCTATTCGGGAGCGTAATAATTGCTGGGCTACTCACACGGTTTGTGGATGCGCCAATACGCTACTCAAACTGGCTAACCCAGAAACGGCGCCGCTCAGCGGCGGTCATTGTAGTAGCCCTAGCAGCAGCACTAGTGCCGCTCACCGTTGCGAACATTCACCTAGATAGAATGGTTCAAGCAACAGACAGGCTAGCAGCGCGCAATAATCGGGGAGCCCGAGTTCTTTTGCATCCCAATCTGCGAAAAAATACTTGGCCTGCTTCCCCGCTCACCGAACTAAAGAATGATTGGTCGCTTACCGCACTGTATCAAGGTGAGTGTGCCCATGGGGCGGGCCTCAAAGGCGGCGAGCCAGGAGTCAGCCCAGTGTGCAAGATGGAGTAAGGACGCATTGGCTTTCACCCTGACTATGAAGCCCGATTTGGTGATATTGACTTCCTCCTTCAAACCTAAGGACAGCAATAATGAGGAAATAGTTCAACCCGGCGTCCAGGAAGCTATAAGGAGGTATTTGCAGGGTGGAAGTGCTGTATTGGCCCTGAGAGATGCTCCCCGATTCTCGACGGATCCGAACGTGAACATAGAACGTGCCCAGGAGATGGCGTTTAAGGCCACAGGTATACACCCCACGCCTGCCCCTTCGAAAGCCTATATTGCCTTTTTAAAGAAGCAGAGAGAGCCGGTGTCCTACCTAGACCCATCGCCGTGGATCTGCCCGTCTGGGGCTTGCCCAATGATTATTGGTAACATCTACGTTTATCTTGACCAGAACCATTTAAAGGCACAATACGCTAAATCCATGGGACCACTATTCGCGTGCGAGGCGCCAAAATTAGCTTTACCCAAGTAAGCTACAGGGTGTAGTGGCCTCTGCAGAATGTATTGAGGCGTTTCCACAGGAGGGAGAGGGCATGGCGACAAGGCCATTGGTTTCTATTGTTACGAGGACGAAGGACCGCACCGTCCTCCTTGATCGCGCACTCAAAGACTGCGCCAAGCAGACCATGCGCGATTTCGAGCTCATCGTAGTAAACGACGGCGGCGATCCAGCTCCTGTAGACGCGCTCCTCGAAAAGCATGCAAGCCTCTTGCAGGGACGGGCACGCGTCATTCACAATGAGACTTCCCAAGGCATGGAACGAGCCTCAAACATAGCGATAGAGTCCTCTACCGGCCGCTACATCTGTATCCATGACGACGACGACACCTGGTCGCCCCTGTTCCTAGAACGTGCATCCAACTTCCTAGACGAGCACCCCGGCTACGGCGGCGTAGCCGTTCGAACGGAAATCGTCCTGGAAAAAATCGAAGGACAGACTGTAACTGAGTTGGGCCGCGAAATTGCCTGGCCCGATGTAAAACAGTTCTCGCTGTCTAGACTAATGAGTTCCAACATTGCGGTACCAATATCGTGCATGTACCCCCGCTCGGTCATCGACGAATTGGGCGGTTTCCGTGACGATCTACCGGTCGTCGGAGATTGGGAATTTCATCTGCGCCTAGCAGCAAAGTACGATGTGGGCTTCATCGATGGGCAGCCGTTGGCCTTCTGGCATCAGCGCCGATCCCAAGCTGGTGTATTGGGTAATTCCGTGTTTGCAGGCGCAGAAAAGCACCACTATTTCGATCTGAAAGTGCGGGATGAGTACTTGCGCGAATACGCCGAGAAGAACGGAGTTGGCGCACTGCTATGGCAAGCGGCAATGTTTAATCAGTTACGGGGCAGCCAGGAGACTGCCTTCGGATGGGCAAAGTGGAAAGTAAAGAACTTCATCCAAGACCGTAGAGGCAGGAAATAGACAAACCACACTGTGGGGCCACTCCAATATTGGAGTGGCCCCACATGCTTGTTACTTGGATACGGTCATGCGGTAGACGAATGCAGCCATCGCATTACGATCAATTCGCTCCCAGGGACGGAACGTCTTGTCTTCTTTCCAGCCAGTAGTTACCCCACTGTTGTAGGCCCAGAAAATGTCGTCTGCAAAAGCCATTCCCTTCTTCACGTCACGCAGCCCGTGCCGGTCCGCTGTATCAGCTATCATCGCAAGCGCTCTAGAGTCCGGATATTTGGCTCTAAACTCTGGCGTCTGTACAAAGCGACGTAAGAAGGCTGCCATAGCATTGCGGTCGATAGGTTGCCACGGACGGAATTCCTTATGACCGCGCACCTTCCAGCCTGTAGTTATCCCCCGCTCAGCTGCCCAGGAAATCTCTTTGTAGAATGCATTCTTGGGGGTTACATCGGTGAACACTTTCTTTTTCGGAGTATATGCGGGCGAACCAGCCAACCTATATAGGTAAGCCGCCATAGCATCGCGGTTGATCTTGTTGAACGGACGGTACGTCCCATCAGGCCAGCCGGTAGTTACTCCCCGATCCCTTAGCCACTTGATTTCTGCAGCAAATGGGCTGTCCGCCCAGACATCTACAAAGACCTTACCTTCCGGCTTCGACAGTTGGGCAGCCGGTGCCGGCTTCGGCTTTTCAGCGGGAGCCGGTGTCGGCTTCGGCTTTTCAGTGGGATCTCCCCACTTCGGAAATAGGGTCCAGTCCTGGTCAATTACTGTTTGCGCATCCACTTCAGTACCGGGCGCACAATTGCGCTCGCGGCACCATTGGATGGAAACCTTCCCATCTTCCCTACCTATCTCAGGCAGTTCCCCTAGCTTCTGACCTACGGTTAGGTCTCGCTGTTTCGGCGCGATGGCCTCGCCCTTGGTGTCGAACTTTAGAAATACCTTGCTTTGTTCCCTTTGTTGTTCAGCGGTCTGGTAGACGCGAACGTAGTCAACATCGATTTTGGCATTCTTGTAGTCGAGCTCAGTTCCACTAGGCCTTCCGGCCCATATGCCTGGCGCCTTCAGGCCCATGTTCAAGATCAAGTAGAATTTCTTGTCGAATGGTGCAAGCGCTGGAGAGTCCTTGTGTACGGTGCCGTTTTCCTTATTTATCCAAGAAGAGTCCCACCGCCTATTCCCATAGGTATTTCCCTTTGCCTTTTCATGAACTGGCGGCTCAGCAGAGCGCGTATCCTTGCGCGCGTATTCCTTGCCATCCATATAGAAGACGAAGCCGTCCGGAGTCCAGTCCATTGCCCACACATGCCAACTACCTGCCAAATCTCCTCGCGCAGGTGAGAAAGCAATCGCGGCGCTATCGCCGTCGTCACGAGTAGAAGTAGATCCTGAAGTATGCAGTACTGTCTGGTTCTGCTTAGGAGTGGCAGATCGCGGATATTCAATCCAGTCGATCTCTCCATCCCTAGGCCAACCGTACGGGCTCTGTTCTGGCATCATCCATAGCGCTGGCCACGTCCCAGGTGCCGAGTAGAACTTTACGCGGGCCTCAAAGTGACCAAATTTCCACGCCTTTACTCCTGCAGTCTGAATGCCTGCGGAAGCATCTTTCCCCCACACTCCTGGCAATCGAGTGGCCTGCAAACGCAAGATGCCATCTTTCAAAACCAGATTGGAGCCATCAGGGTCAGACGGATCGAACTTATTCACATACTCCATAGCTCCGTTCGACCAAGGCTTCGACTTGTTTATATCCCCCCATCCTGCATCTAATTGCGAACCATTAAATTCGTCATTCCAAACCAGATTGTATGTTTTACCTTGCGAAGTAATAGTTTGTGGCACTTCGGAGGTAGCCTGATCATCTGCTATAGCAGATGGAATTACTATCCCTGTTGCCATAGCAGAAGTCGCGACGACTACAGGAATTAGGGTACGTCTTTTCATATTCAAACCTCAGAGCATTAAACTGCAGATTAGACATTCTCATCCTACCTGGTCAGCACACTGCAATTGATCACACTATTCTCATTTTCACAATTTAATTAGCTACCATCTAATCGACTTACACCTTGACCACAGGAGTGCTTATGCGAAAATGCATTTTACTTGCTATACCTTTAGTATCTTCACTTGCGCTTACCATTACGCCACTAAGCATTGCCCAGGCAGATGAGGGCAACATTGAGCCTCAAGCATGCGTAGCTAACACTAATGGATCCACTACCACCGAAGCCGTCCCGCGAACCGTGACCGCGGAAGGGCGCACATATGACCTCGTATGGAATGACGAGTTTTGTGGCAGTGGAATTAACTGGGCTAACAAATGGAATCGTCATGGAGAACCAGAAAATGGTCCATTTAAGTACACCAATATCGAGGCCCCAAAAACTGACCCCAGCTCTAATCTATTCGTCGAAGCAGGCGCATTAAATATTCGGGCACACCCGGCTACCGGCAAGAACGATCGAGGCATTGGGGTCCTAGCCAACTCCGGTTCTATCTCAACACGCAATCATGCGGCTTGGAAATATGGCCGCTTTGAAGTCCGGCTGCGCACCCCAGGACAACGGGGAACCTGGCCGGCTTTTTGGCTAATGCCTAAACAAAATCCTTACGGTTGGCCAAAAGACGGAGAGCTCGATTGGTTTGAGAATCTAGGCGATTCTTGGGCACGAAACACTAACTTCACTTCTATTCATGCCTCCACTGTTCCCTGGAATACCCACCGCAGCAACGACGATCACGCAACAGACGCAGACTCCAAGAACATAGGCCCAGTTGATCTTCCCGGCTCCTATCACACCTGGACTATGGATTGGAGTCCGAGCGGATTCATCTTCTACGTCGATGGGAAGGAATACTCGCGCCGTTCTACCTGGCAAAACCAGTGGGTTAGACCAGACGGGTCCCATTATTCCGGGCCAATGCCAGAACCATTCGACAAGAAGTTCTACGTAATTGCCAACCTAGCCATGGGAGGTTGGGCATCACGGCCCAACTCCACCACTGATTGGTCTCGTACTTTCCAAATAGACCATTTCCGCGTCTATCAAACTAAGGAACAGCAGGAAGGCCAGAATCGGGCATACGTGAAGTATCAGACCGAAGGGTACGGAAAGGCTCCAGCGGCCTTGCAGAACCAACCTATTGGCTCCGTAATTACTAACCTTCCTTCTCTGTCTGATCCTCGCGCGCAATTCCAAGGCTGGTACTTTGACCAAGGCTTCACCAAGCCGGTCGGAAATTCTTTTACCCTGGCAGATGATACTGTCTTATTTGCCAAGTGGAACGTGAAGAAGACTACTGTGGCAAGGGCCGGCACGCCGAGCAAGGCGCCGTTTAGGGACGTTTCTCCTTCTTCTGCTTTCGCGGGCGAAATCTCGTGGATGAAAGACACAAAAACTACGACAGGTTGGCCGGACGGCACTTTCAGACCATGGAATAAGATTAATCGCGACGCAATGGCTGCTTTCTTGTACCGAATGGCCGGTTCACCTGCTTATACTCCACCCAAATACCCCCTGTTTAAAGATCTAAAGAAGTCGAACGCCTTCTACAAAGAAATCTCGTGGATGGGCGAAACAGGTATCTCCACAGGGTGGGACGACAGAACCTATCGGCCTTATCAACCAGTAGAACGCGGCGCAATGGCTGCTTTCCTGTACCGCTTCTGCTCTAAACACGCCGACAAGTGCTCGCCTGCAGTAGCTACAAATAACTACGTGCAACCTATGAAGGACATCTTTAGGGACGTTCGTTACAAGAGACGGGGCAACCTAAGTGTCGCGGCCTTCCACAAAGAAATTGGCTGGCTAGCGGATTCTGGTATCACCACCGGTTGGCCCGATGGCACTTTCCGACCTGTCAACTACATAGACCGCAATGCAATGGCAGCGTTTATCTACAGGATCAAATCTAACAAGCGGTAGCTAATAAGTGGGCGGGCAGCAAAGCTGCCCGCCCATATACTTTTAATTGCCAAGGTGGCAATCGAACCTTTCAGTAACCTGCTAAGGTTGGCTCCCCTAAAAGCTAGTCCTTTTTCATAGCCCTGGGATAGCGAACCTTTGGCCGCAAGAAGAATCCGTCAAGGGCGAAGCGAACAAGCTTTGCGCGTACTTTCCACGGCACCGAAGACCCCTTGAGCTGCGATATCAGGTTCTGGAATAGATCAGCCAAGATTCGCGCCTTGCGCAGCGAGATCGCAGCGGCGACTTGGTTTCGCGCTCCTCTACCAAACTTCCAGAGGTTCTTCTCGGTAGCTTCGCCCCAGAACACAGCGGAATTGGCGGGCATCAAGTGGTCTACTACCGAATCAGGCACAAAGATACCGGGACGCCATTTGGCTAGCCGGTAGGTGTATTCTGCGTCGTCGAACCAGATGAAATATTCGGGATGCGGCAATCCACACGCCTCTACAGCTTCGCGTGTTACCAAGCACGATACGAAGGAGGCGCAGTCGACATCGATCCAGTTCTTTCCTTCGGCAATTGGCCGAGTCCAATCCCACCTAGGGGTAGGAATATTCATGTCGCATGCGCGCCCATCTTTCCAAACCACCATAGAAGCGGCATAAGAGGGCATTTGGCCGCCTCGAAACTCGGCGGCTTCTTCGAGGCCGCGAACGAGCTTACCCAGAGATTCAGGGCGAGGCTTCGTGTCGTCATCCATCATCCAGAAGGCGTCGTAACCGCCATCATAAGCAACATCCATCGAGAAGAAGAATCCGCCGGCTCCACCGGTGTTCTTCTTGAGCCTGTGCACCTCAATAGGGAGCTTATTCTTGCGTTCTTTGAGCATCTGCTGCGTAGCATCGGTAGACGCATTATCCACCACTACGATCTTAGAAACTGGATACTCCTGTGCTTCTAGCGCAGTCAATGTTTTCTTTAGCAGCTCAACGCGGTTATAGGTTACAACCACCGCGGCAACGCGCATAGTACCTGCATATGTAGCCATTTTTAGCCCCTCATACTTTCGACGCACTGTGTAGCCGTTCCATCTATTTTCACTTTACCGTGATCGAGCAGAATTCCTCGGTCGCACAACTTGGACATCATATCCAGATCGTGGCTGACTATAACAAGAGTCTTCCCCTGTGCTTGTAAATCTTTGATACGGGCAAGACATTTCTTCTGGAAAGGTTCATCGCCTACTGCCAAGATCTCGTCAATCAGGAAAATGTCCGGATCAGTGTAAACACACACCGAAAATGCCAGACGCAAGAACATCCCCGAAGAATAGAACTTCACTTCGGTGTCGATAAATTTTTCAATCTCGCTAAAGGCAACAATGTCGTCGAAAGCGGCATCTATCTGTTTCTTGCTCATGCCCAAAATGGCACCGTTGAGGTAGATGTTTTCCCGCCCCGTTAGATCTGGATGGAATCCAGCCCCGACCTCGATCAGTCCGGCAATCCTGCCCTTGTGGCCCACAAATCCTGAAGTCTGGCGCATAACCCCGCTGATTAGCTTCAGCATGGTTGACTTGCCAGAACCGTTGAAGCCCATAAGGCCTACAGTTTCGCCCTTGTAAATATCAAAAGACACGTGGTCTAAGGCTCTGAAGTTATCCCGGACATCGCCTTTGCGACCGGTCAGCGACCAAACTAGGATTTCTTTTAAAGTATGCGCATGCCGCAAGGTAAAGTCTTGGACTACGTCCTGTACTCGAATTACTACGTCTTGATTATTCATTACAGTTCCTGAGCAAACCTTCCGTCAAAGCGCCTAAAAGTCGCCTCTCCTAAGGCTAAGAACAATAGTGACACGACTAGCGAGACGACGGTCCAGATTCCCATTTGCGGTGGCATCGGATCTGTAACCCCCGCGGTAGGAAGCCAAAAGGCATAGTGGAATAGTTCAACTACTGGAGTTATGGGGTTCATCTGGTACAGGTACCAAACCCAGTGCAGCGGTCCTTCAAAGACTTTGGCCACCATTTCCCACCGATACAGCACCGGGGAAGCCCAAGTAGCAACCATCAGCAACAGGTCTACAAAATTTTCCGCGTCGCGGTACATAACGTTCAGTGCACCGGCAAAGAGTCCCAGTCCGAGGGCGAAGATGGTAATGATCGCAAAACCTGCGAAAGCCGCCGCAATATTCAGGATTCCCGGGCGCCACCCGTAGATCAGTGCGCCCACTACCAAAATCAGTACCTGTGGAAACAGGTGAACCATGGCTACCCACACTGACGACAGTGGGAACAGCTCACGGGGCAGATAGATCTTCTTCACCAGCGGGGTGTTCTGCACTATGGAACGGGTAGCATTGCCAAAGATCTCGCTGAAGTAGTTCACTACTACTACCCCGGCGAACATGTACACCACGTAGTTAGTAATGGCCCTGTTCATACCCATGAACTGGCCTATCGCAATGAAGAAGACCAAGAACTGGGTTGCGGGTTTGGCGTAAGACCAAAGCATCCCGAGTACGGAACCGCGGTAGCGTACCCGCAGTTCTTTATGAACGATTAGGTTCAGCAAATACCGTTCGTGAAGAGCTTCAATGAGCCCTTTCGACCGACCGGGAATGGTGAACCCATCAGTAGTTTTAGCGGTCATTATTCTCCGCTTTCCCACTCGACTTTCTGATCGCCCTCGAAGAAGGGCTTCAGTAGATTATCAACTCGCGATAAAGCCGATCCAATCGCCATGTGCATGTCGAGGTACTTATACGTGCCCAGACGTCCACCGAAAAGAACGTGCTTTTCACCCTTCGCGGCCTCTCTGTACGCCAACAGTCGGGTTCGATCCTCGGCCGTGTTGATGGGATAGTACGGTTCGTCGCCGCGTTCAGCAAAGCGCGAGTATTCCCGAGCGATTACGGTCTTATCCTTCGGGTAGTCGCGTTCGGGATGGAAATGCCTGAATTCATGAATACGGGTGTAAGGCACATCCAAGTCGCCGTAGTTCATTACGGATGTCCCCTGAAAGTCGCCCACATTAAGCACTTCCAGTTCTAGGTCAATCGTGCGCCACGAAAGGTCGCCCTCGACGTAATCAAAGTATTTATCCACCGGGCCGGTGTAAACCACGGGAACGTTTCCAACACAGGCCTTCTTGTTATACGGCTGAGATTCGTCGAAGAAGTCAGTGTTCAGGCGCACCTCGATATTGGGGTGGTCTGCCATGCGGTTCAGCCATGCCGCGTAACCATCTGTCGGCAGACCCTCCCAAGTATCTTTGAAGTAGCGATTGTTGTAGGTGTATCGCACAGGTAGGCGCGAAATGATAGACGCGGGCAGATTCTTAGGATCTGTCTGCCATTGCTTGGCGGTGTAGCCCTGGAAGAATGCTTCGAACAGAGGACGGCCAACCAGCGAGATGCCCTTCGACTGGAAATCGTTCACGTCTTTGCCAGCAACTTCCTGTGCCTGCTCGGCAATCAATGCCTTCGCTTCTTCTGGCCCGTAGGCTGCGCGGAAGAACTGGTTGATTGTGCCAAGGTTGACGGGCATTGGGTACACTTCACCGTCAACTGTCGTGTACACGTGGTGCACGTAGTCAGTGAAGCTGGTGAACTCGTTTACGTAATCCCACACCCGCTTATTGGAAGTGTGGAATAGATGGGCCCCGTACTTGTGGACCTCAATTCCCGTAGTAGGTTCGATCTCTGAATAAGCATTGCCGCCAATATGGTCGCGCTTATCAATGACTACTACTTTCAGGCCCAGCTGGGTAGCAGCCCGTTCGGCTACTGTTAGCCCAAAAAGACCTGAGCCAACCACAACCAAGTCAACGTTCATTTACCTACTCCTATTTGTTTTCGGGCGGGGCCTACCCACTCACACTAGCGTAAAAGGAGTGTTGGACCAGGATTTGCCCCGCCAGAAAGTCAGTTTCCGGATTATCTGTCCCGCCTGGCTCGTAGCGCATCTGCCACAAGGCGACCAACATTGTGCGCAGCTGCAACGGAGTCAAGATCGGCTAGATCCTGGGGACAGGAAACGCCTTCGAGACCGTTTCGTACCAGCGCAATTAGGTCGTCAGCTGAGGCGGCTACATCAACCCACCCACGGTGGGCCATAAAGTCTGTAAAGAGCATCTGGTGTTCGTCTAGGTGCTCTCCGAGAGCGGGGTCTCGGGGTACCACTACAGGCCTAAACCCGGCCCTGAGCCACTCGACCATTATCGATGGGCCTCCGTGGCAGATCAGGATCTTCGCGCTTTGCCGCAGGCTGAGCATCTCTTGCTGGGTGAGCGAGACTATCCCGTCTGCAATAGATGGTGCCTTCGAGTTGCCATATTGCACCAGAACTTCGATGCCTGTTGCGGCAAGCTTGTCGGCCCAGTCTATTAGTCGGTCAAACGGACAGTGATGGGTGCCAACCATGACTACTACCGAATAGTTTTGCAGGTTCATAGCAGCGGCCCCACCACCGTAGCGTTCGGGTATAGCTTCAGTTGCTCTTCCCACTGCACCCCAAATTTGTCAGCTATGTGGTAGCAGATTCTGCCGGACATCGATTTCAATTCGATGCGATCGAAGACCTCCACGTAGACCGTGGCAATCCCTAGTAGGCGGGCAATCGCAATGAAGATAGTCCCTAGCGATGCTCCGGTGGACACAACCACGTCCGGCTTCAGCTTAGGTACCAGCCTAATGCCTGCCCACAGGGTCTTCAGTAAGTCCCAGGGCTTACGTTCCGGGGAGTGTTTCATCCAGAACACCTTTTCGTTTTCCAAGGCACTGATAGCGTCCGGAGTGTTGAAAGTGACCCAGATGCGCTGATGGTTCTTATACCAGGGGCGCATTGAAATCATCTGCGCGAGGTGGCCCCCAGACGAGCCCACGAATAAAACCTTCAACTGGTTCATCTATGCTCCATCTTCGCGATCGCGGGGCCCACTTCTGCAGAGGACGCAAATACCTCGCGGTTGGAACGGGGGGCGCGCATTCCTGCTTTTAAGCCACTCCAACCTACTTTGACCATAGCCGGCCTATCAGCTGAGGCGCTGAACATCTTCGCCCACCGTCTGATACAAGATGCCCCGTAGAGCACGCGATCCATCAGATGCAGACCGGTGCTGAGCCTCAAGAACCAGATTTTGTTGCGCACTTCGTAGAAGAATCTATCGCGAGGGTCTTCATTCACTCCCGCAAGCTTCTTGGTGGCATGGAGAACGCGCGAGGACGGCACGTACAGTCCGACGCGATTCTTGCCTATGCGACTCAGATATTCTAAATCGTCATTCCAAATAAAGTAGTCCGCGATAGGAAGTCCTTCTTCGCGAACAGCCCTTGTATCTATCAGAACGGACACGAAAGATGCAGATCGAACCGGAATGGCTCCTACTTTCTTGGCGTGATCAATCTGTTCTGATGGCACAAAGGGGCGCCTGCGGTGAGTATTCATCGGGTGCACCTGCCCGTCGAACCACTCTGCTTTAGAGCAGAGGAATGCTGGTGCACCAGGGTAGGCGTCGGCTGTCTGCAATAGTTCTTCGAGGGCGTTCGAAAACGGGATGGTGTCATCATCCATGAGCCATAGAAAATCGACATCATGGCCCATTGCCGATGCAATGCCTGCGGTGAACCCTCCGGCACCGCCGGTGTTCTCTTGTAAGGAAACTACTTCTGCCCCACTAGCTTTAGCTACTTGCAGCGAATTGTCTGTGCTGGCGTTGTCTACTACCACTATGTGCTGCAATGGAACAGTTTGCTTCTGCAGTGCAGCGAGGCATTTACCTAACAAGACTTCGCGATTGTAAGCAACAACAACCGCAGCTACTTTTCGCATACCATCGACCTTGCCGCTCCGTGGACCTTTTTCATCCGCCCATCATACAACCCGCTAGTTCGCCGCCTCGCAGGCTACGCCACTGGGAAAGCAAACATATATAGTTAAGCCACGTTCTTTCGCATGCTACATCTCGAATGGGAACCTATGGCAAACATTGGCATCTTGACAGACATTGGCAACCCCTCTTGGCACGTTGGCGACGACGCCATTGCGCTTTCCTCCTTTAAACAGATAAAAGAAGCCGGCCATACCCCATATCTGTTTACCCATGACGCCACTCGTAGCCAACAACTTGTTCCCGGCGCCAATTTCCTCCGCTCGATTGAATTTCCAGAGCTGCCGCTAGAACGGGAAGAGTTTTTCCTTAGCGCACAAGATTTTTCAGATTTTAGGCGTAACCCCGTAGCGGATGGACTGGCGCAGGTGCACCACTTGGACGCTCTGATAATTGGTGGGGGCGGGTCAATAAATTCCTACTTTTCTAGGCTCCTTCTTGAGCGTTCCCTGTTTGCCCAATACGCCAAACACATCGGTCTGCCAGTGGCAATTTCTGGGCAGTCGGTTGGCCCCCTTCTATTAGGACACGAAGAACAGGCGGTACGCCGGCTTTTTGATTCGGCCGATCTGATTGGCGTACGCGGTCCTTTCTCTAAGAAGGAAGCCCAAAAGTACACGTCCAAAGAGATTTATGTGGCCCACGATGATGCCATCTGCTTCAGCGGGGTAGAAAACCTGCGCGGCGGGGATTTTATAGCGGGCTGCTTCAACGATGCCCATGCTGCTTTCCCTACCTCGACGTCGGCAGCGCTTATCGCTGCTACTTTAGATCGACTCAGTAAAGCCACCGGGCTTACTACGAAGCTGATCTCGCATATGGCAGACTCAGCAAAGCAGGACCAAGATGTTGCTTTCCACGAAGCCATAGCCCAGCGCATGTCTACGCCGGTGGAGGTCTTCAACCCTGCCCACCCAAGCCAGTTAGTCGCCGCTCTAGAAGGAGCTAGTCTCTCTGTTACAAACAGGTTCCATCAAGCAGTCTTTGCCATGACTTCGGCTATTCCGACTCTATTGCTTGCACCTAACCTGTACGCCAATCTTAGAATGGCGGATCTGCTGGCAAACCTCGGGCTGGATCCTAACTGGGTTCTACCGGAAGCAGCACTGGATGCAGTCGAAAGCTACCAGGCAATAGACCAGTTCGTGGCACTGGCGAACCAGATCAGTTCGCATCTGCAGTCTCGGATGCCAAAGTTGCACACCGATACAAAACGCTGGTGGCAGCAGGTGATTGCTATGTGCACCAACAACAAGGCAGACGCCTCCTCTTTCGTTTCCACGGCCTCGCCCACGCTGGCGGCCCCCGAAATTCTCGCTAAGCTTCACACGCGTTATTTAGGGCAGTTGCAGCTCATGGAAGATGCAACCGCCGACCATGAATATCTTGCTAGAGCCTGGCAGCTGTTGGAATCTTACGAGAGGCAGATTCACGCCCTTCAAGCTGAAAAGAGGCTACTAAGTGAGCAGGTGGAAACACAACAGGCACGAATCGGGTACCTGTACTGTCGCGAGGCCGAGCTCGTACAGGATCCGGGGGCACGCGTAGGCCGTTTTAGCTACCGCCAGTTGAAGAAGATCGCGCGGGTAGGTGCGCTGGCATCGCGCCTGAAGAACAGGGGTCACTGAATAGTGCAGTCCGGGAGCTTTACCAGCTTCGCTTCCCCCTGCTGATCTACCACTTTGGCACCTGGAATGTCTTCCAGATGATCAAGCGAGGAGAAATTCTTCTCGATATTCCAACCGGAGCCTCCCCACAAGTACACGTCTCGCAGCTGCAAGGCGTAGTGGATATTCTCCCGCTTCAGCAGCGAACACACCTCTGGTATCTGATCTGCCTTATCTAGATCATTGACCAGCAACTTGTAAGTGTCGGTAAGACCACCAGTAATCCTAGGGAAGAAAGGCATTCGCTTGCCGTATGGCCACGTGAGCGAGCCTCCCTCCCATGGATTAGCCAGGATCTTCTGTCCTGGTGGTACGTGTTTGTCCAGTCTGGAGAACAGCTGCAACTCATCGCTGTCCAACAGGCCGCCCTGGGAATAAATACCCCGCAGCGAATTGGTGTGGCTTATTGCAGTAAAAGCAGAGGTGATCGCTGGAGAGAACAGCGTTGCGGCAAGCAGCACCACAAGCGCAGCAGCGGTAGAAACGCCCGAAGTAGCTCGCCGTCTGAAAAGGTGGCACCCTGCCTGCAATGCCAAGGCGGCAAAAATCGGTGCACCGACACATAGTGGCGCAAACACCCTGGGAACGTCGCAGTACCAAAGCCCCGTCCAATACAAGCGGGTGTCACCGTCAAGGCAAAAGGCACAGACGAATAGTACTGCTGCCATGAAATGCGCACCTAGCAGCGGCCACGCCCTCTTCATGCTTATAGCCACCAATACTCCCGCCAAGATCGCCAAGGCGGGAACTATCATCTGGGGCAGCGTATAAACGTCCCAGTTCCCCTGGGGCTTTCCCCCTGTGAAGACGAACAGCTGGAATAGCCCCCGCAACGCATGTCCTTGGCGATACCACGTGGTTGTTCCAGTCCTCATAGTCGAAAGCTGGTTTACAGAATCTATGCAAAAGTTCAGTGCGGCATACAAGACCACTGCGGCCCCCAGGGCAACAGGGACTGTACGAAGTTTCCGCCTAGTTTGGCTCCAGAACTTCACAATTAGCCAGGCAATCGCCATGATCGCAAAAGTAATTACCGAAACAGGCTGCGCCAGAGCCATTCCGGCAGCAGTCACCAACAGGGCAACCAGGTAGATAGGAGTTACTTTGCTGAACCGTTCAAGCACCCTGTCAAAGAGAGTCATCCCAATAGGCAACAGCGCATACCCAAGTAGGTTCGGGTACAGGTTTCCCCACCACAAGAACGCCAGAGGAAACTGGGGAAATAGCAGGGCCAGGACCATTGCACATGTTTTGGTACCTGTCGAAGACGTTACTCTTCCGACTAGTGCGTAGATGCCGACGGGCCACACCAAGAATGACACGACGGCAGCCGCAGCGTTAGTAGCAACTGGTGTAAGTGTTCCCGTAAGCTGCGTAACCAGCGCGACGATGCCGTGCCAAGCGGCCGGATAGAAGTGTTCTTTTCCATCCCCGGTAAGATCCACGTGAAGGGAAGAGGCACTATCTGTAGACAGGATGAGCTCGGTTGTGTTCAGGTGAAAGACAGTGTCCCATGTCTGGCTGAATGTCCCCGGCGATTGGATTGCCAACGCAAAACGCACTGTAAAAGCAGCGAATAAAAGAATACAGATGACGGGCGCAAGGAAAGACTTACTTCCCGCCCTAGAAATATTCTTGTACGGGCGCGCCACTGCCCTATACAAAACCAAGATCACTGAGATGACCGCAGTTAGCGGCAGTAGCATCAGCGCGTTCCAGCCCCAGCCGACCTCCCGGGCCATTATCCCGCTTACCGCACTGATGCCAACTGAGGCAGCCGGTGCAAAGGCTGCAAGCGTGGACCTTCTAAATCCCGCTGCAATACCCACAACAAGCCCCGGGAGGAAAACTACCAGGGTAGTTACTCCTAGGCAGACTAAGAATCCACCCCAACTATAAAAATGACTCAGCTCTGTGGAAGCTGGGAACAACATAGACCCTCCAGGGGATGCAAAATGGGCACATGTTTTAGCCAAGATGGCTAAGACACGTGCCCATTGTAACTAATGACTATTTGTCGCCAATAACCATGCGAGGCGTACCAGCCCAGGTTTGCGGATCAGTCACGCGACGCCCGTCGAAGAGCAGCTTGATACCAGGGATATCAGAAGCAGAGATAGTCCGGTATTCCTTGTGGTCGGCCTGCACGATGGCTACATCAGCGGACTCGCCGAAGTGGTAAGCCTTCCAGCCGAATCCGGCCAATTCGTCATCACTGAACATCGGATCGTGCACGAACACGTCCGCGCCCTTTTCTTCCAAGGCTTCGACAGTACGGAACACGCCCGAGAATGCGGTTTCCTTCACGCCACCACGGTAGGAAGCACCCAGCACCACAGCCTTTTGGCCCTTCAGGTCACCCAGTACTTCTTCTACCCTGCTAACCACGTAGTCAGGCATTGCCGCATTGTACTTACGGGCAGTACGGACCACCGTTGCGTCAGGGTCAGTCGACAGGTAGAGCCTGGGGTAAACCGGGATGCAGTGTCCGCCCACCGCAATGCCAGGGCGGTGAATGTGACTGTATGGCTGAGAGTTGCAGGCATCAATAACCTTCTCTACGTCGATGCCAACCTTGTCTGCGTACACTGCGAACTGGTTGGCCAGTCCGATGTTCACATCGCGGTAGGTGGTTTCGGCTAGCTTCGCCATTTCAGCTGCCTCAGCGCTCCCCATGTCCCACACGCCATTCTGGCGAGGCAGGTCTTCCCTATCGCGGAAAGTGAGCACCTGCTTGTAGAAATCAATGCCGGCCTTCGTGCCTTCTTCGTTCAGACCACCGACAAGCTTCGGGTACTTCTGCAGATCGTCGAATACACGGCCGGTGAGTACACGCTCCGGAGAGAATACGAGGTGGAAATCTTCGCCTTCCTTCAGACCCGAGATTTCTTCAATCATGGGCTTCCAGCGGCCCCGAGTAGTTCCTACCGGCAAAGTAGTTTCGTAAGAGATCAGAGTGTTCGGCTTCAGATTCGCTGCCAAGGACTTGGTGGCGGCATCCATCCACCCGAAAACTGGCTCCCACGTCTGATCGTTTACAAACAGGGGTACAACCAGTACAACCGCATCAGCCTGTGGAATAGCTTCCGCGTAGTCGGTAGTTGCGCGCAGCTTGCCAGCAGGAATGAGCTCATCCAGTTTTTCCTGCAGATGAGCCTCGCCGGGGAACGGCTCCTTACCGGCGTTTACTAGGTCAACGGTTTTCTGGTTTACGTCAACACCAACTACTTGGTGTCCCATATCGGCAAACTGTACTGCCAGAGGAAGACCAATCTTTCCCATTGCCACTACTGCAATCTGCATATATCCTCCAAAATTTGAGTCTCATACGTATTGTAAATAAAGTCCTGGCTCCCCGCGCACTTACCCGTTGCCTGCAGCAAATATGTGCGCTCACTCTCGTCTCTAGCGGGGACGTTAGGCAATTTCAGGAGCTCCTGCAGGCGGTGATCTTGTACAGCCTGGCGGTTCCTCCCCTATCTACCAGTTCGGCCTCCTTCGGTGAGGGCGGCACTTGGATTCCGTCGTCCTTTACCTGCCCCGTCTTGCCGAAGGTTTCCTTGTCACTGTCATAGTAGAAGTACCTAATGTTGTACTTACGAACTAGATCGCAAACCTTCGGCTCCGTACCCAACTTGTCGAAATTCGATAGCAGGTAGGCCTCGTTAGTATTCGAAGGCCTGTAGTACATCTGCGGAAATACCACTTCCACGCCTCCCAGAGCCTGCATCATGGCACTGCCGTTGGTTGGATCGCCGATTACTCGCACCGGCCCCTTAATCTTCTTTTGTGCCCGCTCGATCATAGCTATTTCAGGGCTCGACATATGTATCGTCACAAAATCTGATTTCGGATTGTAGACAACCTGATAGAAGGCATTCTTAGTAATAATTCCGGCGCTAAATCCTGCTACTAACACAACACCCAGTGTGATCGCTCGTGACAGGCCAGCAGCGTTCTTTGCGCGAAAAACCGTCTTCAAAAGAAGTGAAAGCAGGTAACTCCACTGGGCTAGTCCCAACCCAAATAATAACGTCGCCGGCACTTCAAGCGGTGCTATTACCCTATGTGCGTTCATGTACCAGAATCCGCCAATCATCCCGAGGACTCCGGGTACTCGCCAATAGACAATTAGCGCTATGAATGCGGTTCCCAGCCACGAAAGCCACACGATCTTGTCACGCCTACGCCAGCACATTAGAACGGCCCCTATAAACAGGACCATGCCACAGACGTTCATAAGAGCCTGCGACATCTTTACTGGAACTACCGTTCCTTCCTTATGCGCGGTGGCTCCGGAAACAATCTTCAGTATCGCCTCGATGCCAATTGCCGGTTCCCCGCCGTATGAGCTCATCATACGCGCAGCAACAGCGCTGACATACGGAATAGTGAACATAGCCAGACTCGCTCCCACTACTACGAGTACTACGCCACCTAGCCACAGCAGAGACTTCCTTCTGCGCTGACTGGGGGAACGCCATATCCCGCGAATTAACAGATAAAGCAGGGGAAATACGCTGAGAGAGGCCATGTTGAAGACAAATGACGGGTGGACGAGCGCAATTCCGCAAGTAATCAAAATCGCTGCGGCCCCTACTCCTACATACCCAAGAGCAGAGTGTTTCTGCGCCCGCCAGTCTCTTATCGCCATCCACATTGCCGCACAAGCAAATGGAAGCAAAGCAATAGCTAACGCATTTGGCCACACCGGATAGCTACTTTGCAAGATAGTGGGAAACTCACTGAATACGAGACTTGCTAGCTGGGTCCACACCACCAACTTCGTATTCGCAGAAAAAGCTACATATGCAAGCAAACTAATACCGACAACCCAAAGCGTCGGCAGTACTATAGCCATCGTATTCGTCGCTTCCACAACCCGACCCGTACCCATAAGAGCAACCAGGTCATGCCACCCGGAAGGGGCGGCAGTCTCAGAGGTTTCAAGCCCGAACATTCTTGTCGGTGCGCTAATGGAAGAACCATTCCCAGTATTCGCCATGAACCACACCAAATTCATGTGGTAGGTGGGATCAATTTGCTGGATAGGGGTGCGCGGAGAACGCCCAATCACCGCCGGTAGTACGTGACCGAGCCAAGCGACAACGCCTCCTATCCACAAGGCAGAGAGCAAAGCCACCCGTTGCGGCCAGCGTGCTCGCCCTCGACAAATCAGAGCGACCGCAAGGCAGAAAACCACAAAGGTTCCGGCAAAGGAACCTATAGACCAACGCATCCCGAATTTAGCGAACAATACGGGAAGGAGACTCACTAGCGACATAGAGATAAGGGGCGCAAGAGCCACCACGTAACGCGGACGCATTCCAGCAAGCAAACAAATGGATGCACCCGGAATAAAAACAATACCTAGCAATCCCGCAAGTAACGGGATGCATCCTAGCCACGCCATACTATTTTGTAGTTCCCTCTCGGTCGTAAATCCTTGCGGCTCTGATCGTTAGAAGAATCATTCCCACCAGGGCGAGGGACATAAACAGCGACAGTCCCCAAACAGTTGCGACAATTCCCGCTCCCAGTTTGGCAAAGCCCCACACAGACCCCAGCCCCGTAGACATGTATACCACGGCAAAGCCAAGCATCTCCTGCTGCCTTTCAGTAACAACGAAGACGGTCGAAATTGGCGAAGTGGCAACATTCAGAAATAACCATGGCACCAGCGCCCTGCCGATCAGACCGGATTGCTCCCAGCCACTGCCTAAAAACCAGGGGAAAATCCAAGGTGCAAGAAGAGCCATTAGAAGGAATGGAATAATTCCCAGCAGTAAAGAGTATTTCACCGACTGCTTCACCGCCGCTTCCATCTTTCCTGGCTCTGTAACCGAAAAGCGCTGGAAAAATACTTGCGAAATAGCCCCGGTGATAAGCGTTACGGGAGCCTGCATCAACCTCCACGCCTGCCCGAATTGACCAACCGTATTAGCAGAATAGAGGGCACCAATTAGCATGTTGATACCGTTCAGCCGGATCGAATCTACCAGCCCGTTCGGAGCATTGAGCAGCGGCATCTTCTTATAGCGGCGCAACAGCTGTATGGCGCTGGCGCTTGGCTCGCCTTCATTTTCCGCCTTCGCCCGGCCCTTATACATTAGGGTGGCCATTGCCCCACCCTGCCCCAGCAGATGTCCAACAATAAGCCCGGCGATGCCTCCGAAAGACACAAGCGCGAAGACAATCTGCAAAATCGCGGTTGAACCACTCATTTGCACTTTGTTTATAGAAATTGCCTTGTATTGCAGCGTCCTAGTGAACCAATAGTTATAGGAATTCACTTGCGCCAGCGTGAAAATGGCGATTCCCGCAAGTGCTAGCCACGGGCCGAGTCCGGGTTGGCCCATCGATTTAGCTAAAGCATTCCCGCAGATGAAAAACACTATTGTGCACGCCAGCGAGACAATCCCGATGATCACTGACACGGTATTGCGCAGCACCCGCGCATTCGCGTGGCTCTTCGGTAGCACGATCGCCATGTCGTAACGCAGTCCCGCAACAGCAACAACGGTCATGAAGACGGAGATGAATAAGGTGTACTGCCCCATCTCTTCCGGCGAATACATTCGCGAGATTATCGGGGCCGTGACAACGGCCAGGACCTGTCCCGCCAGGGTTCCGCCCACAAGAGTAGAGACGTGCTTCAGGGTAGGCCTAGCGGTGAAAACCCCTTTTATCTTGTCGAAGGGGGAACTCACATCTGTTCCATTTCTGCAATCAGCTTCGGGTACACATTACGAGCGTCGCACTTTTCTTCCCAGGTATTCCGCGCATTCTTGCTAAAACGTGCGTACTCGTCCTGTCCCATCCGGTACCAGCGATCAAGGATCTCTGCTAAATCATTCGGTTGTATATCCGCCGCTAGCAGCGAACCGTTAACGCCCTCTTCTACCAGTTCGCCACTTCCGCCGACATCTGTGCAGACAGTCGGGAGCGAGCATCCCAACGCCTCCATGATCGAAACAGGCACGCCCTCGGAAGAGGAAGTATTCATGAACACGGTCAGCTTCGGGTCCGCCAGGAAATTTAGCGCCTCTTCGTGGGGCAGTTGGCCGATCAGAGTTACAGATTCGCTTATCTGGAGCTCGTCCAACAGCCCTTTGAGATCTTCTACCTGTTCCGCCTTCGCGCCTCCGATGTGGTACCAGTGCAAGTCAACGCCACGGCGAAGCGCTTGCGCTATACCCCGCGCGCCTAGATCCAACCGCTTCACTGGCGCCAAAGAGGAGAGGGAGACAATATTTAGCCTCCCAGTCTTTTCCCGGTGCACTTCGGGCAGAGGGCGAGTTCCTAGCCGTTGGATGCTCATTGCGGCACGCATCGAATCTCCCATGTCCCTGGAGAGCACATCTTTCGCATTCTTTGAAATGGGAAAGGCCGCATCCAAATGTTTACCTAAGAATGACCTTGCAGGTAGATATCCGAACGGAGCCTGGTCCTGATATACATCGAAGCGGTGCGCCCGCGAGGCACACTTGGTTTCGGTAAAATCTTTTGCCCACTCGGAAAGCCAATAGGCAATCATTGCTGGCTTGGCCATCCAATACCCGTAGAACACCGCCTGGTCATAGCGCGAAAAATCCACGTCTGCCAGCGCATTTTTTGCCAGTTCGAAACGATACCTACCCGAGGTCAGCGCGCGCATTTGCAAAGCAGCTGGGATCGGCGACAGCAGGGGCGAACGTACCCAGCCGCTAACAGCTTTTAGCCCAATCCCAGCGCTCTTGCATGCCGGCACGCAGCTGCGCAGGCTGCGTGCCTCAACATTCTGCGGCAGCTTTCTGGTGAGTTTCTTGGGATTTAGTTGATGTACGGGCAGAATTATGACCCTAGTAAAAGAAGCTGCCAGATACGGGAGCTCAACCTCTAAGAACTCTTCTCCGCTGTCATAGGGGAAGACGGAGGTAAGCAGTACCAGCAGCTTCTTCTGCATTTAGGTTCCTAACTCATAGCGACAACATACGTTTAAGTATTCCTCTTGCTACCTTAGCCTCATTGTCAAAAGAAAGTTCTTTGGAGTGGGTGTGAGCTTGTGCTTTGAAAGACCTCACTTTTTGCGAATCCAAGCTGGATAGAGTCTGTGTAATGCTGGAGACTTCAAATCTTTCCGAAACAACTCCCAGTGAATGCTTTCGAACCAGTTCAGCCATCTCGATCGACGGACCTACAGCAACTGCCAAGCGTGCCTGTACAAAGTCGAAGAATTTATTCGGCAGCGAAAGGCGCGCATTCGTATTGGTGGGAGGGATCCAGAAGATGCCTACATCGTATGAATTCAATGTGGCGGGAAGCTCGGCAGGCTTTACCGGATCATTGAACCTAATTCTCGGGTCACCGCCCGCTACATCTTTCAAAGTCTGTAGATACTTGCCGCCATCGCCGGCAGTAGTCAGATAGAAGTCTAGGCTGAAGCGATCGTCCAGCGTTTTGACCGCTTCGATCATCTTGTCAATAGACCGGCCCGGAACCGCACTGCCAGAGTGGACCAGGCGAATCTTGTCGTCACTTACAGGACTCGGTTCCAGATCCTGCCAAGCGGGCGCATTGCGCATCACTGAGGGAGTAACTCCAAAGTGCTTCTGGTAAAGCTGGGCGATGTGCCCAGCGACAGTCGTCTGTGCTGCGGTAGATGGTAGATAAGTTTTACAAATATCCCGCATCAAGGGAGCGACGAGCAACCTCCAGGACAGCAGCTGGGTGCGTTCCTCCGGAGCCCATTCGTGCAAATCAGCCCACACTGGCGTATCGTCCCCGGCAATAGCCATGCCAAGGGGAAGCGCTCTTGCATCGTTAGCAATTATTGCGTCAAACTTGCGATTGCCCACCAACTTCAATCCCTGCTTAGCTGCAGGAATAAGCCGTTCCGCTGTACGGAATCTATGTGCTGCCAAGGCAGCCACCCCCGCAGGAGTCTGCGGCAGAGACGGCAAAGAAGAATCAATCCGCAGATGCTCATCTGCAAATTCGGCCTTTTCTCCATAGGCAAGTGTCGTGACATGGCCGAACTCGCGCACAACCGATAGTTGACGCAATACGCGGGCGTCCTTCGGAATATCCGAAAAGGTGATCACCAGGATGTTCTTCATTACTAACCTTCTTTAGATGCCTCTAGCAGAATCTGTGCTACCTGCATGCCAGAGCTAGAGATCGACTTATTTTCTTCGGCCCATTTGCGAATCTGCTGACGCGGCCATTGCTCGGCGGCTACCGTAATCATCGCCTTAGCTACTTGGCCAGCGTCATAGCCGGCTACTATCCCAAGATGGGCATCGCGGATATCTTGCGCCGTTGGCCCCTGCCCTACGTAGAGCAACGGCGTCCCGCAAGAAAAGGACGACAGTGCTTTCGTAGTGTATGCCAGTTCGTAGCCACTATCGGGGTGAATAGAGGCCAAGGAAGCCTTCGCTCCTCGTAACCACTTTGCTAGTTCACCGGGCGCGATAAGGCCATTTACGTGGACTCGTCCTCGTAGCTTCCCCGTATTGGAGCGTTCCGCGAACGCTTGCCAGCTAGTGCCCCTACCGAAGAACACCAAATCGAAATCTACTTGGTCGACTATTTGCTCAAAGGCGCCCAAAAAGATCTCGGCTCCGTGAACCTCGCTAGCGTTACCTCCGTAAAGCAGATATGGCCGCTCCCCCAGTCCGATGGCTGCTTTCTGCGCCGGCGTGGGAACCTCACCCGAACTGGAAAAAACTGTCGTATCTACGCCCTGCGGCACGACTCGTACGTCACTAGCGCCCATTTGCCGACAAATGGAAGCGACATCTTCGTTAACCGCTACGACCTTTGCCGCGCCTCGAATCGCGAATTTTTCGATCGCCCTCAACGTGTTCGACACGATTGAAGGAACCGTTCCGTCCGCTGCGCGAGACCAAATATCAGCAGCGTAGTAGACGTAGGGCACACGTTTCAGAAAACTTGCAATGCGAACCATCACTCCCGTTGTTGGAGGAGGTTCTACTAACACGGCACTGGCAGACCTAGAAAAGAGCAGCCGCGCTAGCAGCGGGACATCGAAAGATGCGTACTGCACGTAGCCCCGCAGGTAGCCCTCGGAATCACGCAATGCTGGCCATCTACTTATCCGAAGGGCACCTTTCGATTCACTGCCGGTGCGCTCATACGTAGTTGTCAGGACGTTAACAGCGCAGCCTCGATGCAGTAGTGCTTCCACCACTGCATCGAGGCGCAATGTAGCAGCTGCAACCTCCGGAGAGAATATGCGCGATACTAGCTTGATCGACTTCATAGATCCTCTAGAGTGCAATATTTCCCTCTTCTGGCAGCTTAGAAGGAGACAGCCTTGCCGGATTCGGCAGAGTCCAAAATCCCCTGAATGACCTTCATCGTCGTCAATGCTTCCCGCATGGTGACGTGTTCTTCGGCCTTACCTAGGATGGCGTCCCGGAAATGCTCGTGTTCGACTGCGAGCGGTTCCCGCTTCTGCAGGGCGTAACGAGTAACTTCACCTTCGGATACGCCGCGGAAATTCCGGATTTGATCCCAGCCAAGAGGTGCCTTGCCATTCTCGTAGAAGGTCAGATCTCCCATGACGGTCTCGGCTACCAGGGCACCCTTCTCTCCTAGAACAACAGTGGTGCGATCCTTGAAGGGGCTCAACCAATTGACAGTATGGTTGACCAGAATACCGTTCTTCAGTTTGCCAGAAGCAATAACCATGTCTTCAAATTCGCGCCCTGCCCTATAGGTGGTCTGCGCAGAAATGGTCTCGTAGGCAGAATCGGCTACCCATGCGGTCAGATCGACATCGTGGGTTGCCAAGTCTTTCACAACTCCGACATCCGAGATACGCGCCGGGAACGGCGACTGCCGCCTAGTGGAGATCTGGTAAACCTTCCCTAGCTGGCCCTCAGTGATGCGCTTACGCATTTCGAGCAAGGCAGGGTTGCAGCGCTCAACGTAACCTACAGCGCCAACCAGATTCGCCTCTTCAAATGCCTTTACCATGGCCTCGCCATCTTCGATCGAAGAGGCAAGCGGCTTTTCTACCATCGTGTGAACGCCAGCAGCTGCCAACTTCAATGCGGTCTCGGCATGGAAAGCGGTAGGCACAGCAACCATGGCTGCGTCTAGGTTCTGCTCAATCAAAGCCTCGACGTCTGGCAACACCGGCAGGTCTCCGGCAACTCCAAACTTATCGCCATACGGATCCGCCACGGCTACCAGGTCCACGCCCTCTAGGGCACGGATATTGCGGGCGTGGTGGCGCCCCATGGAGCCAAGGCCGATCAGGCCGTAACGCAGGTTAGCCACTATGCACCTGCCTGAGCGAGCTTATTGACTGCCTCGACGATCCGCTCCAGATCTTCCTGATCCAAGGACGGGTGTACCGGCAGCGACAGGCACTGCTCCGCCACCTGCTGCGTGACAGGCAGCTCCAAATTCGGCGCGTACTCGGCCAAAGAAGGAAGCTTGTGGTTCGGAATCGGGTAGTAGACACCGGAACCGATCTGGTACTCGTCCTTCAGAGCCTGCTGGAAGCCATCGCGATCGGACTCAACACGGATCGTGTACTGGTGGTAGACGTGAGTTGCCCCTTCCATGACCTTAGGAGTAATCACGCCCTCGATGTGGTCAGAGAGGTACTTCGCGTTCTGCTGGCGAGTCTCGGTCCAGGCGCCAACCTTCTTGAGCTGTTCGCGGCCGATCGCAGCGTTAATGTCGGTCATACGGTTGTTGACGCCAACCAGTTCATTCGCGTAACGCTTTTCCATGCCCTGGTTACGGATCATCTTGGCACGACGCAACACCTCTGGATCGGAGGTAGTGATCATGCCGCCTTCACCGGCCGTCATGTTCTTGGTCGGGTAGAAGCTGAAGGCACCAAACGCACCGAAGGTACCAACCTGCTTGCCATTCAAGGTGGCTCCATGCGCCTGAGCACAGTCTTCAAAGACGAAGAGGTTGTGTTCCTGAGCAATCTTTACAATCTGCTCCATCTTGGCCGGATGTCCATAAAGGTGCACCGGCATGATGGCCTTAGTGTGCTCGGTAATCTGCTCTTCTACATGCTTCGGATCGAGGTTGAAGTAGTCGGCCTCGATATCAGCAAATACCGGCTTGGCGCCGGTCATTGCTACCGAGTTAGCGGTAGCCGCAAACGTAAACGAAGGAACAATAACTTCGTCGCCAGGACCAATCCCGGCAGCCAGCAAACCAACGTGCAATGCCGAGGTACCCGAGTTGACTGCACAGGAGGAAGCTCCCTTGGCCATCTGGGCCGAGAACTCCTCTTCAAAAGCTGCGACCTGAGGGCCCTGTGCGACCATCCCGGATTCCAGCACCCGCTGGACAGCTTCTTCTTCTTCCTTGCCAATTAGTGGCTTGGCT
Organism: Winkia sp. C0117E2; assembly: GCF_056590455.1. Lineage (NCBI taxonomy): Bacteria > Bacillati > Actinomycetota > Actinomycetes > Actinomycetales > Actinomycetaceae > Winkia > Winkia sp. C0117E2. The sequence continues at coordinate 225,681 of NZ_JBWPWD010000002.1, read as the reverse complement.
GCAGGAATGAATTCCTTAGACATTTATTCGCAAACCTCCGTCAGTTCGCCGTTTTCTTCCTTGTAAAGCATACCTGTCTGCGGGCAGCGGTATCCTTCTGAAACACTTTCAAGCTTAACCCCTGCTTTTCCTACCCAACCGATCTGTTTGGCAGGAACTCCCGCAACTAACGCGTGAGCAGGTACATCTTTTACTACTACTGAGCCTGCGGCAACCAGTGCCCACGGCCCGATCTTCACTGGAGCTACACATACCGAACGAGCCCCAATTGCAGCGCCCTGTCCGATAGTTACTCCTACCTGCTCCCAATCAGAAGCAGATTTGAGCGAGCCATCTGGATTGACCGCCCGTGGATAGTGATCGTTCGTAAGTACGACAGCTGGACCGATAAACACGCCATCTGCAATCTTGGCGGGCTCGTATACCAGCGCGTAGTTTTGCACCTTGCAGTTATTTCCTAGCTGCACGCCCTCGCCGATATAAGCCCCACGGCCGACGACGCAATTTTCACCTAGGACTGCATGTTCACGTACCTGGGCTAGATGCCAGATCGAAGAGCCTTCGCCAATCTTTGCCTCATCAGACACGTCTGCAGTGTCAACTATCCGAACCATGAGCCTCCCCTTGGGCCTTACTATTTACACAAACACGTTAGCTTATTTTCGTTAAATACGACTATGACAAACCGCCTAGAGGCCACATTAGATCAGCCTTCACCTGGCAAGGGGCATGTCAGCATGACACTTTTCACCAGGGGCACGCCCTCTTTGTCAAGCAGTTTTAACGGAACTTGTGCAACACTGTTACCATGTCTTCTCTCACTACCAATACGTACCTGGTTATGCCTCTTTATAACGAGGCCGAAGTAATTGGCCAGGTCATTCGGGACACCCTAAAAGTGTTTCCCAACATTATTTGTGTAGATGATGGCTCCACAGACGACTCTGGTCAGGAAGCATTAAGAGCTGGCGCTACAGTGCTCACCCACCCTATCAATATGGGGCAGGGGGCAGCCCTTCAGACCGGGTTTTCGTATTTTCTTCGCAAAACTAACGGCAAGTATGTTGTGACATTTGATGCCGACGGACAGCATCAAACTTCCGATGCCCTAGCGATGGTCCAGTACGCCGAAGAAAACGACAAGGCCATAATTTTTGGCTCCCGTTTCTTAGGCGGCAATATCGAGGCCGGGAAGATCAAGCAGCTAGTGCTGAAGACCGCCGCATTCGTCACTCGCATTGAGACCGGTCTGAAGCTCACCGACGCGCACAATGGTCTACGCGCTTTGCGCCGCGACGCTGTGGAGCGAATTTATCTGAACCAAAACCGGATGGCTCACGCAAGCGAGATTGTGAGCAAACTTGCCGCCACCAAACTCCCCTGGTCCGAGTTGCCGGTTCACATTCGTTACACGGACTATTCACGGGCGAAGGGACAGTCCCTGCTGAATTCCATCAATATCGTCACTGACCTTCTGCTTCACTGAGGAAACCATGCTGATTAAAGTAATTCTTATCGTCGGAATCCTTGCCGTAGCCGTACTACTGATCCGCTCCCGCGAAGGTTCAGACAAGAAACTCGCCCTGCGGCGCCTTTCCATCTCGATATTCGCACTACTCGCAGTTATTGCCATTTTGTGGCCATCCATCACCTCGAAGGTGGCAGCCATGGTTGGGGTTCAGCGTGGCGCCGACCTGTTGCTATACCTGCTTGTTATCGCGTTCTTCGCCTCGCTGGCTTACCAGTCGAAACGGTCGCACTTTCAGCAGCGCAAAATCACAAAACTAGCACGTGAACTAGCTATCATGAACGCCCAAAAACCTGAATCGAGCAATAGTATAGAGCGATGACTAATAGGCACGCATTGTATCGTGACCACCCAACGCATGCATCAAAGCTACCCAGAGGGCGCAGCTGGCCAACGCGGATTGGGATCGCGATCTTGGCATTTGCAGTATTCCTCGTTACAGCAGGCATACTGTTCTACCAGGATTTGAACAATTCGCTTAACGTTGCGGGCGGTCGCGGGGGCTTCCTTCCCTACGATCACTACGCGGGACGGGCAGTAAACGTGCTTGTTTTAGGCTCGGACACTCGCTCCGGCAAATCCGGCGAGGGCGAAGACACCGGAGTCGAGGGCATGCGCTCAGACACCATGATGATCGCCCACATTGCCAAGGACAGGAAATCTGTTTCCGTCATATCTATCCCTCGCGACACAATGGTTGATCTGCCGTCTTGTAAAACCGAGGGCGGCGGCGAAACAGAGGAAAGCTTTGGCCAAGTTAACAGCGCATTCAGTGAGGCAGCTGGCAACTCGGATACCGTAGCGGGCATCGAATGTGCCAAGAAAACTGTAGAGGCCAACACGGGCGTTCGGATCGACGAATATGTGCTTGCCGATTTCAATGGCTTCTCCTCGATGGTCGATTCACTTGGCGGCCTAAAGCTCTGGCTTGATGAGGATATAAGCGACGAGCAGGCCCACATTGATCTAAAGAAGGGCTGCAACCACCTGAATGGCAAGGCGTCGGTTGGTTACGCCAGATTGCGCTACATTGGCGATGGTTCAGATCTCTCGAGGATCCAACGCCAGCAGCGCCTCCTAGGGATTATGATCCGCACGGCCCTAAAGAAGAATCTTTTGACAGACCTATCTTCGCTGTACGGGTTCACTAAGGCGGGGCTCTCTTCGCTTACAGTTTCCTCCGGCTTTTCATCGCTCGCAGCGCTGGGCGGGTTCGGCAATTCTCTGAGGTCGATCGATCCCGCTAATGTTCGCTTTGCCACGGCTCCCAACGAGCCCTACCCGCTAGATCCGGATCGAGTCATTTTCTCTGACCAGGCCCAGCAGGTGTGGGAAGCGCTCATTAAAGATACTGACCTACCTACCGGCTTGTCGGTTCGCGATGGAAATTCGAAGACTTACGTGATTCAACCTCCCGCGCCCAAGCAGACTCCGAAGAAGGAAGAGTCAGCCAAGCCGGAGCCGGCTCCTTCATCGTCCGAGCCAGAGCCAACTGAATCCGAGTCCACCCCGAGCGAAACGCCGACAACAGAGACTTCCTCCCCCGTGGGAGCAGCTGTAGAAGACTCCAACAAAGCCGCACAGGAGAAATGCGAACCGTGAGTACACCACCTTCCTTCCAACCGAAGAAGCGGCGGCGTCCTACCACTAGCTCTGCTGCAGGCTCTAGCGGCAGACCTGCTCCGCGGAATACGTATCGACCAAACTCCGCGACCGAAGGTGCCCCTCGCCAAGACCGATATTCTCCCTCCTCCGCAACGGTCCCGCCCTCGTACGCGCCATCGCGTGCAAGAAGGACTACTAGTTCCCCGCAGTCATTCGCACCTGGCACGCAAAGGCGACCGGTGCAAGGCACTCCCCCGCAGGTACGGCCCCGACCAAAAAATCCAAACGGGCTGTCCAATTTGCGCAAACGGGCGCCCAGGTGGCGATACCACTTCACTGCTAAACCGATCGTGCTGGCGCTTGTCGCGATGCTGATCTGTTGGCCGCTAGGCCTCTTGCTATGGGCCAACTCCAAGCTTGGCCACACCGAAGCTTTAGATAACGTAGGCGAGCAGTCGGGACAAACCTATTTGCTGGCCGGCTCGGACGAACGCAATACCTCCGAGGGGAAGAGCGGCATTGGCCCAGACGGTACCGAGGGGCACCGGGCCGATTCAATCATGCTCATCCACAAGGCCGCCAATGGACAGTCGGTAGCTATCTCCTTGCCCAGGGACACTCTGGTAGATATCCCAGACTGGGGCTATAACAAACTGAACGCTGCCTACGCTTATGGCGGCGCGCCGCTCCTAGTTACATCGGTTGAAAAACTGACTGGAATAAGAGTTGACCATTTCGTGCAAATAGGAATGGGCGGAGTTGAACAGATGGTTGATGCGGTAGGTGGCGTCAACCTCTGTATGGATCTAACAGTTCAGGATCCGGAGGCTAAATTAGACTGGAAAGCCGGTTGCCATGATGCCGACGGGAAGACTGCACTTGCCTTTTCTAGGATGAGGAAGTTCGATCCACGCGGTGATCTGGGTAGAGCTGACAGGCAACGACAGGTTGTAAATCAGGTGCTGAAGAAGGGGCTCTCCCCCGCCTCCATTATCAATCCGTTCAGGCACGTAGCACTTGGGGGCGCGGTAGCCGAGTCGCTAACTACTGACCCGGACACTGGGATTATTTCGCTGGCCAAACTTGGACTGGCCTATAAGAACGCTTCTTCTGCCGGACTTACCGGTATTCCCCCCATTGGGACCACCGACTACTATGTCGAGGGCGCCGGCTCCACCGTACTCCTAGACGAAGAGAGGGCGCCGGAGTTCTTTTCCAAGGTAAAGCAGGGCACTCTTACTAAAGCCGATTTCCAGTCTGTAGACGAATAAAGGGTATAAAAAAGGTGGTTGGGGGACTCTCCCAACCACCTTTTTCTATCTACTTGTCCGCGTTGAAGGCCTCAACATCGATGGCGCGGTCGTGCGCCTGCCATGCCTTCCATGCAGATTTCAAGATATCCGAGACGTCGTATTTTGCCTTCCAACCGAGCTCTTCGGTAATCCGGGACGCGTTACCAATTAGCTGCGGCGGATCCCCCGCACGGCGGTCGAGCTCGTCTGCAGTGAACTTCAGTCCCGTGACTTCGCGGAGCCCATCTACAATCTGCCGCACCGAGGTGCCCTTGCCGGTTCCCACGTTGAAGGTGTGGTAGTTCATTTCCTTTCCGGAAGCCACATAGTCGAGGGCGGAAAGATGCGCGTCAGCCAAATCCAGTATGTGGATGTAGTCGCGAATACAGGTACCGTCAGGAGTGTCATAGTCTGTGCCGAAGATCTTCGGGTTGTCCCCGTTTGCCAGGCGGTCAAGCAGCATGGGAACGAGGTTTAGCGTTGCGGGATCTTCCAAGTCATCCCAACCGGCACCGGCGACGTTGAAGTAGCGCAATCCGATCCACCGGAGTCCCCACGCCCTCTGGCAGTCGGCCATCATCCATTCGCCGATAAGTTTCGTTTCGCCGTATGGATTGATCGGGTGCTTCTCTATGTCTTCGTTGACTACCTCTACGGGAGGCATGCCATAGACGGCTGCCGAAGAGCTAAAGATCATCTGCTTGACATCAGCTTCCTGCATAGCCTGAAGCATATTTGCTAGGCCACCAATGTTCTGCTGGTAATACCACGTCGGTTTTTCTACGGATTCGCCAACCTGCTTCCGCGCAGCAAAATGGATCACAGCGCTAACATTCTCTTCACGCATAGTCTGCGCCAGCTTCTCCGGCGCCTGGGCGCTTGCAATGTCCAGTTCGACAAGCTTCGCATCGCCGATGCGGTCAGCTTTGCCATAAGAGAGGTCATCGACCACCACTACGTCCTCGCCCCTGTCGGCCAGGAGTCGAACCACGTGCGCGCCGATGTAGCCGGCGCCTCCAGCAACTAAAATACTCATTTATTCCCCTCTAATCTGTTCTAGCTCTGCATCAAGCCGCTTGCCTTTTTCAATGGCTACTTCGCGCAGCGACTGTTGATATTTCTTCATGGCCTCGCGAATCTTGCGAGCCCCTTCTCCTTCTCCGGCGCCCAAGATTCGGGCCGCAAGCAAACCAGCGTTCTTTGCTCCGCCTACGGAAACGGTAGCTACCGGTACTCCCCCGGGCATCTGCACAATAGAAAGCAACGAATCCATGCCGTCAAGATATTTGAGCGGCACAGGCACACCGATGACTGGGAGCGGAGTTACTGCTGCAAGCATGCCCGGCAAATGTGCCGCTCCGCCGGCTCCCGCAATAATCACGCTGTAACCGGCCTCTTCTGCCTGTGCTCCGAACGCGATCATGTCCGCAGGCATCCGATGAGCGGAAACAACTTTTGCGTCATAGTCGATACCGAGCGCAGTCAGCTCCTGCGCGGCAGCCTTCATGGTGGGCCAGTCGGAGTCTGAACCCATTACAATTGCAACCTTCATTTTTCCTTCCCCTGCAAAATATCGACAACCCTACGAGCTTTCCGAGCGCATTCGCTCGCATCGGCGCCAACTACCGTAACGTGACCTAGTTTACGTCCCGGGCGGACCCCTTTGCCGTAGTAGTGCACCTTGGCTTCGGGAACTTCCGCGAGCGCACGGGGGTAGGCTTCGCGTGGCTCTTCAAGTTCGGATCCCAGCAGGTTCACCATAGCCGCACCATCACTAACTGGGGCCGTGTCTCCTAAGGGCAGATCCAGTACTGCGCGCAGGTGTTGCTCGAATTGTGAAGTTATCGAGCCCTCGATGGTCCAATGCCCACTATTGTGCGGGCGCATAGCCAGCTCGTTCACGTACAGCTTGGTGTCTGCGCCGTCCCCTACTGCGAACATTTCTACTGCCAGAACACCAGTTACATCTAGTTCAGTAGCTATGCGTTCGCCCAGTTCCCGTGCCTGTTGGTCAATTTGGTCGGACAGGTCGGGTGCCGGAGCTAACACGACCGAGCAGACCCCGTTTTCCTGGATCGTCTGGACCACCGGCCAGCATCTTACTTCTCCGGACGGACGGCGGGCGAGGAGCACCGCTAATTCTTTATCAAATGGAACGGCTTCTTCCGCCAGGAGGGTTTGCCCGTCCTCCAAGCGATCGAGCCAGTCCTGTGCCTCAGCTAGATCTTGAATCTTCAAGACTCCCTTACCGTCATAACCTCCGGTAGGAGTCTTCAATATTAGAGGAAGACCTACCCGGCTTGCGAAGTCGGCAAGTTCTCCCCTGCTTGCGACTTCGGCCCACTGCGGATTTGGAGCCCCAATCTTGTCCATTACCTGCCTCATCCGCAACTTATTTTGCGCATAGACCAACGCGGCAGGTGCGGGCCTTACTGGTACCGGCAAAGTTTCAAGGAAGGCGTTCGGCACGTGCTCGTGTTCAAAGGTTAGAACCTGGGCGCCGGTTACCAACTCTTCGACTGCCTTTTCATCATCTGCCTGCCCAACGGGCGAATCTGGAACCACCTGCGCTGTAGAGGCTTCAGTCGATTCGACTAAAACCCGCAGATGGATTCCCAACGCGTTGGCGGCTTCTTGCATCATGCGGGCTAGCTGCCCGCCTCCGACTACTGCAATAATTGGTGCACTCACACTTGGATTCTATCTTTGGGAGGGCGAAACACCTTCGCATAAGGTGGGTACGTGCAATATATTTCAAAAATCATGAGCCCTAACTGGGGTCAGCTCTGGCGTTTCGGGGTGTGTGGAGGTTTAGCCTGGATCGTCGACACAGGGGTTTTGGATTTATTGCTCTATCTAGGGCTCTTCCCGCTCCTCAGCAAGGTTATTGCTGTGTGCGTCGCTACCGCTTTTTCCTGGTCAATAAATAGGAATTGGGCTTTCAAAATGCCCAACAGTGCCAACCTTGTGAAAGAAGCCTTCGAGTTCGCTCTAGCCAATGTGATCGGCATGATTCCCCCTCTTATATGCCTCTGCATTAGCCACTATCTACTGGGCTTCACATCGGCTTTCGCAGATACAATTTCAGCAAATGTTGTGGGGCTGGCATTTGGAACTATCACCCGGTATTTCCTGTACAAATACCTGGTTTTCACGCCCAACCCCTAATTGGGGGTCGCGACTTTGCGCCGCTCTTTAGCAGAGAACAGCAGAAGCAACGCTAGTGGAACTGTGAGGGTAAGGAATGCCGAGTACCTGAACACTAGCGAGTGAGGAGAGGCAAGAAATAGCGTCCCCATGATAACTGCAGACGGCAATAGGGACACTAGAACGTCCCTTCTGCCATATCGCAGCGCTGCTACACAAATTAGCACTAGTCCCCACATCCATGCTCCTGTGCCGCGAGTCTTCTTCAGCACAGGCAGCCAACTCGCGTTAAACACCTCGTCCGCTTTCTGCGGCAATTGAGATTGATTGACCACGCCGTGCTTGCGCAAAGTTGCAGTGTAGCCATATTGGTAGTTGGTCTCGTTGCTAACTAACTGGGTAAAAGTGGACTGGGTAGTACTTCCGATTTCATTCCCTGACGCAGTCCAGTATGGGTAGGTGTGGTTTATGTAGGCGCGCGCAAAATTACGCGGGCAAGATAAAGCGGAACTGAGGAAATGCTTTGGAAATTCCTCCTTGTGCTCCTGTATGTAGCCCCACTGGAACTTCGGGTTGTATTTTACCGAATCGATAGTCACAGGATCATAGACATGTGCCCACAGATCGAGCGGGAAAATTTTACTGTAGAAGGCCAGATCATCCGGCGGCAAACAACCTCTATTTACCTTAATCGTGTACCCAATCATCTGAAGCGGAACCCCAACTGATTCCGCATATTTATGGGGACCTGCATAGTGGGAGGATATGACTGCTGGGATAGAGCCTATAACCAACGCAGCAATACCCGCCAAGGCCGCAACTTTTCTACGTCCTTTTGCCCAGCCAACGGCACACACTAGCGCAATTAGAACAAGCAATGTTCCGTTGTTTCGACTGGCACTTATTACGACCAGTACCACCACGAAGAGGGCGACAAACGCGGGGCGGGTGAAAGGCTTCCCCCTACTATTGAAGATCCTCACCAGCATGACACTGAGCATGGCAATTCCCAGCATGAATGGGGAATCTTTTACCAGGGCTATTGCGTAGTCACTCACCACAGGGAAAAACGCCGCATAAATAATAAAGCCCACAACAAGGGGGGTGCGCACGCGCATTACGTTCAGAGCGTCTACCACATACACCAGCCCGGCGGCCCACAGAAGCACCTGGACTACAGAGGCAAAAGCAATTCCTCCTGCCTGACTACCGAACAGATATTCTCCCACAGCCGTCAGCCCGGTCAGATAGATTCCGAATCCGAGGGGGTGCTGATTCGAGACTTCTAATGGCCCTTCGAAAACTGCCCAAGAATCGTTCATTGCCACTGCTGGCCAAAAACGTACGAGCGGTATTAGCCATGCAGCTACGAAGATAGCGAAAGCACTGAGGTTCAGTTGGAGGCGAGGCAAAATGCGCCTACGCGCCGCCCAGTTAGTGCGTCCACCCCATGCTAAAAATGCACTGGCAATTGCGCCAAGCAAAAAATACTTTATGAACCGGTACGGGCTAGCAACAGGAACAGCCGGGTTGAGCTGGTGAGCCACTATTTGGCCCACAATGTTCACTACCGCGAACGCTAATCCTCCGACTAGGACAAAGCCGATATAACGGAAGTCCCAAACCTTGCTAAGAGATGCTCGCATAGAAGCCCTAACCTTTCAGCTGCGCGAGGATATTCCTAGTTCTTCTTCGTGAAGAGGGCGGCATAACCCAAATAATTGCAGGTCGCCCCTACCGCCATAGCAGCTATTTTAGAAGCCGCCCGAGCAGCAACAATAGGACCATGCCAAATAAATCCTGAAATATGCATCACTGCCCAGATAACACCGGACTGAAGGACCATTCCTGTGAATAGGGTAAGTCCAGCAAACGAAACAAATGATGCCCAGGAAATGCGTTTCGATTCGAACACAAAGAAATTGTTAACGAAGTAGGATGCGACGATAGTGATTGCGGTGGAGAAAATATTCGCTACCACTTCGGGCAGGCCTATTACAGACGAGAAAAACAAAAATAGAAGAAAGTCCATCAATGAAGTACCCACTCCAACGAATAGGTACTTCACTAGCGATGGCTTCAACCACTTATTCCCCATCAGCTGGTGCCTCATATTGCAGGTATGCCAGGCGGGCGATTTCTTGGCGAGCACGCAACACCCCACTTAGCGTCATTCCTACCGTCAAAGACAGCGCGCTGATCACTGCAAGTCCGGATGCTAGAACTGCCGATGGAAGGCGGGGCACCAGCCCTGTTTGAATGTAATCCCACACCACCGGTGCGCCGATGAGCAACGAGAAGATGGCCGCAATTAGGCTAATTATCCCGAAGGTTGCAAAGGGCCGCTCGTGCGCTAGCAGGCGCGCGATCGTGCCCAGGATCTTGAAACCGTCGCGGAATGTCCGCAGCTTCGAATCCGACCCCTCTGGGCGATCTTTGAACCCCACCTGATATTCGGCCTGGGGCACTCCCAACCGCATCGTATGCACCGTGAGTTCTGTTTCGATTTCAAATTCTTTAGAGAGGGCGGGGAAGGATTTCACGAACCTTCTAGAGAAAACCCTGTAGCCGGAAAGCATATCCGTCACCGGCATTCCAAATAGGCCTGACACTAGCCGATTAAACAACCTGTTGCCCTGCGCATGCCCAGGACGGTATGCGGTGGATTCCGGATTATCCATCCGGCATCCGAGGACGTGATCCAACCCTTCCGAAAACAGCTTCGCAACCATTTTCGACGCTGCCGCTGCCTCGTACGTATCGTCGCCATCGATCATCACATAGGCGTCAGCATCAACGTCGGCAAAGGCCCGCCTAACCACGTTGCCTTTTCCCTTACGACCTTCGAAGCGCACCACTGCCCCAGCGGCTTTTGCCTCACTGGCAGTGTTATCTGTGGAATTGTTGTCGTATACGTAGATAGTTGCCTGCGGAAGAGTTTGCTTCAGGTCCGAGACTACTCGGCCGATGGCGGCTTCTTCGTTATAACAAGGGATAATCACCGCTACATGGTCACGCTTTTTCACATTTAGCCCTTCTGGCCAACAAACACAAAATTATCTTCGCAATACCGCACCCGATTGCAGCCTTATTGCTCTTACCTCCCGAATTATAAAGATTCCTCCATCAAAAACACACTCACCACCAGCTTTTATTCACAGGTGTTTTTGTAGTGGTGCCCACATTTATCGTCTGCTTAGCCGGCTCGCCTACTAACAGGATGGCTAGAGAAAAAGGGGCCACCAAAGCCAAGAATGCTACGTATCTAAAGGGATAGGACACAGGAGAAGCCACCAAAAGAGTGGCATAGATTAGCGCTGAGGGAAATGCCAGTGCTAATCCTGCATATCTACGCCGGTACAGAAAGCCACCTACCGCTACCAATAGGGCCCACGCCCACGTACCAGCACCGGGAAAATGGGCAGTGCCAGTCCGGAACCAGGCCATCACTGCGGAGGTGAGCCCATCTGGCAGCAGCGAGTGGTTGCTTATCCCCCGCTTTCCTAGCTCCTGCCGCCACGCAGTGCTGCTAGCTGAATCATTCGACACTAAAGAGTGAAAGATGGATTGACTGGTTCTGCCAATGGGACGGGTCTGGGGCGACCAGTAGTTCCTGGTGTGCAGCAGATACCCTTTCGCAGCGGACACAGGACAGGAAAAACTATAGGCCACAAAGTGCCGCGCAAACTCACCCTTCGTTCGTTGCAGGTAGTCTCGATCGAACTGACCATTATCTTTAGTAGCATCTACTGAAAGCGGCGAATATGCCTGCGCCCACTGTGCAATTGGCATGATCTTAGAGAAGTAGGTGCGCTGCGCCCTCGGAATGCACTGTGGTTGCGCCCAGATGCCATACCCGATCATCTGAAGGGGCATGCTGACTGACTCTACATATTTATGAGGGCCCACGTAAATCTTCGAGATCTGTCCCGGTATGGACCCAGCCACTATAGCTGCAACTACGATCCCAATTGCAAGTTTCCTATTGCTATCGCAGATGAAAAACAACAGTGGCACCATGATCACGGTAAGCGCAATCCCGTTGTTACGCATTGCAGTTACCGCGAGCGCTGAGAAGAACAATGCGATCTGGAAGCCTCTACTACCTACTGCACTTCCCTTACTTACCCAGACACGAAACAGCAAAACGGTTATTGCTGCGATAGCTATCGAAAACGGAGAATCTTTAACTAGGGCTATGGCATAGTCACCCACCACGGGAACGGCTGCCGTGTATGCCACGAATGCGTATATCACCATCCTTGGGGCGCCAGTCATGCGAAGTGTATCCGCCATAGCTGCTACCACGAGCGCCCACAGCACCATTTGCACCATTGCGGCAAAGGCCAGCCCTCGCGACACATTCCCTAGCAACAAGGACCCACCATGTACCAGTGCGGACAGGCCGTACCCGTAGGCTAAAGGATGCTGACTAGAGGCAGCTAAAGGCTCACTGAGGATAGCCCAGGTGTCGTTCATCGACACCCCGGGCCATAGGCAGGCTAACAGGAGCGACCAGCTGAGAAGAGGAATCAAAAAACCAGCCAGTAAAACCCTGCGCCTTGGCAGAGGCGCGGGCGCGCCCTCCCGCCCCGCCAACGCGAACACCAATCCACAGATCACTATTGCGAGGACGAAGACAGTCCCCGTACGAGCAAGGGAAAAAATTGCCCAGGGCTGGGCCTTCCCTTCCGGGACGATCTGCGAGAGAAGATCAAAGGCGCTAATCGCCATTGCGGAAAAGAGCGTGTAGCCCCAAAAACGCAAGTTCACTCTAGAGTGCGCCGACCTGGAAGTGTTCCCCACAGCCATACTCCCCTCCAATGCCTTACCCCACTATGTCCTTCCTGCCCACTGCAGCCTCAAAGCCTTCTTCTACGCCTTCCCATGGAAACCATGGCACCTCGTGGCATCACTTTATCCGGATCCAACGATGTGGGAAGTGCTGCTAGGGAAATGGTGAAAATCGGAGGCTGTCGCTGAGTTAGTTCAATACGTCCCCCATCAGCCTGTACTAGTTCGCGGGCGAGGGCTAGACCGATGCCCGATGAGCCATGGCCCGATACCCCCTTCTCGAAGATTTTTGGGGCCAATTCATCTGGGACGCCATCGCCCTCGTCCGATACTTCAATGAAGACCGACCTAGAGGACTTTCCCTTGCGAGTACTAACCTGAACCTTGCCCTTGCCATACCTAAGCGAGTTTTCTATCAAAGTGGCAAGCACCTGCGACAGATTTCCCGGAGTTGCAAGCACTACCCGCTCAGCGTCGTCCACGAACACGAGCTCGCGCCCCGCGTTCTTAAAAGCTGGCTCCCATTCACCCTTCTGCTGGGTGAAGATTGCGTCCAGCTTCACGGCCTGCGTTGTGCCACCGGACCGTCTTCTTGAGGACAGCAAATCAGTTACTACCTGAGTTAGGCGCTCAACCTGCTCTAGACATGCACCGGCTTCCTTGCGCACCTCTTCGTCGTCCGAGATCAGCTCTATCTCTTCAATTCGCATCGACAATGCAGTTAGAGGCGTCCGCAGCTGGTGAGAGGCATCAGCGGCGAACTGCTGCTCGGCGGCAAGTCGGCCTGCGATGCGCTCGGAGGTATGCGCTAGTTCTTGGGCTACCAGGTCTATTTCTTCGATTCCCGAAGGTTTGATGCGAGCTCGCACCTCGCCCTGTCCGACCTGTTCAGCCTGCGCCGCCAAGTAGATAAGCGGAGCAGATAGCCGCCTAGAAGAGCGGAACGCCAGCACTGCTGCCACCCCTAATGCGAGGGCGGACAACAACACCACCAGCAACACGAGCATTGCAGCTTGGCCGATTGTGGGCCACGCAGAGGTTTCAATAAAAACGGTATTGCCATTTGAAGAAACCGTCGACACTGAGATGGAGGGCCAGGAAGGTCGTTCTCCGGCCTCAGTGGCCGCGGCATGTGCGCCATATACCTTTATCCAAGTGGATTTTCCGGCCCCCCAATATCCCAGGTTCGCATAATCCATCGAGGCGCCAGCACCCAACGTGTGATCGGTAAGCCGAGCAATAGCAGCGGCCTTCTCGTTTAGGGCAGCTGCGGTCGACATCCAGACATAGGCTGACCCTAAGATAGCGAGCGGCAACCCCAGCAACAACACGCCGGCGGTAGCCGCCCACAAAGTCATTAGTAGCGCACGGCGGCGCAACTATGCCTCTTTCTCGAAGCGGAAACCCATCCCTCGTACGGTCGTAATGTAACGAGGGCGAGCCGCATCGTCACCCAGCTTCCTCCGCAACCACGACACGTGCATATCCAGCGTCTTGGTGGAATCGGTGGGGTCAGAGGACCACACTTCCCGCATCAAGGTTTCCCGTTCCACCACATTGCCGGCCTCACGCACCAGCACCCGTAGCAGTTCAAATTCCTTTGCGGTCAATTGCAGCTCAGTATCGCCCCGGAATGCCCGGTGTGCAGATACGTCTACGCGAATATCTTGCGCTTCTAGGTAGCCGTCGGAGGAATCGCTGCCAGCGCGGCGCAGCAGCGCCCGCACTCGAGCCAACAGCTCCGCCAAGCGGAACGGCTTAGTTACGTAGTCGTCAGAGCCCGCATCTAGGCCAACTACCATGTCGACCTCGTCAGTACGGGCGGTAAGAATCATGATGGGGACAGAAGAGCCTCCGGCGCGGATCTGCCTAGCAACATCCAGGCCATCAATATCAGGCAGGCCCAAGTCCAAAACCACTAAGTCAGTGCCAGCTAGATCGGCCAGCGCACCTTTGCCGGTACCGTGAGCCGACACTGTGTAGCCTTCCCGCCCAAGCGCGCGGGCAAGCGGCTCGGAGATTGCGGGGTCGTCTTCAACAAGTAAAACTCTAGTCACATGCCAATCGTAGCGCACGAAGACAAAAAATTGTTATCGAGGCTGAAAAATATTTACACTTTACATGCATCAGATTTACCTGTTTTTGACTCTGCCTGCCCAGCCAGCGGAAATGCCTACAGGGTCCGCAAATATTTCTCCCAATCTAAGAAATACGGAACCACTGTGCCCACGCCCCGCAGGTCTGCCGGATCCGCCTTCCAAATCAGAGAGTCATCAAACTTAGAGTCCGCATAAAGCATTTGCGCAGTCTGCTCATCCATAAAGATAGACGCCCTCGGGGCAATGTCCACTAGGCGCGAAGCTAGGTTCACAGGGGGGCCAAAAATGTCTCCTGAGCGCGAGACCACTCGCCCACACACAAGAGATGCTCGGACCGGAAGAAGCTCCTCAGAAGTCACCAGGGTGTGCACCAGCTTACTGGCCACGCGCAGCCCCGTGGCTAGATCGTCGCATACCCACAGCACAGCATCGCCAATGGTCTTCACCACCCTGCCGCCATTGCGCGTAACCACGTCGCGGCACCGAAATTCAAAGCCCTCAACTAGATCTGCCAACGCCTCCGCCCCGAGGCCGGCCGACCGCCTGGTATACGCGACCATGTCGACAAATCCCATAGTCCGGCGGAGCGGATAGGTATCAGCTGTCATGTCTTCCATTCCGCGCTGGCCCACCTCGTCATCGATATGAGTAAGCAGTGCTGCCAGCTGGCGTCTCCAGGCATACCTAACCTGCTTCTCTAAAATGCCCGTGAACTGGTCAATACGGTCGAGCAGCAGAAGCCTGGCGGTAGTATCGTCCAGATCATATTGGGACACCAGGTCCTGCACTATTGCCTCAGTCTGCCACAGCACCAAACGATCCATGGTGTGCGACTGCGCGCGCAGCAGCGAGGTCGCAGACCTAGTTTTGAGCCCGAGCTCGCTCATAAGCGAGAGCCAAGACTTCAACGATGCCAGGTCTAGCTCGGTGAACATATCCTCGTCTGATTTCAAGTCAGGAAAGCCCATAGCGCGCCAGAACCGCTCCGCATAGGCGACCTCGCACCCCGCAGCCTCGGCCAGCTCCTTGAGATTCATCGTGGGCCGACCCCCGATGAGCACGTTTCTTGCAGCGTCGATAGTGGCCCCCGGCATTGAGCCGGACGATGCCTTCGCTTGGGTCAACTCCCCACCCTTCCGTAAACGGTATTGCCTAGTTCACACTACCTGTTTTTAATGTTGCCGGGGTAAGGCCAGAAGAAAAGTTCCTAATATATACATATGAATCTTGTTCTAGCCTCGCAGTCACCGGCACGCCTACAAACTCTAAAACATGCAGGTTTGCACCCCCAAGTACGGGTAGCAAACGTCGATGAAGCAGCCCTACTTGCCAAAGCCAAAGACCTGCCCACCACAGGGAAAGTTGCCAACCTGGCCAAGGCGAAAGCGCAAAAGATTGCCGCTTCCGACGATTTCTCTACCCCTACCTGTATTGTAGGGTGCGATTCGATGCTGCTAATTGGTTCAGAGCTCGTTGGCAAACCACATACCGCAGAAGTAGCCCGCAACCGCTGGCAGAAAATGCGCGGTAAAACCGGCACCCTGCTGACCGGACATTACCTACTAGTTGGCACCAGCGGCAATTGGCAAGAAAAGGGCGAAACTGCAAGTACTACCGTCCACTTTGCCAACCTCTCTGACGCCGAGATCGATGCCTACGTGGCTACCGGTGAACCACTAGAAGTAGCCGGCGCATTCACCGTAGATTCTTTAGGAGGGGCCTTCGTCACCGGAATCGAGGGCGATTTTCATTCAGTAGTCGGCATCTCCTTACCGTTGTTGCGGCAAATGTATACCGAGCTGGGAGGTTTTTGGCCCGATCTGTGGAAGTAGTCCGTAGCGGCGCGAGGTCGCGGGCGCGCCAAGGCTCGCGTCCGCGACTGTTACGGCCGGCGCTACGGTCTTCAGTTACTAAACAGGGGCTCTTTGTTTAACCGGTCTTCCGCAGCGCGAATTCGCTCGTCAGAAGCGGTCAGCGACATCCGCACGTGCGAATTGTCCTCATAGAATGTTCCTGGAGCCACTAAGATACCGATCTTCGCCAAGGCCTCTGCGATCTGCCATGCGTCCATACCGGGGGCAGAAAGCCACAGATACAAGCCGGCCACTGACTGCGGATCATGTATCAAGCCGGCGTTCGCAGTAGCCTTCAGCAATCGCTGTCGCCTATCCGCATACAATTCGCGCTGGGCTGTTACATGTTCCCTATCCGCAAGGACCGCACGCATTACATGCTGGATTGGAGTAGGCATCATAGCCCCCAGGTGCTTGCGAATCCCAAGCACGGTGGAAACTAGTTTAGGGTCACCAGCCATAAAGGCTGCCCGATAACCGGCAAGATTAGATTGCTTCGATAGCGAATAGACCGAAAGTAAACCCGTGGTGTCCCGATCGCAAACCCGATCTTCCAAGATCGATGGCGCCTCAGGAGTATCCCACACCAATTCGGCATAGCACTCGTCGCAGGCAACAATAGCGCCGTGGTGGCGCGCCCACTTTACGATCTTCCGCAGCTCGATCACAGATAGTACTCGTCCGTCCGGGTTCGAGGGCGAATTGAGCCATACCATCTGCGCGCTCGGCCAGGTATCTGGGTCTGGCCCCACCGGCACTGGAGTTGCCCCGGTAACCCGAGCTCCGACCTCGTAAGTTGGGTAGGCAACCTGTGGCATGAGTACCCGATCGCCCGCACGCAGACCCAAGTAGAAGGGCAGCCCCGCCACTAGTTCTTTAGAGCCAACAGTGGGGATAACCCCGTGGGCGAGGACCGCACTAGCGCCCCGCTTCGCGTGGTACCACCTCGCTATGTCCTCGCGCAGTTGCGCACTCCCCTGCACCGGCGGATAGCCGGGAGCGTCATACGCCTCGGCTAGGGCCTGGCGAACAAAGGCTGGCACGGCATCGACTGGGGTACCAATCGATAGGTCCACGATGCCATCTGGGTGCCTTTTGGCAGTTTCTTTTACTGGTTCCAGGGTATCCCAAGGGAACACTGGTAGTTCTAAAGCGCGCGGCAACATGTTAGGCCTGCGGGGGCAGCTCAGCAATCATGGGATCATCATAGTCTACGGGCCCGACGGCTGCGGCACCGCCCGGAGATCCGAGATCCTTCAGGTTAAAGAAATCAGTATTAGCGCGGTAATAGTCAGACCATTCTTCGGGCAAATCGTCCTCGTAGAAAATGGCCTCAGTGGGGCAAACAGGTTCACAAGCCCCGCAGTCAACGCACTCGTCGGGATGAATGTACAAAGTGCGAGCGCCCTCGTAAATGCAATCCACCGGACACTCATCCACGCACGCGCGGTCTTTGACATCCACACACGGTTGAGCGATGACGTAAGTCATGAATACACCTTCCTGGTTCTTCCCTTTCCAAGCGTCTAAACTAGTATGTCCCACGATGGACCAAAAGACTTATTCATGTGATAGCCCTAACCCTCCGAAGCTGCCGTGGCTCGAATGGAAGGTGGGCGAACGGGTAGTACTTCGGTATCGCGAACCGGACGGCTTCTACGACGCTCTAGGCGAGGTTTTGCAGGTAGAGCGCGATTTCGTCGACATAATGACCCGGAAAGGAAAGGTCCGCGTGCCCGCCCAAAAGATGGTCACGGGCAAGAGGGTTCCGCCCCGCCGGTGGTAACCACGGCTGCCTTCCAGAGGGCGGAAAACGTCACTGTCGTCTTATTTATTTACGCCAGGTGGATGCGCAGTCCAGGATTTCTAACCCGAGTCGGCATGGCTACCATTACTTTACGAAGTAGCGCGACGTAATCTTTTTGGGCATCCTCCCGCCGCACTACCACCCGAATGATCCGCTTAGGGGGCGGAGAAGCAAAGCGGCGGAACCTAATGTCCTCGTCCGTCTCGTCAGTGCCGGACACAGCGAGCGAGGGAATAAGTGCTGGCCCCACCCCGGCCCGCACCATCTGCTTTAGAGTTTCTACGGAATTTACGTGATAATCCGCCCGTTCCTTGGCTCCCACCTGAGAACAAAGAACCAGTGTCTGGTCGCGCAGGCAGTGCCCATCCCCCAAGAGCAGCAGCTCAGTCCCCTTTAGGGCTCCGGTGTCGATGCTGCCATAGGAGCGAGCCAGCGGGTGTTCGACCGGCAAAGCCAATACAAATGCCTCGTCGAGGACGGGAAATTGCACCATCTCGGGACCAAAATCATCATCTGCAAGGATCGCCACATCAAGTTCTCCCTTGCGAAGATGTTCCTTTAGAACTCCCGACTTTTCGTCCTCAACTAGGAAGTGTATATCGGGAGCTGCCTTGCGCATCTGCGGCAGCAAGTACGGCAGCAGGTACGGAGACAGGGTGGGAAAGACCCCGAGTCGCACCTCGTGCACCACTGGTTCTGTGCCACTGGCCAATGCCTTGATGCGATCCGTAATCGCAAAAATTTCGAGCGCCTCAACTACGATCTTCTGGCCCACCTCAGTTAGCTGCGCTCCCTGGCTGGACCGCTTCACCAGCTGGGCTCCCAGTTCAGTTTCCAGGCGCCGGATCTGGGTGGACACGGAGGGTTGAGCGACTCCCAATGAGATCGCGGCACCGCGAAAGGAGCCCTGCTGTGAGAGGGCCACTAGATACTGCAGCGACCGAAAATTCAACAGGACTCCTTTGCGTTAGTTGCGAATTGAGTGCTCGAATGATCCGAGGGCGGCATTCGCGCCCTCACCCATGGCTACCACTATCTGCTTGTGAGGCACGTTTGTGCAATCACCTGCAGCAAATACTCCAGGAATTGAGGTGGCGTTGGACCGATCAATGGCGATCTGCCCCCGGTCCAGCTCCAGCGTTCCCTCTAGCCATTCCGTGTTGGGCACTAGGCCGATCTGGACGAACACGCCCTCTACGGGCAGGGTCTCTGAAGAGCCATCGCTCTTTTGGACCACCAGTCCGCTGACCGCATCGCTTCCCAGGATTTCTTTAGAGGTAGCTGAAGTAAGCACGCGAGTGTTGGGCAGCGAATTCAGCTTGTCTACCAAGACCTGGTCGGCACCGAGGTGATCCATTAGCTCCACCACGGTTACGTGGCTTGCCAGTCCGGCAAGGTCGATTGCTGCCTCGATGGCCGAGTTGCCACCGCCGATGACGGCTACCGGCTTGTCCTGGAAAAGAGGACCGTCGCAGTGCGGGCAGAAAGTTACGCCTTTATTGCGGAGTTCTTCCTCGCCGGGGATGCCGGTGGTGCGATACCGCGCACCGGTAGCCAGGATGACCGACTTTGCCTTCAGCTTGACGTCGCCAGCGAACTCAACAACAAAGAGGTCGCCTTCCTTGCTCAGGCGCTCCGCCTGCAAGGACTCCATAAGGTCGACCCCATTGGCTACCATGTTCTGGCGCAGCTCGGCAGCAAAATCGCTACCCTGGGTCTTCGAAATGGCAATCAGGTTTTCAATGCCAGCAGTATCGTTTACCTGCCCACCTACTCGCCCGGCAGCGACTCCGACGTTGAAGCCCTTGCGCGCCGAATAAATAGCCGAAGAGGCACCGGCCGGGCCTGCTCCAACTACCAGCACATCGAAAGGTTCCTTCTGATTGAGCTTGTCGGCAGTGCGCGCGGCAGAACCTGTATCCAGCTTTGCCACAATCTCGGCCATGGACATACGCCCCTGGCCAAATAGTTGCCCATCCATGTACACAGTGGGCACCGTCTTCACTCCCGCACCATCAACCTCGGCGCGGAAGGCTCCGCCCTCGACAGCGGTGTGGCTCAGGTTCGGGTTTAGCACCGCCATAGCGTTCAGGGCCTGCACCACATCAGGGCAGTTCTGGCACGTCAACGACATGTAGGTAACGAACTCGTGCGGTTCAGAAAGCTTGGTGACTTCCTCGATCGTGTCCGCGTCAGCCTTCACCTCGTGGCCACCAACCTGCAGCAAGGCGAGGACGAAGCTGGAGAACTCGTGTCCCATAGGCAGGCCCGCAAAGCGGACCCGCGGCTGCTCGCCCTTTTGCCGGATGCCGAAAGACGGTGTGCGCTTGTCCGGTTCCTCGACCAGAGAGATCTTGTCGGAAAGTGCGCTCACCTCTTCTAGCAGCTCACGCATTTTTGCCGACCGATCCGTGTCATCGAGCGATGCGACAAACTCGACCGGGCTGGCGATCATGCCGATGACGCCAGCTACCTGGTCGAGCGTTTTCTTGTCGAGCATCAGAGCTTACCCGTCAGGTCGAAGCTCGGGGTTAGAGTTTCTTCGCCCTCTTCCCACTTCGCGGGGCAGACCTCACCCGGATGGTTGTAGATGTACTGCGCAGCCTTGACCTTGCGCACCAGCTCAGTGGCGTTGCGACCGATTCCCTCGGCGGAGGTTTCCAGGTACTGGATCACTCCATTGGGATCGATCACAAAGGTCGACCGGTGGGCACAGCCTTCGCTGGCGTCCAAAGATTCAAAAGCGCTGGCGATTTCTCCGGTCGGGTCGCCCACCATCGGGAACTTGATCTTGGCGATGCGGTCAGAGGTCTCGTGCCACGCCTTGTGGGTGTAGTGCTTGTCAGTCGAGAACGAGTAAACCTCAACGCCCAGCGAGGAGAGCTCGTCATAGTTTTCGGCCATATCTTCAAGCTCGGTCGGACATACGTATGTAAAGTCTGCCGGGTAGAAGAAGATGATTGCCCATTTGCCTTCATAGTCTTTAGAGGAGACGTCTACGAATTCGCCGTTGTGGTAGGCAGTGCCGCTCCACTGCGGTGCCTGAGTATTAATGAGAGACAAAATAACCTCCAATTTTGTTTTTGCGAACCATCGCAACTGACACACCCAGTGTACATATAGCTATCATCAACCGCTAGCGTTAAAGCATTCTCCTATAGCTGCAGGTGTGCTCGAGGGCGACACTTGCTTCCCACTCCAGCGGCTCGCTGCCACTATGCGAAAAGCCCCGCCGAAGACCTCCAAAGAGGTGCCCGGCGGGGCAAGGCAAATGCCTGTCTCCTACTTGTTCTCGCGGCGCGCCTTGGCGGCGATCTTGAATCTATCCTGTGCGTTCAGCACAACCTTGCGAATACGGATGGCCTCAGGGGTTACCTCAACGCATTCGTCCTCGGCAGCAAATTCGAGCGATTCTTCCAAGGTCAGAGTACGCGGCGGCACCAGGCCTTCGAAGGAATCGGCACTTACCGCGCGCATGTTCGTCTTCTCTTTTTCCTTGCAGATATTGACGTCCATGTCCTCGTTGCGCGAATTCTCGCCAACTACCTGGCCTTCGTACACCTCGGAGCCCGGCTGAACCATGAATGCACCGCGTTCCTGCAGCTTGATCATCGCGTACGGGATAGCCTTACCCGGACGATCCGAGACCAGTGACCCGGTCAAGCGGCGCTCAATCTGGCCGTGCCACGGTTCGTAGCCAGCGGAAATCGAGTAGGCGATGCCAGTACCACGGGTGTCAGTAAGGAACTTAGTGCGGAAGCCAATCAGGCCACGCGCCGGAACCATGTATTCCAGGCGAATCCAGCCTGTTCCGTGGTTTGCCATAGTGTCCATGCGACCCTTGCGAGCGGCCATCAGCTGGGTGACGGCGCCAAGGTGTTCTTCGGGGATGTCAATAGTCATGGATTCCATCGGTTCGCACCGCTGACCATCGATCTCTTTAGTAACTACTTGCGGCTTGCCAACGGTTAGCTCGTAACCTTCGCGACGCATCTGCTCTACAAGAATTGCCAGGGCTAGTTCACCACGGCCCTGCACTTCCCAGGTGTCGGGACGCTGCGTAGGAAGCACGCGGAGCGAGACGTTGCCGATCAGTTCGCGATCCAGCCGGTCCTTCACCTGCCGCGCAGTTACCTTGGCACCCTTCACTCTGCCTGCCATCGGAGAGGTGTTAATACCGATAGTTAGCGAGATAGCCGGATCATCGACCTTGATTAGCGGCAGCGGCCGCGGATCTTCCAGATCTACTAGCGATTCGCCAATGGTGATGTCTGGAATACCGGCAATAGCAACTATGTCGCCTGCGTGCGCCTCTTCGACCGGCACGCGATCAAGCGCCTCCGTGGCCAGCAACTCGGCAATGTGCTCCCGCTGCATGGACCCGTCGTGGCGCACCCAACCAACTGTTGCCCCCTTCTTAAGGGTGCCATTGTGAATGCGTAGCAGTGCCAGCCTGCCCAGATAGGGCGAGGCATCCAGGTTTGTAACGTGTGCCTGCAGGGGCGCCTCCGGATCGTAGGAGGGCCCGGGAATGCGCTTGATGATGGTCTCGAAGAGCGGTTCCAAGTTCTGGTCTGGCAGCTCTCCCGGAGCTGGCTGCTCTAGCGAGGACTTGCCTGCCTTAGCCGAAGCATAAACAACCGGCACATCCAGCAGAGAGTCCAGATCAATATCGGCGCCGTCATTTACCAAGTCATCTGCCAGGTTCAGCAGCAAGTCCATGGTCTCTTCACGCACCTCGTCGATGCGCTGGTCGGGGCGGTCCACCTTGTTGATCACGATGATTACAGGCAGGGCGGCCTCTAGCGCCTTGCGTAGCACGAAGCGGGTCTGCGGCAGAGGGCCTTCAGAAGCATCGACTAGCAGCACTACGCCATCGACCATGGAGAGGCCTCGTTCGACCTCGCCCCCGAAGTCCGCGTGCCCAGGAGTGTCAATGACGTTGATTACGACCTCGTCGCAGCCGGAGTGCTTGACTGCAGGACCGGAGTAGCGCACGGCGGTGTTCTTCGCCAAAATGGTGATGCCTTTTTCGCGCTCGAGGTCGCCGGAGTCCATAATGCGCTCGCCACGACTTTCGACCGTATCGTGCTCACCGAATGCACCCGACTGCCACAGCATGGCGTCGACGAGCGTGGTTTTGCCGTGATCGACGTGTGCAACGATTGCGACGTTTCGAAGATCTTGGCGAATTGCCATATTGCTCCTTATTAAGACTCGCTAGCGGCTATCTGGCCTTTTATATGGTACGTCCAGCTACGTCTTATTCCCGCCCCCAGCAGGGCGGTATTGGTCACGATTAGCGGACTATTCCTGGTCTTGAGTGCCCGCCTGGCCCTCTTCTGGGGCAGCGGGACCGCGGTGACGGCCATGTCCAGTTTCGGAGTTCCGCTTTGCCTTTTCGGCATCAGAAAGACGAACCCCATAAGCGGGCTGCTCGGTTGACTTGGAGCCAAACGCCGTAGGGCCAGCAGGTTCTGAGCCCGCCTGGATCGGCCTATTTGCGGCTTCGAGGATATTTCCTGGCGCGCCGGCTAGTGCCTGCCGCGCTTTTGCAGCATCTGCGAGGGCAAGCACTGAAAAACGCGAAGCTGCAACCGAGGTAACTGAGGTGTAATCCTGACGCCGCTTCTTGCCAGCGATCGCGTGCACGGCAACATTGATCAGCCCAAAGATGAGGGTGATAACGCCGGCGGTAATAATTATTGCCGCCCCGCCCAAATCCGGGTTGATGAAGGCGCTCAACAGTCCGAGCATGACGCCCCACCAAAGCCCATTAAGAGCTCCGCGAGCAAATGCCTTGCCGGCCGTTGCCCGTCCTGTGACACGCTCGACCATTACTAGATCGGTACCAATAATAGTTAAGGTATGCACCGGGTAGTCGGCCTCTGCCAGCGCATCTACTGCAGATTGTGCCTCCGCGTAGGTGCGAAATGAAGCCACTTCGGTACCCTTGGGAGCCGGGGCTTTGCCAACTGGTGAAGTAAAGTTTAGTGGTGTAGACATAGTATTGAGTTTGCCAGAAAAGTAGTTTGAGCGCGTCTGCTAGCCGCGAAAAGCGTAACGGAGGTCCACATGCGCCATTCCGCAAAAACTGTAAAAAGCGTCGGGGGCAGGGTCTTCGTAGCTAAACTTGCAGGCACTGCGGTGTTCGATCCGGTCGGGGACGCGATTGGCAAAGTCAGCGACGTGGTTGTGATGATGCGCTACACGGGCAACCACCGCGCAATCGGCCTGGTAGTAGAGGTCGGTTCCCTGCGTCGAGTCTTTATGCCTCTCACTCGCGTAACCGCTATTAAACCCGGGGCGGTAATCACTACAGGCATGCTGAATTTGCGTCGATTCAGCCAGCGGCCGGTTGAGTCGCTGGTCGTTGGTGAAGTATTGGGACGCCTAGTCACCTTCAAGGACGGCTCTGGGCAGGGACGAATCGCTGATCTAGCCATTGAGCAGGACCAAAATAGTGATTGGTATATTTCAAAGGTTTACGTAGAACGAGGGCGCCCGGGCACTTTCGGATTCAAGCGCACCGGAGGGGACGCCCTCGTAACGCCCTCCCAGATCACCGGCATGCGGGTCAATATGATTCCCGCTGACACGTCCCACCTGCTGGCCATGTATGAAGGGCTGCGCGCTGCGGACTTGGCTGATGCTCTTCACGATCTACCTGACGACCGTCGCCTCGAAGTCGCCGAAGAACTACCGGACGAACGACTAGCGGACGTGCTCGAAGAATTGGGCGAAGAGGACCGCGTTTCCATTGTGGCTCACCTTGCTGCCCCAAGGGCTGCGGACGTGCTAGACGAGATGCAACCAGACGACGCCGCCGACTTGGTCCAAGAGCTACCCGACAACAAAGCCAGCCAACTTCTGGAACTGATGGAACCCGAAGAGGCCGAGGATGTGCGCCGCTTGCTTGCTTACGGTGAGCACACTGCTGGCGGTCTGATGACCACTGAACCCGTCATCTTGCCCCCGGATGCCAACGTCGCCACGTTGCTTGCACACGTGCGCAAGGTAGACGTACCCCCCGCCCTCGCCGCGCTGGTATGCGTGGTCCGTCCTCCCTTAGAGACACCCACCGGCAGGTTTTTGGGGATTGTGCACATACAGCGCGCCCTACGAGAACCCCCGCAAACACTATTGGGCTCTATTCTTGACGGCGACCTAGATGGAGTCGACGCTTCGGCAGGTATCGGTACCATCACCAGGCTCCTGGCAACTTACAACCTGACTGCTCTGCCCGTAGTAGACGCGGACGGGCATCTCCTCGGAGCGGTCTCTGTAGACGACGTTCTAGACGAGCTACTCCCCAACGACTGGCGAGAAGCAGACGAAAAGATAACAGACGAATCGATGGACAGGGAGCATTCAGATGAATGAGCGCCTAGACACCCCCACAAAGTCAGGCAGCCGCTTCGGACGCTTTATGAACCGGTCCAGGCGACGCTCTTCGGGCGGAGAAAACGAAACCTTCGGCAGGGCTGCGGAGGCAATAGCTCGCTTTTTCGGGACGCCTAAGTTCTTGCTCTGGATGACTATCTTCGTGGGAGCCTGGATCATTTCAAACATCGTGCTTGCCCGAGTACGCGGCCTCTCCCCCTTCGACCCGTACCCGTTCATCCTGCTGAACCTGGCCTTTTCCACCCAGGCCTCCTATTCGGCCCCACTGCTCCTGCTGGCCCAGAACAGACAAGACGACCGCGATAGGGTGCTGGCCGAACAAGATAGGCGCCGCGCAGAACGGTCTCTGTCAGATACGGAATACCTGACGCGCGAAATTGCCTCGCTGCGAATCGCTATGAACGACGTAGCCACGCGCGATTTCGTCCGTTCGGAAATCCGTGATTTGTTAGAAGAACTAGTAAACGCGACAGAGGACAAAAAGAAGTCCGATTCGCCAAAGGCATAACAGGGTGCGGACGCACCAGCGCAACACCATACGATTGGAACTATGACTGAGTTAGAACAAGCCGTTGCAAATGCGATGCAATCTGTGATCGATCCAGAACTGCGTCGCCCGATCACCGACCTAGACATGGTCCGAGAAGTCTCAGTTGCTGACGGTAAGGCAGACATTAGTATCGACCTAACCGTTGCAGGCTGTCCCCTGCAAAACACGATCAAGGCCGACGCTACCAAAGCCGCCCTCGAAGTAGACGGCATCACTGACGTCGAAATCCACCTGGGCGTGATGAACGAGGAGCAGCGCAAAGGACTACGCGAAAAGCTAAGCGGCCCCACCCGCCAGGTTCCCTTCGCCCAACCCAACTCGCTGACCCGCGTTATCGCAGTAGCTTCCGGCAAGGGCGGCGTAGGCAAATCCTCAGTCACCGCTAATTTGGCCGTGGCCATGGCTAAAGAAGGGCTCAAAGTCGGAGTTGTCGACGCTGACATCTACGGCTTCTCGATCCCCCGCATGCTGGGGGTTGAGCACGAGCCCACGATGATCGACGGCATGATCGTGCCGCCTGTCGCCCACGACGTAAAAGTAATGTCTATTGGCATGTTCGTACCAGACGGGCAACCGGTGGTCTGGCGCGGACCAATGCTTCACCGCGCCCTGCAACAATTCCTCACCGACGTGTACTGGGGCGATCTGGACGTACTACTACTAGATCTTCCTCCCGGGACAGGCGACGTCGCCCTCTCTATTGCCCAGCTACTTCCCGGCAGCGAGATCTTGTTGGTGACAACCCCGCAGATTGCAGCTGCCGAAGTGGCGGAACGCTCCGGCTCCATCGCTGCCCAAACTCACCAGCGAGTAATTGGGGTCGTCGAGAACATGGCCTACATGCAAACGCCAGACGGGCAAAAGATCGAGGTCTTCGGCTCCGGCGGCGGAGAAATGGTATCGGCGCGTCTAGCAACCGTTCTTGGCTACCCGGTAGATCTACTGGCCCAGATCCCGCTCGACGTAGATCTGCGAATCGGTGGAGACAACGGCACGCCGGTTGCCCTTTCCGACGGCCCCGCAGCCAGCGCGCTACAAGGCCTTGCCAAGAAACTCTCTAAACGCTCCCGCGGCCTATCCGGGCGCAACTTGGGCGTGTCCCCGCTGTGAGCCTAGTAGGCTTAGTAAATAAAAAGGAGTAACCGTGAGCGAGAAAGCCCTCTCCTGGACCTACACAGAAGAGATTGCCGACCAGGACGATGTTATTGCCAAGGCTCGTGCCCTAGGAGAAGAGCTGGGAGCGCCAGCAGTATCCCGCGCATCCGGGGCAATGCTGCGCACGTTGGCAGGCGCAATGGGAGCCAGGACTGTACTCGAGATCGGTACCGGGACTGGAACTTCTGCCCTGTACTTGCTCGAAGGCATGGCTGCCTCCGGGGTAATCACCTCTATTGACATCGAGTCTGAATTCCACAAGGCAGCTCGAGGGCTTTTCCGCGACGCCGGTATCCCCTCTCAGCACACTCGCCTAATCACCGGACGGGCACTGGAAGTGCTTCCCCGAATGGCGCACAACGCCTACGACATGGTGGTAATTGACGGTGACGTCAACGAGGTCGACGCCTACCTCAGGCACGCATGGGAGCTAGTGCGCCCTGGCGGTGCAGTGGTGCTCCTGCATGCTCTCTGGCACGACCAGGTGGCCGACCCCGCTCGCCGCGATCCAGAAACAGTGCAGATGCGCGAGGCCATCAAGTCCCTGCAAGACAAAGATTCTTGGATCAGCTCCGTGCTGCCAATCGGAGACGGCATGGCCATTGGGATTGCTCGAAAGTAACCCGTTATAGCGTTGGGGGCGACCAAGCGGTCGCCCCCCATTTTTTACAGTTCCTCAAGTGCCTTGGCTAGGTCCTGAGCCTCTTCATCGCTAAGCTCAACTACCAGCCGTCCGCCGCCCTCTAGAGGGACCCGCATTAGAATTCCCCTGCCCTCTTTTACAACTTCGAGGGGGCCGTCGCCAGTCCTGGGCTTCATTGCTGCCATGTGCGCACCTGTCCTTACATGTATTGGCACGATTGCCAGCTACTTTTCGGTAGCATAGGGCCATTTTACCAAATTGATATAAAAGGGGCCTGAGATAACCTACAACTCAGCGGTAGCGAGCTTTACGGCCTCTTCGGGAGTATCTGCGACATAGAACATATCCGGATCTTCCTCGCTGATGTATCCCGCTTCTAGAACGGTCTCGCGCATCCACTTCAGCAGGCCTCCCCAGTAATCAGCGCCTACCAGCACGATCGGGAACCGCTTGATTTTGCGTGTTTGCACCAGCGTCACAGATTCGAACATTTCGTCCAACGTACCAAATCCGCCGGGCATCACGATGAACCCAGAAGCATACTTTACAAACATTGTCTTGCGGACAAAGAAGTACCGGAAATTCACGCCCAGGTTCACCCACTGGTTCATCATCTGTTCGTGAGGCAGCTCAATTCCGAGCCCGACGGAAGCGCCGTCGTGTTCGTGAGCACCCTTGTTCGCCGCTTCCATTACGCCGGGGCCTCCCCCGGTAATCGTCGCGATGTTCTTTTGGGCTAGCAGCTTGCCCACTTCGTAACCGAACTTGTAGTGGTCACTGTCCGGCTTCGTTCTTGCCGATCCAAATACACTGACCGCAGGCCCCAGCTCTGCCAGCGCCCCGAATCCCTCGACAAATTCTGCCTGGATTCGCAATACCCGCCAGGGGTCCATGTGGAGCCAATCAGATTCCTGCCCTTTCTTGAGCAGCCTAGTGTCGGTGGTTTCTTTTGGGATCATCCGTCCCCGCAGCATCACCGGACCGCGTCTATACGTTTCACTTCTACTCATTTTCCCAGCATGCCTCACTTACGAAAGTTTTGCGTGCTGACACCTGCACTTTTTCCGTATTGCGACCTGCAGTTAACCTTTCGTTCAGGCTACTTCTTCAGCTTCTTGGCTAATTCTTCGCTCTTTTCAGTGGGAGGCCGGAACGTCGTCGCATCAATCTGCCCGGGTGCTGGCTTGGGTTCTACCAAGGAATGCGGATCTTTTGCGAACTGTTTTCGGGCAGCCGAGGCGGCCTCGCAAATGGCCTTGGTGACTGGCCCGGCACCATCTGGCAAAATCTGAAACTCTGTTTCTTCTTCTGGCTCGCTGGCAATGTAAGGAGCAGAGCTGAAGCCCTTCTTTCTAACCTGCTCCAAGACAGTCCTAAGAGCGGCTTCCCAGTTTCGCACAACCGCCCCAATAACCAGTTGCTTCGCCTGCTCAGTTCCCAGCGCCTTAGCAACGTCAGGAGGGCCCAGCAAGATCACTCCTAGGGTCTTCTTTTCCCCTTCGCGATCGGCGGACCGTTCCTTGATCAGTGTGCGGATGAGGGCGTTATTCGCCTGCTCCGAAGCAGCGGCAACTATTACATCTGCATCGGTTTCGTAAAGTTGCTTTGCTGCCTCCTCTCCTTGCTCCGGGGCGGCCATTGCCCCTAAGTAAAAGCCTTCGCCCTCATCGGTAGTATTCGATAGTGAGGGCTGGGCGTGCGGGTGAGCTAGATCGAAATGGGACATTCCGGCGCTGAAATTAGCAAGCACCGTGGCGGAGACGTTGCTGTAGTCTCCGGCCACCACCGCCAATTTCTTGGTGCGCGTGTACCGCGCTCCAGCATAACCGGCCTGAAAAGCAGATGTAGACAAGTTGAACCGAACAGGCTTTACATTCTCGGGTAACTCGGTGCTGCGCAGAGGCATCGATGCAAATACAAAGTGCACTTTCGGGTTGGCCATCGCAAGCTTGGTAGCAGCAGCTTCCAGGTTTGCACCAAAAACAACCTGCAAGTTACAGCCATCTTCTAAAAAGCCTTCCATTGCCAGCTGGCCGGCAACGGAATCAGGCACAAACCGCACCTGTGCTCCGCGCCTGGCAACGATCCCCTTAGCTGCATTAGCTGCCTCTGTGCCAGGCCTATCTGCACCCTCCAGAACCGCGCACACCTTAGTAGGAGGTTGGGCAATATGCGCCGGCTTATCACTTGCCTGACACCCAGCGGCAAGTAAGGCCACGCATAAAATAGCTAGCAGACGTCTCATCGGTAATCCGCGGGAAGAGTTTCTACCAATTTCTTGATCTCCTGGGCCTTTTCGGAGCTTGCGACCAAAGTTGCATCCTTAGTTCGCACTACCACGACGTCTTCCAGTCCCAACACGGCAATCATTTCGGACGAATCCAGGTCAGTCGCCACGAAGACGCCCTCGTCGGCTTCGACCTCGGCAGCTTTTCTGCCAACCTGGACGACAGGGGCTACTTTAGCGAGAGACTTGAAATCGCCAAGATCATCCCACCCCATCGACGGGGCGGTAGGTGCCACCGCCACCTTGCCGAGGGCGGCTGCCGGCTCAGCAACAGCATGATCGATAGCAATCTTAGTTAGGCAAGGCCAAACGCGTTCGCGCACGTCATCGCGTTCAGGACCGTCCCACGCCGCAGCGATCTGCCGCAGTCCCCGGGCAAGATGGGGATGGTTTAGCGCTAGAGTATCGAGCAGCACACCCGCCTGCGCGACGAACATCCCGCCATTCCACAAGTACCCATTGCGCACATATTCGCTGGCCACTTGTTGGGATGGCTTCTCTACAAATTCCCGGACCTTCCGAGTTCCCTCGCAATCGGTTTCCTCGCCCGGGGCAATGTAGCCGAAACCCGTCGAAGCAAACCTCGGACCAATCCCAATGGTGCAAATCCAGCCCTGCTGAGCAGCTCGCACTGCCGCTTCCACCGCGCGTCGAAATTCGCTCACGTCAGCAACCACGTGATCAGCTGCAAAAGAGCCGACTACTTCTGACCGACCGTGTCGAGCCTCGACGATGGCCGCTGCTAGGCCAATCGCAGCCATAGAATCGCGCGGAGAAAGCTCGGTAATCACCTCGACATTGGAATCCAGCTGGGCGCGCACCGCGTCCTCGTGCATCGATCCCGTTACCACCATGACCGAAGCAGCACCGTCTAGCCGGGAAACTGCGTCGGCAAGCAGAGACTGGCCGGTGCCAGCTAAATCCAGAAGAAACTTCGGTCGATTCCGCTTCGACAATGGCCACAGGCGGGTACCCGCTCCCCCAGCTGGAATAATCGCCCTCACTAGCAAATCCTTCCTGCTGCCGGCCCCGGTTCGACCTCTAAGAAGACGGGTTCGGTAAACGAATGCGCGGCATAGGCGTCGATTATCTGCGCCCGCACTGGTTCGCTCTGCTCCGAATCAACCAAAGCGATGGCTGACCCGCCGAAACCGCCTCCGGTCATACGCGCCCCATAGGCTCCCGCCGCGAGCGCTGCCTCCACTGCCACATCCAATTCTTCGCAGGAGACCTCATAGTCATCACGCAACGAAGCATGCGATTCATTGAAGAGGCTCCCAATGCGTTCCAATGTGCTAGCGTCCAGCTGCTCTTCGCGCAGGAGCTGCACGCTATGGCGAACGCGCGCTACCTCGCTCACGACGTGCCTAGTGCACCGCCGCAACATGGGATCTTCTAGCCTTTCCAAGGCGCCGGCTAAACCTTCCGGAGGAATATCCGCTAGGTAGCTCACGCCCAGGATTTGCGCGGCTCGTTCACAGGAAGTGCGGCGTTTGCCGTACTGGCCATCCGTCAGCTCGTGGGTCGCACGGGTATCAATAACCAGTAGCTGCGCCTGCGCTTTCGCGAGGTCGAATGGCACATTCGTCGCGGACATGTCCCTACAGTTCAATTCCAGCGCATGCCCGCGGGCACACCGCACCGAGGCAGACTGATCCAAGCCACCTGTGGGAGCACCAGCAATCTGATTTTCGGCAGCTCTGGCCGCCTCCACTATCTGTTCTTTCGAGATGGCCAGCGAATAGAGGTCAACCATTGCGACTGCCACGGCGCATTCCAACGCTGCAGACGAAGATAGCCCGGCTCCGAACGGAACGCAGGAATCAATCGCAATATCTGCCCCGCCCAGAATGAAGCCCTGCTGACGCAGTGCCCACACCACCCCGGCAACGTAGGTGGCCCACCCAGGAATCTTATTCGGATTACCGGGCAGGACCTGTTGAAGATCAACCTGCAACACACCCGGGATCTGTGCCGACACTAGCCGCATCAGCCCATCTTCACGTTTCGAGGCCGCCACATATGTGCCGTGCGGCAACGCAATCGGTAGGCAGAGGCCACCGTTGTAATCAGTATGTTCGCCAATAAGATTTACCCTGCCAGGGGCAAACCACACGCCGTCGGCTTCGGCCTCGAAATTCTTCAAAAATAGCTTCTTCACCCGCGAAGAAGCCTCCTGACGATCCCACGCCTGCAACACTCTACTCACCCTGTAATCGTACAGGAGAACTTAGAGTGAATACGGCGCAAAGCAATACCTTGTAACCTTGAGCCATGGCCAAAAATTCACAAGTGACTACTGCCGCTCAACCCTACGACCACACCTATCCCGAATCAGCGCACACTCTAAAGAGCGCATTCACGGAGAAGGGGCTAAAAGGAAAAGTAGGGGCGCTCTCTTCCTGGTACAAAGACTCCCGCATCGGCAGGTTCCTTGGCAGGTACGGCGTACAGCGAGGCGCCCTCTTGGCAGGCGGCATTTCCTACACCGCACTATTTAGCCTGTTCGCTGCATTGGCCATAGGCATCACCATCTTCATGTCGCTACTAGGCTCAAACGACGAGCTGCGCGAATCCGTATTCAAGGCCATCAACTCGGCAATGCCCGGGCTGATTACGGTGGACGGCAAAGAAGGACTAGTGGAACCGAGCTCACTAGTGTTGTCTTCCCCCTTCACATTGCCGGGGATCATCGCCCTCGTGTCATTGCTGCTATCTGCAACCCGCGTAATGCAAGCACTAAAAGTGTCAATCCGAGACATGTTCGGCATTACCGTCATGCCCGTCTCTGCAGTCAGCGACAAACTACGCGACCTAGCAGGATTCATTGTCATCGCCCTGTCGGTGCTAGCAACGGCAGGCGTGGGCGTACTTGCCTCCAGCGCGGGTGGCGCAATCTTTTCCGCCCTCGGCCTATCAGACGGGGTAGGCGCATTTCTGGTGCGCATCCTCGTGCTTGCAGGGGCGGCCCTAATCGACGCCGGAGTTTTCTGGATGCTGGT
Source organism: Winkia sp. C0117E2 (assembly GCF_056590455.1). NCBI lineage: Bacteria > Bacillati > Actinomycetota > Actinomycetes > Actinomycetales > Actinomycetaceae > Winkia > Winkia sp. C0117E2. Next base: position 192,515 of record NZ_JBWPWD010000002.1, on the reverse strand, counting down.
GCGCTTCATAGCCGCCGTCAGAGTCCCCAAACCAGACCTCATCAAAGGTCTAGTCACCTTCGCTGTCGGGTCAGGCATCCTAAGATGGGCCGGCACCTCACTAGTGGCATCCGTCTCCGACAACCCGATCCTCGCCTCGGCCGCGGCACTAGCCACGCTGCTGCTATGGGTCAACCTCCTAGCCCGCGTCACACTGATGGTCTGCGCCTTCATGGCAAACCCGCCCAGAGCTGCCCTACCGGCAAACCGCGAGCACATTCACGCCGACGAAACCCCCAACTACATCACGGTCACGTACCCGCACACACTAACCTGGCCGCACCAGTCACTTACCGGCGCAATCGAACCGGATCCGCAAAATGATCCCATGGCAATCGAAAAGCGCCAACGCATCCCCCGCTGGGGCGGACTAGTAGGTAAATACAAGACCTGGCGTCTAGGGCACCTCCGCCGGAAACTCCAGCGGGCAGAATCTAACTACTACCTGTAAGACAGGTTGTATTCGGCAACCAGCGGAGCGTGATCCGACCAGCGCGAATCGTGCTGACTGGCCCGGTCCACCCACGTGGGCCCCGCCAAGGGCAACGCCGTATCGGTGACCATCTGATAGTCGATACGCCACCCCGCGTCGTTATCGAATGCACGGCCTCGGAAGGACCACCACGTATAAGGGGCCTGCACGCCCTCGCCCAAATGGTGCCGAGTCAGATCAGTCCACCGCTCCCCGTTCATCCAAGAATCCAAGAAAGCAATCTCGCTGTCTAAAACACCAGAGCGCTTGTTGTGGTTCGGTTTCCAGTTCTTGATGTCATACTCCGACCGCACCACATTAAAGTCCCCGGCGACCACGCACGCGCCCTCTAGTTGCGGCAGGCGCTCAGAGACCTTCTGCAAATAAGCCATCTTCTGCTCCTGCTTCGGGCTGTCCAATTCCCCCGAATGCAGATAGGCAGATACGACCGTAAACGGGCGCGAGCTTCCGTCCGGCCCCACAGTATCCAGGGTGACCTCGGCCCATCGGCCCGAATCTACGTCGAGGTCGTCCTCGTAAAGGAAATCCCTCCGAGAGAGCACGCCCGCCCCTGCCTTAACCGCGATGGCAACGCCGGCCCGCCCCTTAATCCGGCAAGGAACGGCGAATACCTCCCATTGCGACCCCAACAGCGAAGACACAATATCCTCCGGGGCACGCACCTCCTGAAGCAGTAGCACGTCCGGATCAGCCTGATTGATCCAATCTTCCATGCCCTTGCGGAAAGCAGCCCGGATACCGTTTACGTTTACAGAAGCGACCTTCAGCAAATTAATCCTCCTGTGCCAGCGACGACTGAACCTTTACCTGCCCACTCTTCAGTTGAGAGACCAGCTCCTCTACTTCATCCTTGAGCTGCGGCGTAAGTTTCGAATCGTAGGATCCATAAGAGGCGAGCTGGATGCCCCCATTTTCCAAAGTTCCGATCCAGGCATTCGAATCGGAAGAAGAAGAGGCGCCCTCGACAACGGCCTGCACGCCGCGATCTACGCGCTTCAAAATGGAGGTGACAAAGTGGTCCTTCTGATCCTTAAACACCTTCGCACCGTCCGCGCCAACCCAGATCAAGCCCAAATCCTGGTTATTGCCAATCTTGGAAAGGGTTCCCTCAGAAGCAACGCCCGCGATAGGAACAATTACCCCTGCCTTCTTGTCCAGCAGCGCCTTGGTCAGCTGGCCTGCCTTGTCCTTATTAGCAAAATCGCCAACCGCGAAGACTGACTTGCCATCGGCGTCCCAGCCCTCCAGGGCTACAGAGGTGCCCTTCGCATTGTTGTAGTGATCAATGCCCTCGGCAAGACCAGAGGCAGCCGCCTCAGTGAGTTCGGTACGCCGGCCCACATACGTGCCGACAATACCGGTGGTTGTAGTTCCCGCAGCCAGGTACCCGGCAACAAAGGTTCCCTGGGCGGTATCAAAGAGGATCGGCCGGACATTATCCAGCTCCACTGCCTTCCCATCCACGATGGGCTTGGCATCCACGAGGGCGAACCGAGCGTCCTCGTGTTCCTTAGCGACCTTTGCAACCGACTCGGCCATCTGGGCGCCTACCGCGACTATGACCGAACACTTGTCGGAAACAGCCTTCTGCAACTTTTCCTGATATTCAGAGGCGTTCTTGGTTTCGTAGACCTGGGTTTTCGGGGCCTTCTTATCGGTGCGGACAGCCTCCAACCCGTTCACAGATGCCTCGTTTAACCCCTTGTCCTTGGGGCCTGCCTGGTTAGTCACCAGGCAGGCCTTATCCAAAGAAGCGGGTTCGCTGCCATTCTGCCCGTTCGAGCAGGCAGCAAGTCCGAAGGCAAGTGCTGCAGTAGTGGTCAGTACAAGTGCTTTACGCATTGGGGCTCCTTTACAGTAACTAGCCCCAATGCTAACTGCGCTCGGCTGCTTCCACCACGTTTGCGAGTAGGAACACACGAGTCATAGGGCCAACACCACCAGGATTCGGAGACATCTTTCCTGCTACCTGGTCTACCCCATCGGCGACGTCACCTGCGATCTTGGACTTCCCGGTAGTGGGATCCACGGTTCTGGAAACACCGACGTCAAACACAGCTGCCCCCGGGGCAACCATGTCAGGGGTAATAAGATTCGCCACCCCCGCAGCAGACACCACAATGTCGGCTGCGCGCACATGCTGTGCCAAATTGCGCGTGCCAATGTGGCAGCAAGTGACAGTGGAGTTGGTGTCCTTACGGCCAAGCAACAATCCCAACGGACGGCCTACGGTAAGGCCCTGGCCAACTAGGCAAACATTTGCGCCATCAAAGTTGATTCCATTGCGCCTGCCGAGCTCTACGATCCCTCGCGGAGTACACGGCAGTGGCGAATCAACCGGGCTACCAACCCGCAATACCAGGCGGCCAAGGTTTACCGGATGAAGCCCATCAGCATCCTTAGCTGGATCGATCGCCTCCAAGACCGCGTTCGTATCCACGTGATCAGGTAGCGGCAACTGCACGATGAACCCCGTCACCTCCGGGTCGTTGTTCATCTGTTCTACCGCCGCCATCACTTCCTGCTGGCTGGCCGTGGCAGGAAGCTCAATGCGATGAGAGGTGACTCCCACCTCTGCACAATCGCGATGCTTGCCGGCAACATATTTCTTTGAACCCGGGTCATCCCCAACCAGGATCGTTCCTAGGCCGGGGTAAATTCCCTTTTCATTTAAGGCTTTCACACGCGCTGCAAGCTCAGCCTTTATCTGGCGAGCCGCGGCGGTCCCGTCCATCAGGGAGGCGGGACCATCCCACGGAAAACGCACTAGCCGAGTTCGGGGTACAGCGGGTACTTCGCGGTTAGCCTGTCGACCCTGGCACGCAGACCAGCCTCGTCAACTTCCGCCCCGGAGGATGCCTGTACCAACGCGGTAGCAATAATGTCTGCTACCTCGACAAAATCTTCCTTGCCGAAGCCTCGCGTGGCCAGAGCCGGGGTACCAATACGCAAACCAGAGGACACCGAAGCCGGCCGTGGGTCGAACGGTACGGTGTTGCGGTTTACGGTGATGCCAACGCGGTGAAGCAGATCTTCGCCTTCTTGCCCATTCAAAGAAGAGTTACGTAGGTCGACAAGCACCAGGTGAACATCAGTGCCGTCAGTGAGCAGCGAGATGCCCTGCTCAGAAACATCTTCACGGCTTAGGCGTTCAGCCAGTGCCTTCGCGCCCTCCAGGGTGCGGCGCTGTCGATCCTTGAAGTCATCAGAAGCAGCAAGCTTCATAGCTACTGCCTTCGCAGCCACCACGTGCATCAGGGGACCACCCTGCTGGCCGGGGAATACTGCGGAGTTGAGCTTCTTCGCGAGCTTAGTGTCGCGAGATAGAATCATGCCGGAACGCGGGCCGCCCAAAGTCTTGTGCACAGTGGTAGACACGACGTCCGAGTACGGCACCGGCGAGGGGTGCAAGCCCGCAGCTACCAGGCCTGCGAAGTGGGCCATGTCGGTCCAAAGGTAGGCGCCGACCTCGTCTGCGATGGCGCGGAAGGCAGCAAAGTCAATATGGCGGGGGTAAGCCGACCAGCCGGCGATGATTACCTTCGGCTTGTGTTCGAGGGCGAGCTCGCGCACCTGGTCCATGTCGATGCGGAGCGTTTCCTTGTCCACGCCGTAAGCGGCCACGTTGTACAGGCGGCCAGAGAAGTTGATCTTCATGCCGTGGGTCAGGTGCCCGCCCTGGTCCAGAGCAAGGCCCATGATGGTGTCGCCGGGCTTTGCCAGCGCGTGCAGCACTGCGGCGTTGGCTTGGGCGCCCGAGTGGGGCTGAACGTTCACGTATTCGGCGCCGAAGAGCTCTTTGGCGCGATCAATGGCAAGCTGCTCCACAACGTCGACGTGCTCGCAGCCGCCATAGTAGCGACGGCCCGGGTATCCTTCAGCGTACTTGTTAGTTAGGACCGACCCCTGACATTCCAAAACCGCCTGGGGCACAAAGTTTTCCGAGGCGATCATTTCTAGGGTCGAGCGCTGGCGGGCCAGTTCGGCGTCCACCGCTTCTTTAATTTGGGGGTCCAGTTCAGCTAAAGATTGCTGTAGGGGATCAGTCAATTTTTCCTCCAGTGGCGGTATGAATGTTTCCGGCTCCAGCCCAGGCGAGCGACTGGTGGGCCTCTACAATGCCGCTCCCCGGTGGTATCCACCTTAGGCGCCAGTTGCGACAGGTAAAGGGTATATCAAGTCGGCCCGTCGGCGCCACACGCCCCGCCGCCCCGGAATGGAGTGTACGTTCACTCCACGCAAGGCCAGGCTCGCCCTCAAAAAGGTAGTGTACGTTCACTCCACGCAAGGCTGGGCGGAGTGAACGTACACTTAAAAAGTTAGGAGAAGACTACCGTTCTATCCCCATTGAGCAGCACCCTATGCTCGGCATGGAACTGCACCGCACGCGCCAGCACCCTGCGCTCCACATCTTGTCCCAAAGCCACCATGTCCTTGGTCGAATCCGCATGATCCACGCGCGTCACATCTTGCTCAATAATTGGCCCCTCGTCCAAATCCGCCGTCACATAGTGCGCCGTAGCCCCAATCAGCTTTACTCCCCTATGATGAGCCTGCGCATACGGACGAGCCCCCTTGAACGACGGCAAGAACGAGTGGTGAATATTAATTACTGCCCCAGCCAACTTCCGACAAATATCGTCACTTAGTATCTGCATATACCTGGCAAGGACCAGCAGCTGCACATTCTCAGACTCAATCAAGTCGAGCAATTCGGCCTCAACCTGGGCCTTATTTATCTTAGTGACAGGCTTGCAAATGAAGAGAACAGAGTGGAACTGCGCAATCGGGGCCAAATCAGGATGGTTACCCACCACAGCCACGACCTCAATAGGCAGCCCCTGAAAATCCTGCCGATACAGTAGATCTGCCAAACAATGCCCTTCTTTGGAGACCATCAATATCGTCCGAACGCGTTCCCCAGCACGATACAAGTTCCACTGCATAGAAAACTCGCCGGCAACCTTGGAAACCTCGCCTTCCAATACATCTTTGCCTTGATCAGAACAGATTTCTACCCGCATAAAAAATAAGCCGGTATCCGGATCTCCAAACTGCTGAGACTGCACTACGTTTCCACCCGCGCGCGCAATGGCCCCAGTAACCTCATGCACAATGCCAGGACGATCTTGGCAAGAAATAGTAAGTACGAAATCTTCGCTTCCGACAGATTCAAGCATCATGCCGCTAGCCTACCTTTTTCCACACCAAATATTGGAAACAGGAGCTAGCGGCACGAGCTACTTGGGCTATTGCCTATCCCTTAACCGATCCGGACATCATTCCCGAAACGAAATACTTACCCAAGAAAATATAAACGATCAGCGTCGGCGCAGAAGCTATCAAAGCGCCTGCCATCGAACCTCCATAGTCAGCCATAATTGAGCCGTGCGCCAATTCGTTCAACGCTAACGTCACAGGGCCCGTCTGAGCGGAACCACCAAAGAACAACGCAAACAGGAAGTCATTCCAAGCCTGAGTAAACTGCCAAATAATCACCACAACGAATGAGGTGATTGAAATCGGTAGTACTACAGACCCGTAAGTACGCAGCATCCCCGCCCCGTCGACGCGCGCGGCCTCGACTAATTCCTCTGGAACGGATTCGTAGTAATTACGGAATATGAGCGTACAAATCGGAATACCGTAAACAATGTGCAACAGCATCAGTGCCGGAATACCAAATGGAGTAACCCCCAATGATTGCCCCGCACTGACTACCAATTTCATCAGAGGGATCATCACCGCTTGGTAAGGGATGAACATCCCAAACAAAATTAGCGTGAAAACAATATTCGAGCCTGGAAACTTCCACCTGCTAAGCACGAATCCGTTCATTGACCCTAAAATCGCAGAAATTATCGAAGACGGAATCACCAATATCAAAGAGCGTACGATACCGCCCTTCAGCGCATCCCACGCCCGGATCCAATTGTCGAACTTCCACTCTGAAGGCAGCGACCAAGCAGTAGAAGGATTAACTTCGGCACCGCTCTTAAACGAAGTAATGAACAAGACATAGACGGGCAATAGCACTATGCAGAGGATCATTAGCAGCAAAAAATACCGCAAAGCTGAAGCGAACACCGAAGTATGCTTCGCCCTCGGCGTGTGGCTGACAACCCTCTTAGCCTCTAATTTGGCACTCATCGTTTGTTCTGCCCCTTCGCATCATGGATCAAATACGGTATGACCAGCGCAGCTACCACCAGGAGAAGGACCGTACCGATAGCCGCGGCTCGCGAATGATCATTCACCGTCATCGCGTTATACATGTCAATCGCGGGCACGAAAGTCTGATACCAATTCTTGTCAGCAATCGCCATAATCAGGTCAAACGACTTGAGGGACATGTGCCCAATAATGATCACCGCAGACAACGCGACCGGTGTCAGCTGAGGGAAAATAATGTTCTTATACAGTTGCCACTCGTTGGCTCCATCAATCCGGGCTGCCTCCCTGAGCTCGTCTGGGATGCCACGAAAGCCAGCTAAAAATAGCGCCATAATGTAGCCCGACAACTGCCAAATCGCGGGAACCGCAATAGCTATAATCGCCCACTTTTGGGATGCGATCCAACTATTCTGCAAAAATCCAAGCCCGAGCGACTGGAATAGCCTATTCAGCCCAGAGGCATCAGCCCCCTGCCCCGAATTAAGCAGCCACCGCCACACAACGCCAGAAGCAATGAACGACACGGCCATAGGGAACATGTAGACAGATCGGAAAATGCCATCGCCCTTTAGAGGGCGCTCCAACAGCCATGCCCACAGGAAACCCAAGATAAGCGTGCCCAGTAAGAAAACTACCGTGAAAATTATCAGGTTCCTAAATGACCACAAAAAATCCTGGTTCTTGAATAGAGCAATAAAATTATCCAGCCCGACAAAATGCACAGGTTCCGCCCCATTGAGCTGGCCGGCAGTGTGATTGTCCAACATGGACGTATAGATGTTCGTTCCAATAAGGCCGTAAACAAAGAAACCAACCAACACCAACGAAGGGCTGATAAGTAGCAGGGCCGGCCCCCACTGCTTTATTCCTCCAACAGAACGTTTCCGCTTACGCAATTTCACTTGTGAAGATGACACGGCTATTCCTCGAAATAATTGGGGTGGGGGCTTGCCGCCCCCACCCGAGACAGCAAATTACTTAGTTTCTGCTGACTTTGCGAACTGCTCCTGAAGCTGCTTGGCATCAAAGTTCCCAGCAGTGAACTTGCCCAAAGCTTCCTTCTTCATAGATTCAGTTACCTTCAGCGGCAATGCAGCGCCGTGCGCAACAGAAGAGACAATCTTGTCCTCGCTAAACGACTTCATCGCCGTCTTCTGGTACTCGCTGAACTTGTCCTTCTCGTCCTCGGTCAAATCAGAACGAGCCGGGATCGAGCCCTTTACGGAGTTGAAAGCGATCTGGCCTTCCTTTGAAGAAATCGTATCCAACCACGCGTCTGTACCGCCCGCATGCTTAGCGCCCACCGGCTTAGTGAAAGAATCGGCTAGGAAATCGAAGACGCCCTGGGTACCCGGCACCGGCCAAGCAAAGTAGTCCTGGTTCAACTTCTTTCCAGCCGCTTCGAACGCAGGCGGAGTCCAGTCGCCCATAACCGTGTAGGCCTGGGTGCCATCATTGTTGATTACGCCCTTCATTGCCGGCTCCCAGTCCTCGTTGAGCAACGATGGGTCAGCGAACTTCATAATCTTCGCGTAATGTTCGAAAGCCTTCGCAACCTCGGCGGACCGCCAGTCTCCCTTGCCATCCATCAGATTCTGGTAGCCGTCAGCCCCCAGATCCGCGATCATGATGGTTTCCAGCAGGTGAAGCTGCCAGGTCGAATTGCCTACTGCCATCGGATACTTCACGCCGGCCTTCTGGAGCTTCTCCATGTCGGCTATCCACGCATCAATATCTGCCGGGGCCTTTGACGGATCGATGCCAGCCTTATCCAAGGCGGCCTTAGAAACCCAAGTCACATTCGCCCGGTGAATATTTGAAGGGATGGAATAGATCTTGCCATCAACCGACAGACGATCAATGAGGTCCTTCGGGAAAGCCTCCCGAAGCTTTAGCTTGTCGTAGGTGCCAGACAAATCCTCTAGGTAACCAGCTTTAATGTCCTCGCTGAGCTCAGCACCCGCGTGCGCCTGGTATGAATCTGGCGGATTCTTTGCCGCAAGGTCCGCCTGCAATTTCTGCTTTGCCTGATCGCCGCCGCCACCAGAGACTGCCTGATTTTGGAAACTCGTCTCAGGGTGTTGCTTCTCTAGAACCTTCTGCAGAGCAGCTAGGCCTTCCTTTTCGGATCCAGCCGACCACCAACTGACAACATCAACCTGGGATGCGTCACTATTGTTGCCGCCGGACGACTTCGCGTCCCCACCGCTGCCACCACAGGCAGACAAGGTTAGGGAAAGTGCAGCCACACCGGCTAACGCTACTAATCTACGCATTCATGCTCCTTTGCACACATGCTTCTGGGAGGAAACGCCATCGTTTTCCTAGTTGCCCTTTGCGGGCCTATTTTATCCCAAAGGAATGGTGCCACTCGGGCATATCGCCGAATTAGCACAGTGCCGGATGTCACGTGCGAGGGCGCGATTCCAATCAATCCCTGTTCTACCAGCAGAAACACCTGCCCCTCTTCACAGTCCCCTACTTATTGGAAGGGGTACCGCCGCCGGCATTCCCGGCGTCTGTAGTGAACGTACACTCCGCGCAAATAGTGAACGTACACTCCGTTGGAAATAAAAATAACCCCGGCGGATGCTACTCTGCCGGGGTCACTAAGAAAGCAGACTACAAAATTCCAGCCTTCTTCACGGTTTCGATTTCTGCCTGCGCAGCCTCAGCATTCTTCTTCAATTGCTCCTTCTGCTTCGCATTCAGATCAAGTCCCTCAACGACCTTCCAGTCGCCACCATCAGAAGTACAAGGCACGCCATAAACAAGGCCCTCAGGAATGTCGTACTGCCCCTTGGAAGGAAGCGCCACAGAAACCCAGTCGCCCTCGGGAGTACCCAAAGCCCACGAACGCATGTGGTCAATAGCCGCAGAACCGGCAGAGGCCGCAGAGGAGGCACCCCGCGCCTCAATAATGGCAGCGCCGCGCTTGGCGACAGTCGGAACGAAGTAGGAATCCAACCATTCTTCATCAACCAGTTCAGAGGCCGCCTTATCGCCGACTGTAGCAAAAGAAATATCCGGGTACTGGTCAGCGGAGTGGTTACCCCAAACCACTACCTTCTTAATATCTGCAACTGCCGCCTCCGTCTTCTCGGCTAGCTGGCTAATTGCACGATTGTGGTCGAGACGCATCATGGCGGTGAAGCGCTCCGCAGGTACGTCCGGAGCTGATGCCGCAGCAATGTAAGCATTCGTATTTGCAGGGTTACCAACGACCAGCACGCGCACATCATCAGCGGCATGGTCGTTGATCGCTTTACCCTGCGGGCCAAAGATTCCACCGTTGGCCTCGAGTAGGTCAGCGCGCTCCATACCCTTAGAACGAGGACGTGCACCAATCAGCAGAGCGTAGTTACATCCCTCAAATGCCTTGTTCGCGTCATCATAAACATTCAAACCGGCGAGGGTCGGGAACGCTGCGTCACGTAGCTCCATTGCAGTACCCTCGGCAGCCTTGACCGCCTGCGGAATCTCTAGCATGTTGATGATTACAGGCTGGTCCGCGCCAAGCATGTCACCCGCGGCAATGCGGAACAAGGTTGCATAACCAATATTGCCGGCCGCTCCCGTAACAGTGACAACTACCGGTTTTTTCGTCTGTGCCATATCTCAAACTCCTTCGTGGATCGGGCGATGCATCCGCCCTGGCGTTACGCCGTAGTTAAAGGATAGATCCGTCACTATCTTTTTTCTTCGGCATAAGTCCCACAATTGCCAATTGGCTCACTTTCTGTCCCGAAATAGTGAACGTACACTCCGCACTCGCTACCCCCTCCTTCTCTCTCCCTCCCCCCGCCCGCAACGCATCTGCGCCCCAACCGACAGATAGTGAACGTACACTTAAAAACAGACTCTCTCGCACCACATACACCAGTGATGCGCCCCTGTATGCCACCAAGTAGAGTGGGATCACCAGAAAGGTGGAACCATGACTAAAACCGACACTTCGCCCTCTGCCAAAGGTGGCAAGGGTAATGCACTAGATGGATGGACTGACGACCCCAGAAAGTTACTACGAGCCCGGGCAAACGTACCCATAGCCCGTTTCGAACGCGATTCAACTCCCGGGTGGGACCTCGGCAAAGAAGCAGCAATAGAACAAACAGCCAAACGCGGAGAAATCATGGCTGAGCTGCAGGAACGACTCTGGGCGCAGGCCAATGCGGGCGAATCAGACCAGAGCCTGCTAGTAGTCGTACAGGGCCTGGACACCGCCGGAAAAGGTGGGGTCGCCCGCCACGTCCTGGCTATGGTCGACCCGCAAGGCGTGTCCATGACAGCATTCAAGAAACCTACCCCAACCGAAGCCAAACATGACTTTCTCTGGCGCATCGAAAAGGCACTTCCAAAGCCGGGTTACATCGGCTTCTTTGACCGCTCCCACTACGAGGACGTGCTGGTCCCCTACGTGCAAAACAAGCTCAAGGGAGGCAACCTAGAAAAGCGCCTAGACAAGATAAATAGGTGGGAAAAAGCCCTAGGCGAGAAGAACATTACGGTCGTAAAGTTCGCCCTCTTAGTGAGCTACAAAGAGCAGGCCGAACGCCTTCTTGAACGAGTTGACCGCCCCGACAAACAGTGGAAATACTCGCCTAGCGACATTGACACCAGGGCCGATTGGTTTGAATACCAGTCAGCCTACGAGGAAATACTGCAGAACTCGGACACTGACAACGCGCCCTGGTACATCATCCCCGCAGACCACAAGTGGTATGCGCGGCATGCAATAACCGAAATTATTTCGCGCACTCTAGCCGACATGAATCCGCAATGGCCCAAACCCACCTACGATGTCGAGGCCGAACGAGCAAGGATTCTTGCGACGATGGACTCCGAGCAGCTCGAGGACTACGAGAACGAAAAGGCAGAGAAAGAGCCGAAGAGGTCGCGGGAAGAGGCCGACTTCAAAGCGAAAGTCGCTGAGCTAAACCCCGATGCCGACGCCGCGACGGTGACGCGGAAATTTGATGGGAAGAATGCCCACGGCGCCGCCTACGACTTCGGCGCACAAGTTACTTCTTGGAAGCCGGACGGTACTGAACGGCTCTGGCTATCCAGTAAGGCGCCTAAACACGGCGATCCTACCCGCGGCGGCGTGCCTATCTGTCTGCCCTGGTTCGGTAATGGCGTCGATGGCAAACAGACGCCTAAACATGGTCTTGCACGATCCCAAAGCTGGCAGTTTGTGGGCCAGCACCAAGACGGAGGAAGGGTGATTGCCAAGTGGGCGCTTCCCAAGGGAGCGTTGGCAACCGAAAATGGCCTTTGGGCCGACCTTTCTGCCACCTATGAGGTGTCGTTTGGAAACAAGTTGCGGCTACAGCTGACTGTTACCAATGAAGGTAAGAAAGCGGTGGATTTCGAGAATGCTCTGCACACATACCTGAAGGTGTCCGATATTGAGAAGATTCGTATCGACGGCCTACAGAAAGTGAAATATGTAGATAAGGTTCCCGGGAAGGAAGGCACTAGGTCCAGCAAGTCCGAGATTCGATTCGGGGGCGAAATGGATCGCATCTACCTTGGTTCCGGCCCGGTGACGGTGAAAGACGGCACGTCGCAACTGCAAATTCGCACTGATGGTGCTTCGAACATAGTTATCTGGAATCCTGGCGGCAAACGCGCAAAGGAGTTTGCTGACATTAAGGGTTCCGAGTGGAGGAACTTTGTTTGTGTGGAGGCAGCAAACGCGCTTGATGATGCGCTCCGACTGAAGCCAGGCAAATCGCACACTATGAAGTACGAAGTAGCTATCGACTAGCCGTCTAGAAGAGGCGTATGGGCTCGGCGTAGTAGGAGCGCCGAGCCCAATATTTTCACGAATTTTGAGTGTACGTTCACTATTTCTGGAGTGTACGTTCACTGAAACGAGGGCGAGAGCCCCTGCCCCGCCCTCGTTTCAGGTACTAAGAATTGAAGCTACCGCCTCTGATCCAAGTAATACTGCACCAAAGACTTAGTAGAAGCATCCTGTTCCGATAAGGCTGCCTCGTCACCGGCTACCGCAGGCATAATCTGCTTTGCCAGCACCTTGCCTAATTCGACGCCCCACTGATCGAACGAGTTAATTCCCCACACGACGCCCTCGACGAAAGTAATGTGCTCGTACAGAGCGATTAACTCCCCCAAAACGCGAGGAGTCAGTTCGGGGGCCATAATCGAAGTAGTGGGACGATTCCCCTCAAAAACCCTGGCTGGGACAATGTCCTCGGGTGTACCCTCGGCCCTAACCTCATCGGCCGTCTTGCCAAAAGCTAACGCTTTGGTCTGCGCAAAAAAGTTCGACAAGAACAACTCATGCTGATCAGTACCATCTGCCGCTTTGAGCGGCCAAGTCGGGTTAGCAAAGGCAATAAAATCAGCAGGAATAAGCTCAGTCCCCTGATGAATCAACTGGTAAAACGCATGCTGGCCATTCGTTCCAGGCTCCCCCCAGAAAACTTCACCAGTCAGAGTGGTTACCGCCGAACCATCACGACGAACACTCTTCCCATTCGATTCCATAGTCAACTGCTGCAAATATGCAGGGAAACGGTGCAAATACTGCGAATACGGCAGAACAGCGTGCGTCGAAGCACCCAAGAAATTCCGGTACCAAACGTTCAACAACCCCATTAGTAGCGGAACATTCTTGCCAGCCGGAGCAGTGGCAAAGTGCTCATCCATCGCGTGGAAGCCTTCCAAGAGATCAGCAAACCCATCAGGGCCAATCGCGATTGCCAAAGAAGTTCCCACCGCAGAATCGACCGAATAACGTCCTCCAACCCAATTCCAGAAGCCAAACGCATTCGCAGGATCGATGCCGAAGTCCGCAACCTTATCCAAGGCGGTAGACACGGCGACGAAGTGCTTAGCAACAGCTTGAGCACGCCCGTCCTCGGTATCTTCAATCGCACCAGCGTCCACTAGTGAAGCGAGCAGCCACCGCTTCGCGGCATTCGCATTAGTGAGAGTTTCCAAAGTAGTAAATGTCTTAGACGCAATGATGAACAGGGTGGTCTCGGGGTCGAGATCTGCGGTTGTCTCACCAACATCCGTAGGATCGATATTAGAAATGTAGCGGCACTCCAGACCGTCCTGGCAGTAGGGACGCAGCGCCTCATACGCCATGACCGGACCAAGATCAGATCCGCCGATCCCAATGTTCACCACAGTGCGAACAGGCTTTCCGGTTACGCCTACCCATTCGCCGGATCGGACTTTGTCTGCGAAAGCGTAAATCTTTTTGAGGACGGCGGCCACATCTTCACTGACGTTTTGGCCGTCCACATTTAGTTCGTCCGAGGGCGGGCGACGGAGCGCCGTGTGTAGGACCGCTCGGTCTTCGCTGGTGTTAATATGCTCGCCAGTGAACATCGCCTCGCGGATGGAGTGTACGTTCACTTCATCCGCAAGCTGCAGAAGCGCCTCGAACACCGGACGCGTCACTAAGTTTTTTGACAGATCTACACGCAAATCAGCGGCATCAATCGTCAAATCGGCGACCCTATCAGGTTCCTCTTCAAACCATTCACACAGGTCAGGCTGGAAATTATTCTTCAGTTCCTGAAGTTCGCCCCAGGACGCAAGTTGAGTTGGATCAATCGGTCTTACATGGTCACTCATGTCCGTTCCTTTCCATTACATACCCAAGTGTACGTTCTAGTAGGCGACAACGAAATTAAGTGTACGTTCACCCTGCGCGACGGTGAAGGGGGCACAGCTGCAAGCAACCGCCCCTCCCTCTTCGACGCTACCTTACTTTGCTTGCCCCAGGCCTTCAGGCCCGATTGCTGGCATCGGCGGAACAGCAGACTCGTCCTCTTCTAAACTCACCACGGGCACCATTGGCAAGAACTGGAGCCACCACTGCTCATAAGGGCGCCTATGGGCCAAATCGAGTTGATCCATCATACGTTCCACCGGGAAGATAACAGCATCATCCTCAGATTCGCCAACATACACAGCCTTTGCGCGTCCCTCTCTGAACTGGTCTTCCAACTCAGCCATGGCACGAGCCGTAAGCCGCGAAGCCAGCAACCTGTCAAACGGCGTCGGTGATCCTCCCTGCTGGAGGTGCCCGATAGCACTGGCACGTACGTCATAAAGGCCCTGACCTTCCTGCTCAAACACGCGCTCAAGGAACTCCAAGTTGTACAGGCCAGAAGCCTGCTCATTCCTGACCGCTAGGAACAGCCGCCGCCCCTCCTCAAAAGAGCGGCGCATCAACTGTGCGTCCTCTTCAATGTCAGCTAGGGTAACAGTCTCCTCATTCAGATAAACTCGCTCAGCCCCCGTGGCAATACCAGCCATAAGAGCCAAATACCCGCAGTAACGACCCATCGTCTCGGCAACAAAACACCGCTTAGACGCCGCGGCAGACTCCTTCACCCTATCCAGCGCCCACACCGCATTGTTCAACGCAGTGTCAGTGCCGATCGACAGTTCCGACCCCGGCAAGTTGTTATCGATGGTTGCCGGGACAAGAACAATTGGAATCCGGAAGGCAGGGTACCTACTGGCCTCCTCGACCATACGGTAGACCGCTAGATAGGCGTTAAGCCCACCCACTATCACGAGGGCGTCCAAGTGGTTGTTCTCGATGGCACGTCCTACGGCGTAAAGTTCGTCGACCTCGGGAACATGGCGCCGGGTACCCAGCTCCGCTCCCCCATTGAAGCCCCAGCCTTCAACATCACTCCAGGCCAGAGGGTAAATCTTTGAATCCATAAGGCCTTTGAAAGAGCCGTGCACGCCGAGCATCTCGAAACCCTTGTCAATGCCAATTCGAACGGCCGCTCGGGCTGCCGTGTTCATACCCGGCGCAAGTCCCCCCACGTGCATGATCGCCACCCGCTTACGGGGAGTAGCCGCCCTCTGCGAAGGAGCCACCTTCGGTGGGCACGAAAGTACCCTATTCAAGGCCAGCATGTTGACGAAAGAACGACCGCGCGCTCGAACCGCCTCATCGTAATTGTGGTCCGCCGTGAGCTTCTTGACCGCCCTCGTATCCGCGACAGATTTCATCAAAGGTAGACGCGCAATACGGTTCTTGCGAGTCCCCAAAATATAAGGTTCCGAATCAGCCGTAGCCTTTAATACTTCCACTGCAGCCGCATACCCAAGGGCCGTAGGCATCCACCGATCATAAGCCGAGGGCGTACCGCCCCTCTGCGTGTGCCCCAGAATAGTAATACGTGCCTGCTGGCCAGAGTACTTTTCAACGGCATCGGCAACTCTACGCGCAGTGATCTGCTGCCCTTCGCTATCTACTGCGCCCTCTGCCACAAGAATTATGGATTCGCGACGACCAGCGGCACGACCGGCCTCGAGAGCATCGATCATTTCCTGCTCCCACCCCGGGGCAGGAGGCTGTTCCGGGATAAAAACGTAATCGCATCCGCCCGCAACCGCCGCCATGAGAGGAAGATACCCGCAATGCCTGCCCATAACTTCCAACACGAAGGTGCGTTGGTGGGAGGCAGCCGTCGACGAAATCTCGTCAATCGCGGACAATATTCTGTGCAGCGCGGAATCCGTTCCGACTGTCATGTCAGAGCCAACAAGGTCATTATCAATGGAACCGACAATGCCGGCTATACCTAAGCTTGGATGGCGTTTAGCCACTTCAGGGTCGATTTCGCCCTCATTGGCGAGCTCCTTGACCATAGAAGGCCACTCTGAGCGGAATTCGTCAGTGCCTGACAGGGAGCCGTCCCCGCCTATCACGATCAGGCGGTCGATCCCATTTTCGAGCATATGCTTCGCCGCTTTTTTCATGCCGGCCCGTTCCCGGAATTCGGGTGAACGTGCAGTGCCTATGACTGTGCCGCCTCGATTCAGGATAGAGGAAACATCACCCCATTGAAGAGGGCGAATTTGGGAGCCGCCCTTTACGGCACCAGCCCAACCGTCCAGGATGGCGAATGGTTGAGCACCAAGAGCAATAGCAGTTCGAGCCACCGAACGTACAGCCGCGTTCATGCCTGGAGCATCACCGCCCGAGGTAAGAACGCCAACTTTTATGGGGCTACCGTCTTCGTTCCGGAATTTGCCCCTAAGATCAGCAAGTGTACGTTCACTATCCATTCATCCTCCATTGACGAAAAGCACTGCACGCATTGTTGTGATTCGCGCCTCTATTGTCTCCTATTTTTCCATTATGGGGTAGGACGAATAGGCCTAAGGCTTGATTGAACCACTAATTGGGCAGTATGGATGATTCCACCAACTTTGGAGTGTACGTTCACTACTGCCGCAGGAGGGCGCCGCTGCCCAGAACGCTACTAGCACTGTCGTTTTCCTGCGACGATTAATACCAACCCGTCGACCCGCGTGGTTCCCAGGATTTCATCCTGTAGGTTATCCACTCCCGCGCGCGTAGGAGCATTCCGCCAAGCCGCACAAACATCTGTTTCAGCCTGCTAACGAGCTCTCCCAACTCTTCGAGTTCCGCCCACTGAACGTGCACAACGCGCAAACCACAGGCCTCTAATTCAAGGTCACGCACCTGTTGTCGCCTTCGTTCACGCAGTTCTTGCTCGAACGAAAACCCTAATTTGCAGAGACCATCAAATTCCAGCACCAACCCCACCGCAGGATAATAGGCATCTAGATACCGTGTTGTTCTAGCGGTCCGAAGCTTGTACTGCAACGTAGCAGCAGGTAGGCCGGCCAAATGGCACACCCACACCATTGTCGCTTCGAACACAGAATCGACAGCCGGAGTAAGAAGTGCAAGCAGCCTTATTGCTTGCCGAAATCTCCTGTCATGCGGGTATTCATCTTTCAGCCGCTTCAAGATTCCAGCTTTTATAGATTTTGCTCGCTCCATCGCTACCTCAGGATTATTCCGATCAAATCCAACCAGCTTACGCAGCGCCATACAGCCGAACGTGACGCCATCGGCAGGGGGAGCAAGACGGAGCATATCCAGAATGGTTTGACGTACAGAGGTGACCAGGACGCCCTCGACATCTTCCACTTCAGGAGCCACGACCCATTCGTGTCTAATGATCTGAGCTGCAGGTAAGTGGGTATTTCCCACATCAATCCTGGGAAGGGCAAGCCGCTTCCTACAGCCTCTGTCGATCAATAGGTGAACGTCCGGGGATGTTGCCTTACATGGAATATTGTGGAGTGCCGCAGCCGATTCCATGCATGCTACTCCCCCGCCACATCGGTCAGTGCTGGCCAGTATCCGAGCGAAACGGAGAAACTCAACGTCTGAGGCTCTGGCACCTACTTCTTGGACTCTTATGGAAGCGTTTGGACTAACTCTAACGAGGGCGGGACTTGTCTTTTGCGCACTTGTACGCGGGTGCAAGCTTAACCAGGCCCTCTCGCGAATCTTGTATCTATATCGTCTGGGTTGAGCGAACATATTCGAAGTGTGGCGCTAATGAGGGCGAAGAGCAGCCTTCTTTTTGAGTTGCTGTGGATAAACGCCGCCAATCGAACTGTGGAAACCTAAAATAGTGAACGTACACTCCGCGTCTGGCGCGGAGTGTACGTTCACTAAACAATGTGGGTCGGCAGAGGCTACTTCACTGCGTCTAACAACCTGTATGTGTCAGTCTCGACCTGGAAGCCACGCCCAGTCGTCAACTCCGCACACGTCAACGTTTCCCCATCGTCACCACAAGCCCAACCATTGCGCTGAATGCGCTTGCCATATTCAAGCGGCTGCAGCTTCATCCGCTGGTCCGGATTCGGATTGTCCTCAACCTCAGCGTCGAAACGAAGCGGCTGTCCGTCCTCGACGCAAGCACCGGCACCACGACCCCCCGGCCAGACTGCCAAAGTATCTCCGCTGCGATAACCCGCCTTACAGGTCTTCTGATCCTCCGGATGTAAATCCACGGCTCGCACAAGCCCACACTGCACGCTCGGAGCCGCCGCACCCGATCCGTCCTCGCCCTTGAAAGGCAGGATCAGATCCGTACCCAACGCCCCCTTCTCATCAGAAAAAGCGCATACCGCATTACCTGATTCGGTGCGGAAAACCAACGACTTCCCCACGGCGAAATCCGCAGGCTCAGAACGAGGCATCCCCAACAAGGCCCCGACAGAAGTATCTGCCCCCTCAGGCACCTTCACGTCATCGGGATCCGACGCATCGGCCTGAGCACTCCCGCTCGCTGACTTGCCCTGGTGACCTCCGTCGAACTGACCCGTAGAAATCCCATAAACGTAGTAGCTCAGCCCAACCAACACGACAATGAGCACAACAGACCACAACGTCCAACCAATTCTTCTTACCACTGGCCCATTCCCTCTACTAGTGGCCAAGCACGGTCAATGTGCACATCCGAACCGCGTCGGCCTCGCAAGAACCCTTCGAAATCCTCCGCCCAGATAGCGTGCGCTCGCCTTTGCAACTCATTTATCTGATTGGGCAATAGCTCATCGAACTGCGCATGTTTTTGCAGCATAGCCGCAACCAGATCAAGGGTTGCGCTCGCGTCCACAAACGCATCGTGCAAGCCTTCCGGCAACTCCACGCCGTAATGGGATAACAGGTCCGACAACCGCCGCTTACCACGCCGCCGCGGCACAAAAGCCCGATCCAAAACAAGGGGGTCGAAAACGGGTGCGGCCTTACCTTCAAGCAGATCCCGCAGCGTTGCCAGCCCGTGGCGAGCAAGCTCGCTCTCCAAAATAGTCAGATCATATGAGGCGTTGAAGATGACGATCACAGCACCATCATTCACTGCCTGCACCAACGCATTCGCTATCTGCGGCAACGTGTCTACAGGATCAGTTCCGTTTACACGAACATACTCCGTGCTCATCCCATGTACGGCGGTCGAGGCAGCGGGGATTTCCACCCCAGGGTCGATCAGCCAGGATCGCACATGCTGGTCTTCCCCTGCCGAGGGCGAATTCCGGAGCACCAAAGAGGCGCTTATTATGCGTTCGCTGCGCGGATCAGTTCCAGTCGTCTCCGTGTCAAAACCAACTAACGGGGTTTGCTGCCAAACCTGCTGTGAGTCCACTCCTGCTCCCTTTCCAAGTACAAGATTAAGTGTACGTTCACTCCTAACGGGCGTTAGGAGTGAACGTACACTTAATGAATTTTGTGGGCGTGCACCACTTCTCTACTAGTGGGCACTCCCGTAGCGGCAGCCGGGCTCGCCTATCTTCGCCCTCGAACCGCCACTATGGCAGCCCTTACTTGTGCGACTGGCCGTGGTAGTTCGGTGCCTCAACAGTCATCTGCACGTCGTGTGGATGGGACTCACGAAGACCAGCAGCAGTAATCTGCACAAACTGCCCACGGTCCTTCAAAGTAGGTAGATCAGGAGCGCCGACGTAGAACATCGACTGGTGCAAACCGCCCAGCAACTGGTAAACAACCGCTGCCAAGGAACCGGAATATGGCACCTGCCCCTCAATGCCCTCAGGAACGATCTTGTCATCAGATGTGACATCGGCCTGGAAGTAGCGATCCTTAGAGTAGGACTTCCGCCCACGCGAACTCATCGCACCAAGCGAACCCATGCCGCGGTAGTGCTTGTACTGCTTACCGTTCATGAACACGAGCTCACCCGGCGATTCCTCACAGCCAGCCAGCAAGGAACCCAGCATGACCGTGTCCGCACCCGCAGCCAGCGCCTTCGCAATATCACCAGAGTATTGCAAACCGCCATCAGCAATTAGCGGAACGCCAGCAGGCCTACAAGCCTTCGCAGCCTCAATAATCGCCGTCACCTGAGGAACACCCACACCGGCAACAACGCGGGTGGTACAAATCGACCCCGGCCCAACGCCGACCTTGACCGCGTCAACGCCAGCATCAATGAGCGCCTGTGCGCCCTCTTCAGTAGCAACATTTCCGCCAATAATCTCAATGTTCGCAAAGCGCTCGTCGGACTTCAGTCGCGAGATCATCTTGCATGCCAGATCCGCAGCACCATTGGCAGTATCGACAACGAGCACGTCAACACCGGCTTCAGCTAGCGCCTCAGCGCGCTCCCAGGTGTCTCCCCAATAGCCTAGAGCGGCACCAACTAGCAGGCGCCCTTCCGAATCCTTAGTGGCATTCGGATACTTCTCGGTTTTCACAAAGTCCTTGACCGTAATCAGACCGGCCAGGTGCCCGTCCTCGTCAAGGATGGGAAGCTTCTCAATACGATGCTGCGCCAGCAACTGCTTGGCTTCTTCACGCGAGATACCTACCTTGCCAGTGATCAGCGGCATCGGAGTCATGGCTTCCTGTACCGTCATCTGGGACCACTTCGACGAGGGGATAAAACGCAGGTCGCGGTTCGTAATGATGCCGAGCAGGGTGTCGTCCTCGTCAACTACGGGCAATCCAGACACGCGGTAGTGCCCACAGAGCTTGTCGAGCTCATCGATAGTGGCCGTCGGGTGGACCGTCACCGGGTCGGATACCATTCCCGACTCTGACCGCTTTACCTGCCGGACCTGATGAGCCTGCTCCTCGATAGAAAGGTTGCGGTGCAAAATGCCAATGCCGCCTTGGCGAGCCATGGCGATCGCCATTCGAGCTTCAGTCACCGTATCCATTGCCGCAGATATAAGAGGCATACGCAGCTTGATTTTCTTAGTTAACACCGCCTCCGTATTCACATCGGAGGGGACGACGTTCGTGGTTCGCGGCAGAAGCAGAACGTCATCGTAGGTAAGACCTGTAAGAACAACTGGATTTTGCATATCGTGGCTCACATTGCAATGTTATCGCCCATCTGGATGAGGATTAAGTCCCGCGGGTGGGATTTTTATCATGTAAGATCTGTGCGCTGCAAAAATAATTCACGATTGTGCGAGTTTCGCCACAGCGTCAACGCCTCGTAACTACGCAGTTTACCCGCTGTTGCCAAATTGTTAGCCCTATCTTCGGACTACGTTCAGGAAACTCTAAGATTCAGCTGAAACACTTCTGTATAAGACATCTGGCTAATCAGTTTTTAGGTTTCCCATGAAGCCTACGCAACTGCTAAGGAGATGCGGATGACTGATGTATCGCGACTTCCCGGGCCCAGCATGGACCTGTGGGAATGGCAGTACGAAGGCGCCTGCCGCGACCTAGACACTGAACTTTTCTTTCACCCCGAGGGCGAACGCGGGGGAACACGCAGGCGTCGAGCAGAAGCGGCAAAAGCCATTTGCGCAACCTGCCCAGTAATCGACAAGTGCCGCGAGTATGCGTTGAAGGCTCATGAGCCCTACGGAGTATGGGGCGGCATGACTGAGGAAGAGCGCAGGGCGCAAATCCACAAGGCTCGCAAGAGCGCTTAGGCGACTGCGAACAGCAAGTTCCTAGGGGAGTGATCCGGCGCGGACACTCCCCTTTTTCATGCCCTCTTTGGAGTGTACGTTCACTTTTCGACAACGCCAGAACCGAGTGTACGTTCACTCCCCTTAGACGGAATACGCCCCCACAATGACACATCCGTGCAGAAAAATAGCGGCTGGCAATTAACTGCCAGCCGCTACCTCAGAAAGCTATATTAGCGATCAACCTTGGCCAAAATATCGCGAGCATTCAGCAACAGGTACTCCTGCCCGTCATACTTCACCTCGGTGCCGCCGTACTTTGAGTAAATGACTACGTCGCCCTCGGCAACGTCCAGCGGAACCCGCTTACCAGAGTCATCAACGCGTCCCGGGCCTACTGCCAAAACAGTTCCCTCTTGCGGCTTTTCCTTAGCGTTATCCGGAATGACTAGGCCAGACGCCGTCTTCTTCTCAGCTTCAACCTGCTGGACCAGAACACGGTCCTCGAGCGGCTTAATGGAGACCGACACTGCGGACCTCCCTTTCTATAGATCGAATGGGATTGCTAATGGCCGCCTACCCTCCGTCGCGGGTGGTCGAATAGGTGACCTGCGTTTAGCTACTCGCCTCACGTACAAGAATAGGTTAGCCCCCTCTTAGCACTCTGACAACCTGAGTGCCAAAGATTCTCTGTCAGCCCAACTTTCCGACGCGTCCGCATTCCCATTAGACTTCAGGCATGCACCCCAAAGTTGGCCTTCGCCCTCAAAAATCTTCCTTTTCCCAAGGTGGTACGCACTTCAACCTACTCGAGGAAGCCTTCCGAAGCGACCGCTCATCTCATGAGGTCGGAATGAAGCTCCGTAAGATGGGCATACCGGCCGATATAGCCGCAGAAGTGGCACTCCAGTGCGAACTGCGCCGCCAAGCTGCAACAAAATTGGGCGAAGACGCCGACAAAATGCTCTTCACTCGAGACGGTATGGAACAGGCCACACGCGCCGCCGTTGCGACATGGCACGCCGAAAAAATGTCCGAGGCGAACGTACACTACATTGCCGATCTAGGCTGCGGCCTGGCAACCGAAGCAATCGCCTTTTCGAAACGGGCACTGAAAGTTCTTGGCATCGAGTTAGATCCCAAAACAGCAGCCTATGCCAAGAACAATGTTTCCCGATGGCCTGATGCGGACATTCAGATCGCAGACGTCACAAAAATCGATATCGGGAAACTCAAGGCCGAGGGAGTAGACGCGCTTTTTGCTGACCCCGCCCGAAGAGGCCCACGCGGTCGCATCGCAAATCCTGCAATGTGGTCTCCGCCGTTACCGGCAGTGTACGCGTGGCGAACCCTGATCCCGAACGTGGCGGTAAAAGTTGCGCCAGGCATCAGGTACTCCGATGTTCCCGCAGATGCGGAAGCCATCTGGGCCAGCGTCGACGGTAGCCTCGTAGAAGCAAGCTTATGGTTTGGGGATTTGCGAGAACGCGCAGGCCGCTCAGCCATTATTTTTAGGGGCGATCAGCGGCATCTTTTCCAGGTTGAGGGCGAAGGTCCAACCGCTCCCGCGGCCGCCGCACCTGTCGCGGACGGAATCATGCATTGGATAGGTGAAGTTGATAGCGCCGTATTGAGGGCGGGCGGCTTAGCACAGTGGGCGCACTCCTGGCCCGGGGCTGGCATCCTCCATGATGGAATCGCCTACGTTACGTCTGAAACTTCGCCTTCCCCTGAGGCCGCAAAATATGGTCACTTTTGGGAGGTGCAGACGGTGCTGCCCTTGAATGCGAAGAAGGTCAAGAAGGAGTTAGCGAGGCTCGGGATCGGCAAATTAGAAGTGAAGAAGCGCGGAGTGCAGATCGATCCCGCAGCATTCAGGAAGTCGGTGCTCAAGGGCGCCACCGGGGATGGTGCAGCGACTCTTTTCCTGACGAGAGCACAGGTGAACGGCAAGTCTAAACACGTTGCCATAGTCGCGACGGAGTGAACGTACACTCCAATTCCGGACGGGTTTTCATACCCAACTCTTAGTGAACGTACACTTCGGCCGAGTGAACGTACACTCCGCTAACGGGCGCGAGGATTCAGCCTCTTAAACGGAAAATGCCAGCCCCGCCTAGGGCCGGCATCATCCCAAAAGCTTCAGTTACACGCGCGCCACAGACAGCGACAGTCCTGAATCAGGACCGAATTCCGGATCGGACGGGGCGACGCCCTCGCGAACCAACGCACTACCAATAGCAGCGATCTGCGCACCATTATCAGTACAGAAGCGCAGCGGAGGTAAGCGAACCTCGATGCCAGCGCTCTGGGCTCGCGCCGCGAGGAGCTCACGCAGCCGCGAATTTGCAGAGTAGCCGCCCCCCACAACGATCGTGGAGCACCCCAAGTCCTTGGCCGCCCTCACTGCTTTAGCAGTCAACGAATCATTGACAGCCTCAGAAAAGCCAGCGCACACGTCCTCGGCGGGAACCTCTTTACCAGACTGCTTTATGCCTTCAACGTATCTAGCCACTGCCGTCTTCAGACCGGAAAAACTGAAGTCGTATCGGTGCGCATCCTTGTCTTTCGCGGAAGCAAGGCCACGTGGGAAACGGATCGCCTTGCGATCACCAGCCTGCGACATACGATCAACATGCGGCCCACCTGGATAGGGAGTCCCCAGCATGCGCCCGACCTTGTCAAACGCCTCACCAGCAGCATCGTCGAGCGTACCGCCCAGCTCTCGGACGTCAGTCGCAATATTGCGAACATCGAGCAAGTTTGAGTGCCCGCCCGAAACTATCAGTCCAACGAAGTGATCTGGGAAAGGCCCGTCTACGAGCTCATCAACCGCCAGGTGCCCAATTACGTGGTTCACGCCGTATAGCGGCTTATCTAGACTTGCCGCGAGTGCCTTAGCCGCTGAAATACCAACAGTCAGAGAACCAACCAGCCCAGGCCCTGCAGCGCACGCGATTGCGTCAACCTCACTGAGGCTGACACCGGCCTTATCAAGAGCCGCCTTCATCGTTGGGAGGAAGGACTCCAAGTGAGCGCGCGAGGCAATTTCAGGAATAATGCCACCGTAGCGGGCATGCTGGTCCATGCTTGTCGCGGTCACGTCGGCAAGAAGTTCCCGGCCTCGTACTAGGGCTACGCCTGTCTCGTCACAAGTCGATTCAATACCAAGAATTAGTGGTTGAGCAGTCACCTTTTCATCCTACGCGCTCCGAGGGCGTGCGCGAAGTTAAGTGTACGTTCACTCCCCCACAGACGAATCCATGCCCCAAAACGGAGTGTACGTTCACTCCCCCACAGACGAATCCATGCCCCAAAACGGAGTGTACGTTCACTCCTTTACTCAGAGGGGAGCAGCAAAAAGGGCCCTGAGAGGTTTCCCTCCCAGGGCCCTAATCCAAGGAAACTACATGCCCTTGAGAACAGCCTTCCCAAGCTGACGATTCAACACCGAAATCGTCTCCAAAGGAATCTGCTTCGGGCAGACCGCAGCGCATTCACCAAAGTTAGTGCACCCGCCAAAGCCCTCGGCGTCATGCTGCAACAACATGTTCTTCACACGCATCAAGTTCTCGGGCTTGCCCTGCGGCAACAGGCCCAAATGTGTCACCTTCGCAGAGGTAAACAACATTGCCGACCCGTTCGGGCAAGCAGCCACACAAGCACCGCAACCAATGCAATTCGCAGCCTCGAACGCGCGATCCGCATCCTCTTTAGGAACCGGAGTAGCGTGCGCGTCAGGAGCAGCACCAGTATTGACGGAAATGTAGCCGCCAGCCTGAATAATACGATCCAAAGCGCTCCTATTTACCACCAGGTCCTTAATGACCGGGAAAGCCTTAGACCGCCACGGCTCGATCGTGATCGTGTCGCCATCCTTGAACGAACGCATGTGCAACTGACAAGTAGGAGTATTCCCCTTCGGGGAGGCACCATCATTGCCGTGCGGCACACCATTGATGACCAAACCACACATACCGCAAATGCCTTCGCGGCAATCAGAGTCGAACGCTACCGGGTCCTCGCCCTTGGCAAACAACTCCTCGTTCAAGATGTCCAGCATCTCTAGAAAGCTCGTATCTTCTTGCACCCCAACGAGCTCGTATTCCTTCATTACGCCATCAGCCTCAGGGCCAGCCTGGCGCCAGATACGCAGTTTAATTTTCACTTGTAACTCCGCTGCTTCAGCTCGATGTTGTTATAGATCAGATCTTCCTTATGCAAGACCGGAGGTTTGTCCTCACCCGTGTATTCCCACGCAGCCACATACAGGTAGTTCTTGTCGTCACGCAACGCCTCGCCCTCTTCAGTCTGAGATTCGCCACGGAAGTGGCCACCACAAGACTCATTGCGGTGCAAAGCATCAATACACATCAGCTCGCCCAGTTCCAAGAAGTCGGCGACACGGCCGGCACGCTCAAGCGACTGGTTCATCTCGCCAATCGATTTACCCGGCACACGCACGTTCGACCAGAACTCTTTCCTAAGAGCGCGAATCTTCTCGATTGCCCCCAACAGACCATCATGGGTGCGGTACATGCCGCAGTAGTCCCACATGATCCTGCCAAGTTCCTTATGGAAGGAATCCACTGACCGCGACCCGCCAATGCTCATGAAGCGGTCTATCCGCTCCTGCGCACTCTGGAGGGCGGCCTGCACATCCGGGTCGTCCTGATCCAGCACGGACTCCGCCAACTTGTCAGCCAAGTAGTCATTGACCGTGTTTGGCAGCACGAAGTAACCGTCGGAAAGCCCCTGCATTAGCGCAGACGCACCGAGCCGGTTCGCGCCGTGGTCACTGAAGTTCGCTTCCCCACCAACGTAGAGGCCGGGAATGGTGGACTGAAGATCGTAGTCAACCCACAAGCCACCCATCGTGTAGTGCGAGGCCGGGTAAATACGCATCGGCACTTCGTACGGGTCATCGTCAGTAATGCGCTCATACATTTCGAACAGGTTGCCGTACTTGGCCGAAACAGCGTCCTTACCCATGCGCTCGATTGCATCAGCGAAATCAAGGTACACGCCACGGCGCACCATGCGTTCTTCGCCGTCGGGACCGACCTCGGCTAGCGCGGGACCGACTCCCCTACCCTCGTCACACATGTTCTTGGCCTGTCGCGAAGCAATGTCACGCGGCACCAAGTTACCGAAGGAAGGATAGATGCGCTCCAGGTAGTAGTCGCGATCTTCCTCGGGAATATCGCGCGGATCCTTTTCGCAGTCTTCAGCCTTCTTCGGAACCCAAATACGGCCGTCGTTACGGAGCGACTCGGACATCAACGTCAGCTTCGACTGCTGATCGCCATGCTGCGGAATGCAAGTCGGGTGAATCTGCGTGTAGCAGGGATTAGCGAAGTACGCACCCTTACGGTAGGCCCTCCAAGCCGCCGTAGCGTTGCACCCCATGGCATTAGTAGACAGGAAGAACACGTTGCCATAGCCGCCGGTGCAAAGCACCACGCAGTGGGCAGTGTGTGCCTCGAGCTTCCCAGTAGTCATGTCTCGGGCGATAATGCCTTTGGCGTGGCCATCCTTCAGGATTAGCTCGACCATCTCATGGCGCGAATGCTCGGTAACCGTCCCGGCCTTCACCTGCCGCTCCAACGCCTGATATGCGCCAATCAGCAGCTGCTGGCCAGTTTGCCCGCGAGCGTAGAACGTACGCGATACCTGCACACCACCGAAGGAACGGTTGTCAAGCAGTCCGCCATACTCACGCGCAAACGGCACGCCCTGCGCAACACACTGGTCAATGATGTTCGCACTAACCTCGGCCAGCCTGTACACGTTAGTTTCACGAGCGCGGTAATCCCCGCCCTTGACGGTGTCGTAAAAGAGGCGGTAAACCGAGTCGTTGTCGTTGCGGTAATCCTTTGCCGCGTTAATTCCGCCCTGCGCAGCAATAGAGTGTGCTCGACGTGCCGAATCCTGGTAGAAGAACACGTCAACGTGATAGCCCATCTCGCCAAGCGAAGCAGCTGCTGCGCCGCCTGCCAGCCCGGTACCAACGACGATAATCTTCAGCTTACGACGGTTCGCCGGGTTCACTAGCTTGGCCGTAAACTTGCGGGTCTCCCAGCATTTCTCGATGGGAACGTCCAGCGGCGCCTTGGTATCAGCGATCTTGTCGCCCTCGTAATAAAGTCCTGAAATAAGTTCGCTCATGATCATTCCCTACTTAATAACGCCCAGCGCGATTGCAAGGGGCGGCAGCACAAACATGAACCAGATGGCAAAACCAATAAGCCCAGACAGCACAGTCATAGGCTTGCGAGTGTTTTCGCGCATCCACCCCATAGTTTGGAAAGCCGACCAGAAGCCGTGTGCAATATGCAGGCCAATGATGGAGACGAACACGATGTATACCAACACCATCCACCAATTCGAGAAGGTGGTTAGCATCATGTCAAAGGGCATAGCCGGAATCTTCTCACCGTCGACCACCATTGTGTGCGAGGCATAAGCCGCATTGTTGCCCACTTTGAACGTCTTTGTTGTGAAGTGCAAGATGTGGAAGATGATCAGGAAGATCAACAGGATTGAGCCAACTCGCACTGTGCGCGCCGCGTAAGAGTTTGTCACCGCCTTCTTCACGTCGTAACGGGTTCCCCGAGCTGCGCCGCCGCGGTGCCACAGATAGAGCGCGGACACCATGTGCACAACAATGAGCACAACCATGATCACGCGCAAGATCCAGAGGAGACCTTCGTGAGGCAGGATCGGGACCAGGAATTCCCGCAGGTGATGAGCGTAACCGTTGTACGCGGCCGCACCGCCAAACGCCTTTAGGTTCCCGTATGAATGAAATACCAGAAAAAAGACAAAGAAGAGGCCGGAAATCGCCATCGCCTGCTTCATGAAGACGGTGGTGTTCCACGCATGTCTCTTCTTGGTCGTCACATTTGAATTCGCCACGTTTTTTAGCCTAGTCTCACGACCTGACACGGAGAGTAGATCTAGGTCCTAAACTTTTCTCTCACGCTCTCTAAAAACCTTCATTAGGGCTATAACCACGGATTTTAGGGAGTTTTACCGAAACAAAGTCGACCCATTTTTCTGACACAAGCAGTCAGCGGAGCCCTTGCTCGACCTCCACATGTGAACCTTTTGACAACGAAAGTGTTACGTAAACTACTTTTTAGCTATTTTGCGCTACCAGGCTTTCTCGAGGGCGGACCCATACTCCGCCCGGCCGACACCTTGAACTTGCCCGGCAAAGTTACAACTTTTTACCCATCCGCACCGCATCGTCCGGTGGGAGCCGGTAGTAGCGCTTGATCCTGCCGAGGGCTTCATAGCCCGCCCTCTTATAAATTCGTTGTGCAGCTAAGTTCTTCGAACGTACTTCCAGGAAAATCGAACTTGCCGACCGCCGCCGCGACGCCTCATCTATCCACGCCACAATCGCTGAAGCAATTCCGCGTCTTCTAGCCTCCGGAATCGTGGCAACCGTCATCACATCGGCCTGGTCTCCAGCGTAGCGGGCGCCCCCATACCCCAACAGGACGCTAGAGTCCTGCCCGGCCAGCGCCCCCACATATTCACGATCGGGACGGCTTAGTTCCGCAACCAGGGTCTGCTTATTCCACGCCTCTCCCCCAAATAAGGCAGACTCCAGCGAGGCAATCTGCTCGACCCACTGCGGGCCGAGCTTTACCAGGTGAAACTCGCCCGCCGGCGCTTCGGCGTGGAGTGTACGTTCACTCATTTAAGAGGCCGAGGCGGCCCTTCTGTGCAGCAGCCACCTTAGCCGCTACGCCCGGGTGAATATCCGGCCTACGCAGGTAAAGCGGCTCAGAAGAGAAGTCGACCTCCTCGCCACCGGCCTCACGTGCCAGCCTTGCCGCGCCGATGCGGGCCATAACTACCGGGTCCAACGTGTCAGCCAGCTGTGCGGACGGGGGCAACGCCTCAGGGTATAGTTCAGCACCCGCACCAACGATGAAAGGATCTTCACCACGGGACTTGTTGAAGAACGATTCAGCTGGACCAACCTCAGGCCCCCACAACGCTGTCACATCATCTGGGCCAGCAGCTTCGTAAAGTCCGGCGTAGACCTCTTTGCGCTTGCCATCGGTGGCCACCAGAACCTTCCGATCGCGCACCTGATCCAACGCCTGCCTAGCTAATACGTCCAAGCTGCAAATGCCGAGCACCCGAGCGTCAAGCACCTCGCCGATTACTCGCGCCGACACCAAACCTGCACGTAACCCAGTAAATGGTGCGGGACCAGTTCCAACGGCAATAGTCTCGATTCCAGCCTCGGCCAATTCCTTGCCACTGCCCTGCTTCACGACACGTCGAATCAGCTCATTCAGAGCTTCCGCGTGTCGCCGCTGATCGGCAATGACCTCCTTCGCCAAGACCTCGACAGACTGATCAATATCTACTAGTCCGACACCGGCTCCAGCCGAGGTGTCAATACACAAAAACCGCACGGGTCAACCCTAGTCCTTCACTACTCCATTGTGACAATCTGCCTGGCCAACCGGGATCTCACCGGTAGCTGGGAATACCCTAGACAGGTCCTCCCCCAGCTGCCGCAGGTCAATATTCGCCCACCGCTGGCCGTGTCCTGTCAGACGCAGCGTCCGCTTACCATCGTCCATCTGTGTCAGATCCACCGTGCCATCAGCGTCAACCTGCGCCGTCCCGCCAGTTGGCCGAATAATGTCGACCTCAAGCCGGTCCTCGGAAAGCCCCTCGGTCTTCCCCTTGCCCCATTCGATAACGGTCACGGACTCACTCAGCGACGACTCCAAGTCAAGAGTCTCTAGATCCTCTGCGTCCTCGATACGGTAGGCGTCCGCATGAATCAAAGGAACGCTACCGCCCTCGGGAGGATGCACCCGAGCCACGATGAAAGTGGGAGACGAAACGTTGCCGTGCACGCCCATCCCCTTGCCAATACCCTGCGTAAACGTGGTCTTACCAGCGCCCAATTCCCCAGAGAGCATCACCAAATCACCAGGCCCAAGCAACTTCGCCAACCGTTCGCCAACGCGCCTGGTCTCGTCGGGTTCTGCGACCTCTATCTGCAAATTATTCGTCACCATCTTGCCTACCTTTGACGTCAATACGGGGTACACGGGCGCCAACCCGCGTCACCACCTCATAGTTTATTGTGTTAGTCCAATTAGCCCAGTCCCGCGCTGTTGGCTCCCCATCCGAACCGTCGCCGAAGAAGATGGCATCGTCGCCGACTTCCGCTGGGGCGTGTTCGCCCTCGCCCAAATCAAGAACGACCTGATCCATGCAGATTCGGCCCACAATCGGCGCGTCGAATGCCCTATCCTTTGTCTTAATCCGCACCCGCGCCCCATCGCAGGCACGCGCAATCCCGTCACCGTACCCAAGCGGGGCGACGGCGAGCCACCGCTGCGAAGGCGTAACCCACGTCCCCCCGTAAGAAACCGGGCGCCCCGCCTCGACTTTTTTAACCACCGTCAAGCCTGCCTGCAGGCGCATGGCTGGCCGCAACGCCAGGTCAGAGTTG
Organism: Winkia sp. C0117E2; assembly: GCF_056590455.1. NCBI lineage: Bacteria > Bacillati > Actinomycetota > Actinomycetes > Actinomycetales > Actinomycetaceae > Winkia > Winkia sp. C0117E2. The sequence goes on along the minus strand of NZ_JBWPWD010000002.1, from coordinate 161,079 downwards.
GTTTGCACGCGCTCATCTGGGCTGAGCCCATAAACCCCAATCCCGTCACGCACCATCGGCGTATGTAGCTCCGGGTGCCACAGCGTAGCCGCAGTTGCAGACAGATGGGAAAGCTCGGGATTCAAGCCGGCCTCTTTCGCCACGGCGAGGGCGGCGGCAAACTCTTGGCCCGCACGTTTCGTCTGCGCCTTGCCTTCCGCTGAAACCTCGTCGGCCCGCGAGAGGTGCGACCAGACTGCCACGACCCGGATTTTCCCCGCCTTTTCTAGGCGGAACGCAGCTTCGCAGAGGGCGGGCCAGGTGCGGGCGGTGGCTCCGGCACGGGACATTCCCGTATCGATTTTTAAGTGTACGTTCACTATCTTCGAGGTTTTTTCGGCTGCCTCTTCTAGCCGATCTAATGCCCAAAAATCAGAAACTGACAAATCAATGTCTGCTTCTACGGCCTCTTCAATCGGGGATCCTGGTAGGAAAATCCACGAAAATATGCGCGGCCGCTTGCCCACAATTTTTCGTATCTGCATCGCCTCGGTTAGCTGTGCCGCACCAAACCAGGTTGTCCCCGCCTGGATTGCCGCGCGCGCCACTAAGGCCAACCCGTGGCCGTACGCGTTCGCCTTCACGATTACCATGTGCTCACTATCTGGCGCAGCTGCCCGTAGCTGGCGCACGTTGGCGGCAATCGCCGCAGTATCGATCAGAGCTACTCCGCCATAGGTGTCGTAAAGGTGCTGAGTCATGACTCCCATTGTGCCACTGTCTAGGCGCTCTTCCTGACCTTCCTGCACACATTCTCTTTTCGCGCAGGTTAGAGGCATTTATTACCAAGAAATTGCCCAGTTACTTCCAATCTGTTTAGTGAACGTACACTCCACACGAAACCGCAAACTAAGTGAACGTACACTCCACTAGCGCAGGGCTAGTTCTATCGCAGCCGGAATCTGCTGCACGATATCTGAAGCAAGAATTGGATGCCCCACCTTCTTCTTGCGTCCCAGCTCCGGGCCTGCGCCCAATCCCGCCGCTAGCCGCGCCGCAATCGAATGCACCCATGTGCCCGCTGCAGCACCAGCAGCCGTCTCCGACGCAGAAAGCGAATGCCCATCAGCCTCAGCCTGCGCCTGCTCCATCGCGAGCACCGCCCCAAGGATCCCCGCAAGCGCATCACCAGCCCCCGCAGTAGCAGTCCACCCTGGCGCTTCCGCTTGGGTGAAGGTATCGCCCTCGGGACCACACACAACGCTCACGGCCCCCTTTAGCAGAACGGTCGCACCCGTCTTCTCCGCTAACAGACCTGCCCATTTTGCGGGTGCCGCCTCAATATCCGACCTGGCCACCCCACCAGAAGCCTCGCTAAAACCCAAACGGGTAGCTAGTTGCGCAGCCTCACCCGCGTGCGGAGTAAGAACCACATTCGGGGCGAATTTCCGCACTCGTCGCACGGGCGAAGACCCCATGGACTCTGCCCGCTCAGGTAGCCGCGCCAAAATACGATCAATAATCGAAATGCCACCAGCATCCACAACCACCGGCAGGGACCGCAAAATCGCCTTAGTGGCAGCACGAACCATCTCGTCTACCCTGCCCTCATCTTTCGGATCGAGGCCGGGACCAACCACCACGGCCTGCGACCTCCCGCTTACCGGCACCGCTTCCGGCAGTACCGCAAAAAGCGAGGCCGAAGCAGCCGCGGGAATATTCACGCGAACCATGCCGGCCCCAGTGCGCGCGGCCGCTCGAGCACAAATAATCCCCGTAGCCGGATACGAGTCGGAGCCGGCCACCACTTCCACCACCCCGCGGGTGTACTTGTGATCCGCCCTCCCTGGTACCTTCCAGAGGTCGGCCACGTCAGCCGCGGTCAGTCGGCATGCGGACACGGGAGCTTCGACCGGCCCCAGTTCCACTACCTCGATAGAGCCGAAAGAGTTGCATGCAGGCGGCAAAAGGGCAGGATTCTTCATTGCGCCCATGGTTACCGTGACGTCAGCAGTAAGGTGAGGGCCGGCTACCTTTCCGTCCTCGCCACCTAGCCCGGAAGGAACGTCGACTGCTACCACCACTGGTTCGTCAGGACTGGAATCTCGTAGTGACACCAGTTGCCCCACGACGGTGGCGGCAGTTCCTCGGAGTGGCCCACTACCGCCGGTACCGACAATGCCATCTACCCACACCCCGGCTTTGTTTGCTGCCTCGGCAACGAGGGCTCGCAGCTGCGACCGCTTAGTCAGCCTGGCCGCGTCCAAAATGTCCACCCCTGCCTTCTTGGCAGCAGCCAACGCGCGCGGATGGGCCTTAGTCGAAACAAGTAAGGCCTGCACCTTCGCCCCCGAATCAGCCAGGTATTTAGCCGCATAGAGGGCGTCACCACCGTTATCGCCACCCCCGACAAGAGCTAGGACGGTAGAACCATGCACCGTAGCCCCAAGCAGGGTCAGCTGATCCGACACAGCCGCAGCCACCCCATCGGCGGCTTGCTTCATCAAGGCGTCCTGGGGAGCGGCAGCAACCAGCTCGCCCTCGGCACGCCGAACATCACTGGAGGCGTAGGCGCGCAGCATTATTCGACGGTCACCGACTTAGCTAGGTTCCTAGGCTGGTCCACATCTAGGCCACGAGTCTTCGCAACCTCGCAAGCCAGAATCTGAAGAGGAACAACCGTAAGTAGCGGCAGATACAAGGTTGGGGCGGCCGGCACGCGGAAGACAGCTTCGGCGAAATTGTCCACCGAAGAATCGCCCTCTTCTGCTACACAGAACACGCGCGCGCCCCTAGTACGCACCTCTTGGATGTTCGACAGCACCTTGCGGTGCAGCTCAGGCCGACGCGGAGTGGGAACGATAAAGACGACAGCAACCCCGTCCTCGACAAGGGCGATCGGCCCGTGCTTCAGCTCGCCCGCAGCAAACCCCTCAGCGTGAATGTAGGCAATTTCTTTCAGCTTGAGGGCGCCCTCCATAGCAACTGGGAAGCCCACGTGCCTGCCAAGGAAGTACACGGATTCTTCAGAAGCCAAAGTGCGGGCCACCTGGCGCACCGTCTCGGCATTGTCGAGGACGCGCTGCACCTTCTGGGGAAGCTTCTCGAGCTTCTCCATGTAGTCTTCGATCTCGTCAATGTACTTGTTCCCACGTACCTGCGCCAAGAACAATCCCAGCAGATAGCAGGCGGAAAGCTGCGCCGTGAAGGCCTTAGTAGAGGCAACCGCGATCTCGCGGCCGGCATGTGTCAGCAGCACCGCATCCGATTCACGCGAAATAGTCGAACCGGGGGTGTTCACAATCGCCAATACGCGTGCCCCCTGCTCCCGAGCGTGCCTAATAGCCATGATCGTGTCCATCGTCTCACCAGACTGAGAGATGGCCACTACCAGCGTCTTCTCGGTTACCACGGGGTCTCGGTAAGAGAATTCGTGAGCCAATTCGACCTCGACTGGGATGCGACACCAGTGCTCAATCGCATAGCGGGCGACCTGTCCGGCGTACGCGGCCGTACCACACCCGACAACGATCATCTTGTCAATAGTGCGGAGTACCTCGGTAGGAATGCGCAGCTCATCCAATGCCAGGTGCCCTGTGGAATCGAAACGATCCTCCAAAGTAGCCTTGATCGCCTTTGGCTGCTCAGAAATTTCCTTCTCCATGAAGGTGGGCCAACCGCCCTTTTCAGCAGTCTCGGTCTCGAAGTCAATCTTGTAAGTAGACGGTTCAGTTGCCTTGCCCTCGACGTCCACAATCACGACCTCGGTGGCGGTCAGAAGAACCATTTCGTCTTGGCCGACCTCGACCACCTGGTCGGTGTGCTCAGCAAACGCCAACACGTCAGAGCCAAGGAAGTTCTCGCCCTCGCCAATTCCCACGACGAGCGGAGAAGAGCGGCGAGCTGCAACTATCGCGTCCGGACAGTCCTGATGCAGCACCAGCAAGGTGAAAGTGCCTTCCAAGCGCGCAGTCGTCTTCCGCATCGCCCGTGCTAGACGCGCAAAAGCTGCCTTGTTGGAAGCATCAGGAACTACGGCTCCCTGATCCGCTACCTGCTCAGAATCGCCCTGATCAGCGCGGTAATAATGGGCAACCAGGTGGGCTACGACCTCGGTATCAGTGTCCGAGACGAACTCGACCCCGGCAGCGGTAAGTTCCCCCCGCAGCGCGTCCGCATTCTCAATAATGCCATTGTGGACCAGAGCCAGCCGCCCCTCGTCAGCAATGTGAGGATGCGCGTTTTCGGTGGTCGGAATGCCGTGGGTCGCCCACCGCGTATGCCCGATCCCTGCAATCGCATCATCCAACGGCTCATCCTGTAGAAGCTGACGCAAATTCGCCAACTTACCCACAGATTTGCGCACCTGCAGGAGCTGCGGCGCGGCCACAGCAACACCAGCAGAGTCGTATCCGCGATATTCAAGGCGAGCCAACCCGCCCATTACTACCTGCGCGCTACGAGCGCCGAGCTTACAACCAATATGTCCAACAATTCCGCACATACGTAAATCAAACCACGTACCGGTGACATTTTCAGCAAACAAAACAGTAAATACACCGTAAAAATAAGTGGAATACGCCATTCAACTTTGCGTCATTACCCCCGCTTGAGGGCATAATGAAGCGTGAACGCTCTACAGAACAACCCTTGGGGTATGCCTTCCAGTTTTTTCGAGGGCGAAACTGGCAGCCAACTTGCCCCAGCTAGGGGGCCACAGACTTCAGATCGCAGCCCCTATCAGGAATTCGACAGGCGCAGCTGGGCCTCGTTGGCATCTGCCACCCCGCTGCCGCTCACTGAATCAGATATTCGCAGGTTGGCCGGTCTGAACGATCCAATTGACATGCGAGAAGTAGACGCAATCTACCGCCCTCTTTCAGCATTGCTCCAACTTTACGTGAATGAGCAGCGCTCTTTGGCTGATGCGCGGGCCGCTTTCCTGCGCGAACCGCACGGGCGGACCACACCCTTCGTGATTGGTATTGCGGGATCTGTGGCGGTCGGGAAATCTACCGTTGCTAGGTTGCTGACCGAGTTGATGCGACGGTGGCCTCAGACTCCGAAGGTGGAGTTGCTTGCAACCGATGGGTTCTTGAAGCCGAATGCGGAGTTGAAACGTCTGGGTCTGATGGACCGGAAGGGATTCCCGGAATCTTACGATAGGCGCGCTCTGCTACGTTTCCTTGCGGCGATTAAATCTGGGGCCCGGCAGGTTTCCGCCCCGGTTTATTCGCATGTTAGCTACGATATTGTGCCCGATGAGCGGAACGTAGTTGAGCAGCCGGATGTTCTGATTGTCGAGGGGCTGAATGTGCTTCAGCCGCCGGTGCGGTCTTCAGAAGCGTCGACGGCCCTTGGCGTGTCAGACTTTTTCGATTTCTCGATTTACGTTGATGCCCGTCATGAGGACATTAAGAATTGGTACATCGAGCGTTTCTTGAGGCTCCGCGAATTCGCATTCAAGCAGCCGAATTCTTATTTCCGGTCCTACGCTAATTTGTCGGACGAGGAAGCGGTGCAGACTGCCGACCGGATTTGGAACGACATTAACCTGGTCAATCTGATCGAGAATATTCGCCCAACTCGCGGCAGGGCAACACTGGTCATTACCAAGAACGAAGAGCACCGGGTAAACCGGCTTCGTCTGCGCAAACTCTAATTTGGCGGAGTGTACGTTCACTCCCCACCGCCCGATAAACGAAGTGTACGTTCACTCCCCACAGCCCGATGAACGGAGTGTACGTTCACTATTTTTCGGCAAAAAAGTAGCGGGGCAGAGAGCCCACCAGACTCCCCGCCCCTCTCTTTTAGGCTCTAGAGCGACAGCTCTTCCTTCACCACGCTCGCCAGCTCCTTGCACACGCGGTCGGATTCTTCCTGAGTAGCCGCCTCAACCATCACGCGCACCACCGGCTCAGTACCGGACGGCCGCAACAGGACACGACCATTCTCGCCTAGGTAATCTTCAGCCTGCATGACAGACTTAGCCACGGCCTCGTTCGAAGAAGCCGCCGCCTTGTCCACATTAGGTACGTTGATCAGCGTCTGCGGCAGCCGCTTGACGAAATCCGTCAGCTCCGCCAGCGACTTGCCGGTCTGCTTGACCCGCTTGGCAATCATCAGCGAAGTCAAAACACCGTCACCAGTAGTCGCATAGTCAGAGATGATGACATGCCCCGACTGCTCCCCACCAATGGCGAAGCCGCCCTCACGCATCTTTTCGAGGACGTAGCGGTCCCCCACGGCAGTCTGCACAGTGTCAATGCCGACTTCCTTCATAGCTAGCAGCAGGCCAAGGTTGGACATTACAGTCACGACAAGGGTGTTCCCTGCCAGCTTGCCTTCTTCCTTCAGGCCGACTGCGAGCATGCCCATGATCTTGTCGCCGTCTACCAGGTTCCCCTCGGCGTCAACAGCCAGACAACGATCGGCATCCCCGTCATATGCCACACCGAAGTCGCAGTGCTGACTTACCACGGCCGCCTGCAGGGCCTCCGGATGGGTGGATCCGCACTCATAGTTGATATTGCGTCCATCCGGGGAAGCATTGATCACTACAGCGTCGGCTCCGGCCTCACGCAACGCTTCCGGCCCCAAGAACGAGGCAGCCCCGTTCGCACAGTCGACAGCAATGCGCAGCCCAGACAGATCCGTACCCACCGCAGATACCAGGTGATCGATGTAAGAACGGTCTACTGCCTTCGATTCCTCTTCGACCTCGCCAACATCGCCGCCCAACGGGCGCTCCCACTCTTCACCAAGAATGGCCTCAATCTTGTCTTCTACCGTGTCAGGTAGCTTGAAGCCGCCGCGAGCAAAGAATTTAATGCCATTGTCGGGCATTGGGTTGTGGGAAGCCGAGATCATCACGCCGAGGTCGTAGTCCCCCTCTGCCGTCAGGAAGGCGACGGTTGGGGTGGTGACGACTCGGGCCCTATCTACGTCCATCCCGGCCGAGGCCAGGCCTGCCACTATTGCGTGGTCCAAAAACTCGCCGGAGATCCTGGTATCGCGCCCGACTACGGCGCGAGGCTTCTGACCGTTCTTGGTCTGCGCGCTCTCAGAAAAAAGCCGAGCCGCTGCGATACCAAGGTTGGTAGCTAGCTCGGGAGTTAGTTTCTTATTTGCAAGGCCTCGTACGCCGTCTGTGCCAAACAGTCTGGGCATTTCGCTTCCTTCCGGGAAATTACAATTCTTACCAAGCATACCGCCTTGAAAGGATTTGCCCGCTTTGGCGTTGTGCCGCGAGCCTCCGCCCATCCACGCCCCGATGGATGGGCCCGGAGGATGGAAATGCCGGGATCGCCGGAAACGCGAAGGATATTAAAAGCAGAAGACCCGCCCCAAGTGGGACGGGCCTTCCGAAAAGTGAAATCAGCGCTTGGAGTACTGGGGGGCCTTACGGGCCTTCTTCAAACCAGCCTTCTTACGCTCAGTTGCGCGAGCATCGCGGGTCAGGAAGCCGGCCTTCTTCAAAGCAGGACGGTTCGCATCGCGATCGATCTCGTTCAACGCGCGGGCAACGCCTAGACGCAGAGCGCCAGCCTGCCCGGAGATGCCGCCACCGTTGATGCGGGCGATCACATCGAAGCGACCGGCCAGATCTAGCAGGGTGAACGGGTCGTTGACAAGCTGCTGGTGCAGCTTGTTCGGGAAGTAGTCTTCCAAGGTGCGGCCGTTGATGGTCCACTTGCCCTCGCCTGGGATCAGGCGAACGCGGGCGACGGCGGACTTGCGGCGGCCCAGCCCCGAACCGGGAGCGGTGACGGACTGGCCGGCACCGGCGGCAGGAGCCTCGGTCTCGGAAGTGTATTCAGCCGGAGCGTTCTCCAGCTCTTCGTTTTCTTCTACAGTTGCAGTGTTCTCAGCCACGGTTTTCCTCAAACTTCTATAGCCAGCGACCCGGTCACTGAGCGATCTTCTTGATCTCGACAGTTTCGGGCTGCTGAGCAGTGTGTGGGTGTTCAGAACCAACGAACACGCGCAGCTTCTTCATCTGGGCGCGACCAAGCTTGGTGTGGGGGACCATACCCCGGACAGCCTTCTCTACCGCCTTTTCGGGGCTCTTTTCGAGGAGCTCACGGTAGGTCAGCGAGCGCAGCCCGCCCGGGTAACCCGAGTGGCGGTATGCCCGCTTTGTGTCCAGCTTGTTGCCCGTCAGAACGACTTTGTCAGCGTTGATCACGATGACGTAGTCGCCAGTGTCAATGTGGGGCGCGTAAGTCGGCTTATGCTTCCCACGGAGCAGGTTTGCGACAGTGGTCGCTAGTCGTCCGAGGACGACGTTCTCGGCGTCAACGATGTACCACTTCTTGTTGGTTACATCGGCAGCCTTCGGTGTATAGGTGCGCACGGCGTAGCCTTCGTTCGTCGTAGTTGATTGGTGCCCTGAGGCGACCAACTTCGGTCAAATGCTAATGGTTATTGCGTTCGGGCAGTGCGGGCGAGTGGGAAGCGCCTGCGTGCCTACGTAACGCACAACTAGATAATAGTAACTGGCCTGCCCTCTCGTTTCAAAGCGGTGTGGCTAATAACTCACTGCCAGAGTGCGATGGCAGAGCGTGGGGGAACCACCACGTGCCCGCTTAGTTGGGTGGCGCTCAGCAGATCTGTTCCCACCATTCCACTCAGCTCTGCAGCCTTGTCCGCGTGATTCAGCACGAAGAGCACTTTGCCTCGCTTTACCGCTTCCACGCCCGCGGGGGCTCCGGGGAGGACGGGCCGCACCCGGGCATGCGCGCCGACGAGGGCGAGCACTCCGGCCCTACCTGCTAGGTCTAGGTCTGTACCTACATACCACGCCTGCCCCTTCCCAACTTTCCGGCGCGTGATGGCAGCCTTTCCGTTCAGGTCGGTGGCAATGCCGTCTGTGAAGAACGCGATTGGGGTGGCATCTTCGACCTCTATGGAGTCCGCCCTGGTCTTGCCGCGCAGTGCCGGGCGTACTTCGCACAGACTGTCCATGGCTCGCTCTAGGGCTGGATCGACCGGCTCGATGCCTACGTATCGCGCCGCAGCAGGCGCGCCTACTGCAGCCGTAATACGGCAAACGCGCGGGTCCGGATTTCCGTCTGGGGCGCCTTGCGGAGTAGAGCCACCCAGGTGTTCATTCACGCCCTCGGCCACCACTGCCGTTTCCGCAGCGTTTACTCCGTACACGGTCCCCTCGACATTCACCCCAAAGAGGGACGACAACACTCCCAGGTATCCCCCTAAGGCAGCCTTGCCTTCCGGAGTGAACCGTCCCGTGCCGGTAGTGCCAATTAGCTGGCCTCCGCCCTCGACAAATTCCTCCAATTTCTTTCCAAGGATGGCATCAGGAGCGGCTAGGTCCGCCACGATCACCATGCGGTATTGGCTTAGGTCGGCGTCGACACCAACGACGTCGGCGGTTATTCCTGCCTCAAATAGGCTCCTATGCCACACTCGCGCCTGGCCCATCCACGAATGTGGAACCGGCCCAATAGAGGTTGAGCGGATAATCTCGCTCTCCCAGTCCACCATGACCGCCACCTCGGCCTGAACCTGCGTGCCGGCCACGGGTGAAAGATTCGCCAATTTGGTTCCGAGGTCGACCATTTCTTTCCAGTGGGACCCTGCAGTACCGTAGTGCGGCACCATGGCGCCATGCCAAGTCTCTGCCCCTGCCTCACTTTGGCGCCACTGGAAGCAGAGTGCCCCGTCAGCTCCCCTAGCAATCTGGGATAGGGACCACAGAGCCCACTGCCCCGGCCTCTTCGAGGCATTCGCGGCGCGCCACTGCACGACGCCTGGCGCCTGTTCCATGATTAGCCAAGGCTGGCCCTTGTAGCCGCGCTGCATGTCAGCCGACCACGCCTGTTCTGCAATGGCAGCCGGGTCTGCCGGATCTGGGTATTCATCATTAGAGACTACGTCCACCTCGCGCGCCCACTGCCGGTAATCGACTGGCGGGAAATATCCCATGAAATTAGTGGTAATCGGAATTTGTGGAGCGCGCGCCTGCAGCTGTTCCTTCTCTAGGCGAAACAGTTTTAGCATCTGCTCATTGCTGAAGCGCCGCCAGTCGGCCAGATGCGCGGGATTGTGGAAGGTAGGCGTTGCTCGCGGCGGCTCCACCTGCTCAAAATTGCGGCGGCGCTGTGACCAGAAAGCACAGCCCCAAGCGTGGTTCAGTTCCTCGATCGACCCGTATTTCTGCTGCAGCCATTGCCGGAATTCGCCGGCGCAACGTTCACAGAAGCATTCGTGAATATGGCAGCCATACTCGTTGTTTATGTGGAAGAGGGCGACGGCCTCGTGACTGCCGAAACGCGTGGCTATCTCGCGGGAAAGCCGGACCACGCCCGCCCGATATTCCGGAGAGGACAGGCAGTACCCCTGTCTAGACCCGAATCCTAGCCTTACCCCCTGCCGATCTACCGGCAGTGAATCCGGGTACTTATGTGCCATCCATGCTGGTGGGGCGGCAGTTCCCGTTGCTAAATCGACACTAATACCCGCTTTCCCAAGCGCATCAATGCGTTCTGCCAGCCTAGAGAACGCCTCCTCGTCCCAGCACCCCTCGTCTGCTTCTAGCTCTCCCCAAGCGAACACGTTCACGGTTGCCATATTCACTCCGGCTTCCCGCATTAGGGGAATGTCCTGCTCGATGGTCTGGCGATCCCACTGTTCCGGGTTGTAATCGCCGCCGTAATAAAGAGCGTTGGTCTTCAAAGGCATGTCCCATTCCTTCCGTGCTCTGGGAATTCGTTCGTTGTGCGAGCTAGCGCGGGCCCAACACCACTAACGTGTTGTCGATTAGTCTGGTCGAGCCTACCCGCGCTGCCAACATTAGCGTTGCAGTCACCTTCTGGCCTTCCCGCACCTCTTCCATAGTATTGGGGTCAACCAGAGCCACATATTCGGTCTGCACTCCCGGCGCCTGCTCAAGGACTGCCTTGGTCGTTTCCAACACGCTGGTCGCAGATCCCGTCGCGGCCGCTGCCTGAAGCCCAGCTGTCAAGGCCTTATTTAGCGCAGTGGCCTGCTCGTGTTCTTCGGGGCTGAGATAGGCATTTCTGGAAGAAAGCGCCAATCCGCTAGGTTCCCGCCGGATAGGGATTGCCTCAATCCGAATGGGATAGTCCAAATCCCGTACGAGCTGCCTTACAACCGCCAACTGCTGCGCATCCTTCTGCCCAAAATAGGCCCGATGCGGGCGCACCAAGTTGAACACCTTAGACACGATCTGCACTACCCCAGCGAAGTGGGTGGGCCGGGCAGCGCCCTCGTAGTTAGCCCCAACCTGACCAACCTGGAAAGAAATTTGCGGCTGCCCATTGGGGTACATCGTTTCCGGCGAGGGCGCAAACACCACGTCCGCCCCCACTTTGGAAAGGGCCTGCACATCCTGCTGCAGGTCACGTGGATAGGCCCCGTAGTCCTCCTCTGGCGCGAACTGTATCGGGTTCACAAAGATCGAAACCACCACCACGTCATTGGCTTTACGAGCTGCACGAACCAAATCCAGGTGCCCCTCGTGCAACGCGCCCATAGTCATGACCAGCCCAACCTGGCCATGCTTATCCTGTAACGCCTGACGTAGCTCTGATCCCGTGTACACGAGCTGAGGATCCATCATTGCCTTTCCTTAGTTTGTTCAGAAAGCAGCTTATACGCTTCCGCAACGCCGTTAATATTCGGAGTAAGATCCCTATTATCCGGGTCTGCTCCCAGCGCGAGGGCGTCCTGTTCAGCGCGAGTAATAGCTGCAAGCGCCGCAGGAGTGCCGATCCGTTCTACCTGAGGCACCTCATCAATTCCCTCTAGCATCGCTTCAGGATTGTCCAAACCAGCCATGGACAGTAAAGCTTTGGCTTGCTCTAATACGGTAGCAACGTGTGCGCTAGCATGCGTCAGAGCCGCGGCCACAAGAGGGCGGTCGTCCTCGGCAACGGGAATTGGGCTGCCGCCAAGTTCCACCGCGAGCGCCTGCGCGATCGGCAGCAGCGGCGCCGGAGCGGTTACGATTATGGGCCGATCCTGCATCCGCGAGAGGTCGATGGAGGTGCCGGTCAAAGATATTACCGGGTGGATAGATAGCGGTAACACTCCCACAGCGGAAGCGCTCTGCAGGACGCGGAGGCCTGCCATGGCGGCATGCACCACGATCTGCCCAGATCTGATCACTCCTAGTTCCGTCAATCCTTGGCACACCTCCGCAATGAGCGAGTCGGGCACGGTGAGCAACACCAGGTCTGCCTGAGGTACCAACTTATCTGCATCTAGGATAGGTACCCCCGGCAGCATTGCTTCTACCCGGTCTGTGTCAGAGGCGGGCGTAACCCCAACGATTTCGTGTCCACTGGCACGCAGGGCTGAGCCGAGGACGCATCCTGCCTTCCCCGCCCCCACCACGGCTATCCGGAGGCGAGACTGGGCGCTCATGCGGAGGACCTCGCCATGCGCTTTTGCCACTCCTCCATCGGTTCTTCACCGCGCCGCAGCCTGGCTAGCTCTGCCTGTTGCATGACGGCGGCGGATAGTACCTCCTCGGAGAGATGTTTTACTTCGCCCATCCCCGTTGAGTTGAAAACTAGGTCCAAACGCATGTTGCCCACGTTGAGCCAGCGTTCTAACGGGCCCTGCTTCGCAGTGACAGATTGGGCGTGCTCATGCGGGATGATGTCGAGTGTTCTAGTAATCCGGCCGTCGCGAACCGCTACTACCGTGTCGGTGATGAACACGGACTTGCGGTTGTACGTGAGCGGATCTAGTAGGCGTACTTTCCTCCCCACAGGAGTGAAGTATTTTCCTTCCCCACTACCCGTTAGAGCTTCTTCCAAGAACGCGTCAGGATCGTCTATTCCAAGGTCACGGACTACAAGCCAGAGCGCCCTAAGCGCCTGGTCCCGGGTCCCCGTTGGCAACATGGTGACCTTACCACGACCGCCCTCGCTTGAAGCCTCTTTTGCCGCTTGAGCAGTTTGGCCTACGCCTGCTTGCACTGCGGATACTCGCCACCAGTCCTTGGACCGCCACAGCAGTGGCTGCTGCAACCGCACGGCGTGTATGCGCCCCGGCGGTATAGTTTGGGAAATCTGCTTCGTTAGACCTCGGGTAATGCGGATGCCCGCACTCGTTACTGCGGCAGTGAAACCGTATTCAGAATTCACTCGCCCCCATACCGCAGAGCCTATACCCGCAATAGCAACGACGATGGAGATTATGAACTGGATGCCTCCAAGAGCAATCGCAAATTCTGAGGCGCCGAGGATACTCACCAGCACGATCGCCCCAACTACGAACCCCAATATGGTGACCACGGCAATAATGATCCCTACCGAGCGCACCATGCCCCCAAGGAAGATGGGTAAGTCCAGTTTGTATAGTTCCCATGGCTGGAAGTTAGGCCCCTTATACTCCGCGCCAATTACTCCTGAATGGGCAATCCCCGAATCTTCGGTTGCTGAGCCCGCATTCTCCTCGCCCTCTAACACCTCTTCGTTCTGTATCTCTTCTCGGTGCAGTATTTCGCGTCGTACGTCCTCGGCTTTCCCCACAGAAAGATACTGGATTTTCACCGATGACCCCGGGCCGCCAGCAGACTCCACTCTTATTTCGGCAAGTCCTAGCACGCGCGACAGTAGTGAGCGCGAAATGTCTACCGACTGCACGCGGTCGAGTGGGGCGCGCCTGTGGGCTTTGAAAATGACGCCGTGGCGAAAGTGCACAGCTTCGTCAGTTACTGCGTAGAAGGTGTTTCGCCACTGCAAGTACGTGAAGCAAAGTAGCGCTAAAATAAGGGCTACTACTGCCCCCGAGACAATCAGAATGACCAAGCCGACGCTAAATTTTCCATCTAAGTACTGGGCGGCTTCCGAAAGCACCTGTAAGTTTCCGAACAGGACGACCCCGAGGAAAGTGGTGAGGGCGGCTCCTCCATTTAGTAATGGAGAGAGCGGGTGGACTTTACGCCATTGGTCGGCGCGTACTTCTTCCTGGACGCTCATAGACCGGCCATCTCCGCATTGCCGAGGGCGGACAGGCGGTCACGCAGCAGGATTGCGTCTTCTTTGGGGAGGCCAGGAATGTTCGCGTCGGTGGTGGCTGCAGCGGTGTGCAGTTTGACGGAAGCAATGCCCATCCATCGGTCTAGTGGGCCTTCGTTTAGGTCGACGAATTGCATGCGCCCGTACGGTACTGCGCACATGGATTTGAACATGATGCCACGGCGGATCAGGAGTTCGTCATTAGTAGCTGCCCAACCTATGGCACGTACCTGCCTTGGGATCAGCCATGTCAGCCATGCGATGAAGGCAACCAGCGCGGCTACGCCGATCCACAGTAGTGGCTGGTGAGCCAAGATGGTGATAGCAATCAGCGCTATTAGCAGGGGGACGGGCACCATGAGGGCTCCTGCCAGCCTTGCCTTCCACAGCTTCATGGATACTGGATGGAACTGCGCTCCCGCAGGAGTGAAGGGGTCGCCGTTGGCCCCGGCCGCTCGCATCGGCTGTTCAATACGGCTTTGAGGTGCATCAGTCATAGTTAAAGTATTGGCGAGACGCGGGGCAGCCGCAACCTAGCTTTTGGAGTGTACGTTCACTCCGCTGACCCGAAAAACCAGCCCGGATTTAAGTGTACGTTCACTCCAATTTGCGGCGGAGGGGCAGCCCACCTGGGACTATACTTCGCGCTCTTACAGGCCCCATCCAGCGATCGTTCAGCTGCATGGGTAAAATTGGTTTTATGGATCAAAACCAGTCCGAAGCCAAACTGTTAGTAGTCGACGACGAGCCCAATATCCGCGACCTGCTCGCCTCCTCACTGCGTTTCGCCGGATTCGACGTCGAAATTGCAGCCGACGGCGCCACAGGACTCCGCGCTGCCAAGGAATATAAGCCAGACCTGATCGTCCTCGACGTCATGATGCCCGACATGGACGGCTTCGCCGTCACCCGGCACCTGCGCGAAGCAGGGCTACAGATGCCGGTCCTGTTCTTGACCGCCCGCGATGACATGCAAGACAAAATCCAGGGCCTCACCGTTGGCGGAGACGACTACGTGACCAAGCCCTTCGGCCTCGAAGAGGTCGTCGCCCGCATCCGGGCGATACTACGCCGCACCAAGACCACCGTCGCGGACGAACCCAAAATGCGCGTTGGGGACATTACTTTAGACGAGGACGCACACGAAGTTCACCGTGCCGGAACGCTAGTCGACCTGTCCCCCACAGAATTCAAGCTGCTCCGCTACCTGATGCTCAACGAAGGCCGGGTCGTCTCGAAAATGCAGATCTTGGACCACGTTTGGGAATACGACTGGGACGGAGAAGCCGCGATCGTTGAATCCTACATCAGTTACCTCCGCCGCAAACTGGATGTAGCTGGCTCTTCCGGCGAAATTATCCACACCCGGCGCGGTGTCGGCTACATCATGCGGGAAGAATGAGAAACGCCCGGAAACGGCGGACCAAGAGAGAAAACGCTGACGTCGCCCTCCTGCGAAATCTTCGCTTGCGCTGGCACTCCACTCCCCTTACTTTCCGCCTCGTCACAGTTACTACCTCGCTGATCACGGTTGGGCTGGTACTCGCTGGTGCCTCGATGCTGGGCATTTTGCAATCTCACTTGGTCGGACAGGTCGACCACGAATTGATCTCTACGGCGCAACGCCAGGTGACGGCCATATCCCCTACGCTCGATATGAGGACGGATCCGGAATTGCCGTCGAATTACTACGTGCGTCTGGAATATGGCGAACGGCACGGCAAACAGCAGGCCAAAGGCCAGGTCATCATCACTTCTGCCACGCGGCAGCAGTTCGGCGTCCCCGAAACCGGCGAGCTGCTTTCGTTCAACGAATTAGATGATGCGCATATGACTCAGCCGATCACGGTTCCGTCTTCAAAAATTGGAATCGCCTGGCGCGCTGTGGCCGTACCGCTTTACCGGGCGGATATTCCGGTGGGGGTGGCAACGGTCGCCCTCCCTTTGGCGGGCGTGTCACAGACTATTTACCGCACTTCCCTGTACCTGCTGTTTTCTTCGCTTTTGATCGCAGCAGCTGGGGCACTTGCCGCCTTTTACCTGGTGCGTCGTTCGCTTCGTCCTCTGCGCGAAATTGAATCAGTGGCGGGCAAGATCGCGGGTGGCGACATGACGCAAAGGGTTGACAATGAACCGCCCACTACCGAGGTCGGTTCCCTTTCGCAGTCGCTAAACAAGATGCTCACCTACCTAGAGGAGTCTTTCACTGCCAGGAAGGCCTCCGAGAAGAAGATGCACCAGTTTGTGTCTGACGCTTCCCATGAGCTGCGCACGCCTTTGGCGGCGATCCGCGGTTACGGCGAGCTGTACCGGATGGGCGGGGTTCCGCCCGAGGGCGTGCCGGACGTTATGGGACGGATCGAGTCAGAGGCCTCTAGGATGAGCGAATTAGTCGAGGACCTGCTGAAACTTGCCCGCTTAGATGAGGGCCGAAAGTTGAAGTTCGAGGACGTGGACCTAACGGAGCTCGTCCAACTGGCTGCTTCGGACCTTGGGGCGCTCGACCGCAAACGAAAAGTAGAGATCGTTGATTTGGAGGGTAATCCTGCGCGCGAACCTGTCTTCGCCCACGTGGATCGCAATCAGATCATGCAGGTACTCGCTAATCTGGTGGGCAACGCCGTGCGGTACACCCCACCTGGCAGTCCCGTCGAATTTGCGGTGGGCACGCGCTCTAGCATGACTTTGTTGGAGGTTCGCGACCACGGACCCGGCATTGCCAAAGACGAAAGGGCCCAAGTATTCAAGCGTTTCTACAGGTCTGATACTTCTAGAACTCGGAACACGGGTGGCTCTGGTCTGGGGCTTGCCATTGTTAGCGCTATTGCTAAAGCGCACAACGGCAGTGCCGAATTGCGCACTACCGAGGGCGGGGGGCTCACGGTTAGGTTGTACTTGCCTACGGTGCCGTAACTGCAATATTTGCCACTACGGATGGCAAAAGTTGGGCTAAATTGCCGTTTGGGGCATAAGCTAGCCGGTGTCATCGTAGTCGTTTGAGGTTGTTTATGACTTCCAGTGAAACTCCGCAATGGCTTCCGGGCGCGTTCGCTCGTTCCATGTCGAACATTGGCGTGGATTTGGATCGCGCACAGCTCGAAGAGCTGGCGGGGCAGCTATTGGCGAAGTGGGATTCCCCGAATCGTCACTACCATAATGTGCAGCACCTGGTTGCTGTTCTATCCGGTATCGACGAGTTGCAGGGGTGCACCCACGATCCTGATTTGTTGCGTGTTGCTGCGTGGCTACATGGCATTGTTTTCGTGGATTATGAGGACGGCGACGATGCACGTGCCGTTGGCGAGGACGAGGTAGCTTCGGCTTCTGCGGCGGCCAAGATTTTGAAGGCGACCGGTTTGGACGAGTCGGTGGTTGAGCGCATCTGCGGGCTGATTATTTCTATGAAGTCGCACCGGTCTTACCCGGACGATGTGGACCAGCAGGTGTTGTTGGACGCTGACATGTCGATGCTTGCCGCTGATCCGCAGGATTATCGCGACTATGTGGCTGCGGTGCGCGAGGAGTACGCGCATGTTCCTGAGGCCGCGTACTGTCGTTTCCGGCGGCGTATTGTGCGCAAGCTGCTGGGGCGCAATGCCATTTTCAATTCTCCGATGGCGGAGGATTGGGATTCGGTGGCGCGCAATAATTTGGAGGCCGAGAAGGCCCGGCTGGATACGGAGCTTTCTAGTCTGGAATCTGATGTCCGTCGAGAGGCTAATGATGCGGCGGAGGAACACGATGAGGCCATTGAGCGCTATCAGCATCGCTCTGATGACCCCTCAACTGGGGTAATCAAGGGCATGGCACCGCTTAAGTCTGCATCGGAGCCTCAGGTAATTACTGCGGAACTGCCGGTGATCAAAGCCGAGGAAGATTCGGAGGAGCAGCCGCAGATGGCTCCAGACGAGGGCGCCTTGGAAGAGAAGGCCAACCAGGACCAGGATTTAGAAGAGGAGCAGGCGGAGCAAGAAGATCTTTCCTCTTCGTTAGAGCTTGCCATTGACGTCTTGGATTCCCTACCCAAACGCGAAGAGAAGCCAAAGGAATCCGCGGCGGGGACTGACTAGGCTAGCTATTTAGCAGTAAATCTTTTTCCACAGGTGTCCTGTGCGCGTTATGCCCACGGCGCCTGTTCATTTCTACCTAAACACTAGTTGGGGTTTTTCTATTCTGATCGTGCCAGTGAGGGAAAATCAGAAAGGGAAAATCATGGCACGTTTTACAGCGAATTCGGGTTCTATTTCTTTGGCTGCCGGCCAGGTCTCTACGATCGCTGGGCAGATTCGTTCCGATGTGGCGCAGATGATGTCTCAGCTTGGTGCGCTCGAGGGCGAATGGCAGGGTGCCGCTTCTGCCGCTTTTAGTTCCGCTACGACCCAGTGGCGCGGGGCCCAGGCCCAAGTGGAATCTGCGCTCGATTCCATTTCTCAGGCGCTCACTGCCGCTTCTACTACCTATGAAGACGCGGAAGCCCGCGCTACCTCGCTATTTGCGGGATAACGCGGGCTTTCCGGTTGGAGTACTTTTTAGTACATTCCGCCCATGTCGTCGCCACCGGCGGCCGGGACTGCTGGCGGTTCCGGCTTGTCGGCGACCACGGCTTCGGTAGTCAGGAACAGGCCGGCAATGGAGGCTGCGTTCTGCAGCGCGGAACGAGTTACCTTGACCGGGTCAGCAATGCCTGCTGCCATTAGGTCCTGGTATTCGCCAGTTGCTGCGTTCAGGCCTTCGCCTTCCTTCAGCGAGAGGACCTTGTCAACTACAACGCCGCCGTTCAGGCCTGCGTTGTTTGCAATCTGGGCCAGGGGCGCTTCTGCCGCTACACGCACGATCTGTGCGCCAGTGGCTTCGTCGCCTTCGAAGTCGTTGTTGTCTAGGACCTTGGCTGCTGCCTGCAGCAGAGCTACGCCGCCACCGGAAACAATGCCTTCTTCGGAGGCTGCACGCGCGTTGCGTACTGCGTCCTCGATGCGGTGCTTGCGTTCCTTGGCCTCGACCTCGGTGGCTGCACCGGACTTGATCACTGCAACGCCGCCAGACAGCTTTGCAAGGCGTTCCTGCAGCTTCTCGCGGTCGTATTCGGAGTCAGAGTTCTCGATCTCCTGGCGGATCTGGGCAACGCGGCCGTCGATCTGCTCCTTGGAGCCTGCGCCGTCGACGATGGTGGTGTCGTCCTTGGTGACAACAACCTTGCGGGCCTTGCCCAGCATGTCCAGCTCGACGCTTTCGAGCGAGAGGCCGACGGTCTCGGAGACAACCTGGCCACCGGTGAGGATAGCCATATCCTGCAGCATGGCCTTGCGACGATCGCCGAAGCCCGGGGCCTTCACAGCAACGGACTTGAAGGTGCCACGAATCTTGTTTACGACTAGGGTGGTCAGCGCCTCGCCCTCGACATCCTCAGCAACGATCAGCAGCGGCTTGCCGGACTGCATGACCTTCTCAAGAATCGGCAGCAGGTCCTTGATGTTGGAAACCTTGGACTCAACCAGCAGGACGTAGGCGTCCTCTAGGACTGCTTCCTGACGGTCGGCATCGGTTACGAAGTAGCCGGACAGGTAGCCCTTGTCGAAACGCATGCCTTCGGTGGTTTCAAGCTGAATACCGAATGCGTTAGATTCTTCGACGGTGATGACGCCCTCGGCGCCAACAATCTCCATAGCCTGTGCGATCAGCTTGCCAATCTTGGGATCAGCAGCAGAAATCGAAGCGGTGGCGGCGATTTCTTCGGTGGTCTCGATTTCCTTTGCGGAATCGAGCAGGTGCTTGACAACGGCCTCTACGCCCTTGTCGATACCGCGACGCAGAGCGATCGGGTTAGCACCTGCAACTACGTTGCGCAGGCCTTCGCGAACCATTGCCTGTGCTAGCACGGTTGCAGTGGTGGTGCCGTCGCCAGCGACATCGTCAGTCTTCTTGGCAACTTCCTTGACCAGTTCGGCGCCAATGCGCTCAAACGGTTCTTCCAGGTCAATTTCCTTCGCGATGGACACGCCGTCGTTAGTGATGGTGGGGGCGCCCCACTTCTTGTCTAGGACAACGTTACGGCCCTTGGGACCGAGGGTGACCTTGACAGTGTCGGCAAGCTGGTTCAGGCCAGCTTCAATAGAACGACGAGCTTCCTCGTCAAACTTAATGATCTTTGCCATTGTGGTTTATTCCTACCTACGGTTGGCGGTGTGCATGCCCGCGACGGACGGATAGAACTGCCCGGACCATCCGGTAGGCTCTACCCTCATGCAGCACCTGTATTGGTTTTTGCTCCGCGGGGATAAGCAGTCAGTTATCACTCACCCCGGTGGAGTGCTAACTCAAAGTTTGGCACTCTCAGCCTCAGAGTGCAAGACGGCGTAAGTTTAGTCCGCCCGGTTCGCCCACTAGCGAAAAGGCGCACCCACCTTACGGGTGGATGCGCCTTCGATACGCTTAGCTATTGCTGGTAGTCAGACTTTATATAGACGTAGATTCGGCCCTGCTCTGTCGCAATGTCAGGCGACAGTTGGACAGCCGAAATACCTAGCTGCTCACCAACGGCCTTGGCAGCTTCTGCAAGATCTTCAGAACCGTAGTAGACGGTAGTTTGATCCAGCACTGCGTCGGGCCTGTTCGATGCAGCCGAATCGGTGAACCCGTAGTTGATCAGCTTCTGCGCGGCCTCACCAGCTACCCCGTTTCCGGCGTCCACGTTGAATACCGAAACTGGGATGGAAGCAGCCTGAGAGGGATCGAATTCCTTCTTTGCTTCTTCCGTCTTTTCTTCCTTCGCTTCCGTAGATGGCGAGGGCGAAGGGGTTTGTTTCTTAGGGCTGGCCTTTGGCGCTTGGCTAGTCGACTGCGCTTTGGGGGTTTGCACACCCGAGTTGTGTTTCACCAGGCCCACCACTCCCCAGGCGAGCAACGGCATAACAATCAACACAATCAAGAAGGGCAGCACTTTCGAGAAAGTGGACTTGGAGGCGCGGTGCACCCCAGCGGGCAGGTCCCGGCCGATCTGATCGAATTCGTCTTCTGGATAGCTATTCTCGCTCACGCGCTCAGACTACCTGGTATAGATTAATCCGCGCGCAATGGCGCGGACTATTACCAAGAATCTACTTGTGAGGGGACAGAAGTAGGTATGAATGAAGCTAAACCGCTTTCTGAACTCATAGACCCAGGGTGGGCGAAGGCCCTCGCCCCGGTGGAACAAAAAGTGCACGAATTGGGCGACATGTTGCGGCAGGAGAACAGTGCCGGCAACGGTTATCTTCCGGCTGGGACTGATGTACTGCGCGCCTTCACCTATCCGTTCGACAAAGTGAAATGTCTGATTGTAGGTCAGGACCCCTACCCCACGCCAGGACACGCCATGGGATTGAGCTTCTCGGTAAAACCGGGAGTGCGCCCGCCGCGTTCGCTTGTCAACATTTTTAAAGAGTTGACCGAAGATCTGCACGTACCCACTCCAACCAGTGGCGATCTGACTCCCTGGTGCGAGCAGGGCGTTTGCCTGCTAAATCGGGTGCTGACAGTACGCCCGGGAGCACCAGCTTCCCACCGAGGACGGGGCTGGGAAGAAGTCACCGAATGCGCAATAGATGCGCTGGTGCGCCGTCCCACACCATTCGTCGCGATCCTTTGGGGAGCCGATGCGCGTAAGCTCGGCCCGAAGCTAGGCAATAATCCGCGGATTGAATCGCCTCACCCCTCACCTTTGTCGGCATCGCGGGGTTTCTTTGGTTCCCGCCCCTTCTCGAGGGCGAATGCCGAACTGGAAAAACTGGGCATCGCACCAATTAACTGGCAGCTCCCGTAGGGGGGCTGCGCATAACAACACATAAAAATTTGGGGGTGAAGCACCTGGCTTCACCCCCAAAGTCTTACTGCCGATTAATCAGGCAGGCGCTTGCCGGTGGCAACAGAGAAGTTATGCTGCATACCCGGACGCGGACGCACGTGGATGGTCTTGCCGATTCCCGGCGCGGTACGCGGGGGAACACGCACGATCATGGTGTTGGCATCGGAGTCATTGCCCGAGCCCAGACCTTCTGCGCCCTCGACATGACCGTAGATGTAGGCGTCAGAACCGAGTTCTTCAACCATGTCGATAGTCAGCGGAATGGTTGCTTCGTCTGTCGAATCAACAACTTCCATGGCCTCGGGGCGGAAGCCAATCTGGATCTTGCCGCCATCTTCAGGGGTCAGCGCGTCGATTGCTTCACGCGAAAGCTTCACATGCGCCGGCCCGTGCACGGCGTGGTCGCCCTGCACTTCGAAGGTTCCAATGTTCATTGCGGGCGAGCCGATGAATCCTGCCACGAAGGCGTTGGCGGGGCGCTCATACATGTCGCGCGGGGTACCAACCTGCTGCAAGATGCCATCCTTTAGAACCGCGATGCGGTCGCCCATGGTCAGCGCCTCGGTCTGATCGTGGGTCACGTATACGGTGGTGACGCCCAGATTGCGCTGCAGAGTAGCGATCTGAGTACGAGTCTGTACACGCAGCTTCGCATCCAAGTTGGACAGCGGCTCATCCATTAGGAATACCTTGGGCTTACGGACGATCGCGCGGCCCATTGCTACACGCTGGCGCTGGCCGCCAGAGAGTGCTTTCGGCTTGCGGTCAAGGTATTCGGTCAAGTCAAGAATCTGCGCCGCCTCGTCAACGCGACGACGAATCTCTTCTTTGTCGACCTTCGCGATCTTCAGCGCAAAGCCCATATTTTCGCGAACGGTCATGTGCGGGTACAGAGCGTAGTTCTGGAAAACCATCGCAATGTCGCGATCCTTGGGCTGCACGTCGGTGACATCCTGGTCACCAATGAAAATGCGCCCTCCGTTTACGTCTTCAAGTCCTGCGAGCATACGCAGTGATGTGGACTTACCACAGCCAGAAGGACCTACCAGGACAAGGAATTCCCCGTCTTCAATGTGTAGATCTAGTTCGCTAACCGCCGGTTCTGTTGCCCCGGGGTAGACGCGGGTAGCCTTGTCGAAGGTTACAGTTGCCATTTCTTCTTTTATTCCCTCCACCGGCAGGTACGTGCCGGACGATCCGAGTGGAGTGTCAGGTGTCTTCGCTGACACACGCTCTGCGATTTCGCAGGGGCGTTGACGCTATTTTCGCATATTTTCTCGCGAGCGCAATAACCTTTCGGCCCAGAATTTTCTGCCCCGCTCCCCTTTCCGGGCTGAGCTGGACTTACAGTAATTTGTCAGAGCACTCCATTACCATTGGGGCGTGGAAGTTTCGCAACAGATCGCCGGATACAAGTTGGTACGGCAACTAGGCAGCGGTGGCATGGGCACCGTATACCTGGCGCAGGATCCTGCCGGGAACTTTGTCGCTTTTAAGCTTTTGCATTCCTTTTTAGGGTCGGATTCGTCTGCCAGAAAGCGGCTTTCTAGGGAAGCGGCCACGATCAATAAAGTGCGCTCGGACGCGGTGGCTCGCGTCTTAGATTTAGAGACAGAGGGCGCGGACGCGTTCATAGTCACAGAGTTCATCTCTGGACCTACCTTGGCCCAGGATATTCGCGAAGCCGGGCCGTGGAGCGGTGATGATCTAGTTGACCTGGCGGATCGCTTGGCAGCCGCGTTGCGTCAGCTGCACCAGTCGGGAGTCATCCACCGCGACATTAAGCCGGGCAACATCATGGTGTCCGCCCGCGGCCCGGTCCTTATCGATTTTGGGATTGCACAGTTAGCCGGAGACGAAAGGTTAACTTCTACGGGACTAGTCACCGGCACTCCAGGATATTTAGCGCCGTGGGTGTTAGATGGTGCTGCCCCAGACGCCGAATCTGATTGGTGGTCTTGGGCTGCAGTCCTAGTACATGCCGCAACCGGCCGCCCTCCTTTTGGATCGGGACCACTAGAAGCGGTAATCGCGCGGGTGCGCACTGGCGCCCCGGATGTGCGCGGGCTTCCTATGGGATTGCAACGGGCGCTCACTCAGGCGCTCTCCCCTACGCGCGGGCAGGTTGATCCGGAGCAGGTTCTTGCCCAGTTACGTGAGGGGCAAAATGAACCGGCTCCGGCGGAAACAGAACTGCTTACTGCCCCTACGCAGCCTCTTTCCGAGGGCGCCCCAACGCAGGCGCTGGACGTTCCGGTAGCACCCACTTTGGCCTACCCGGTGCAGGCTTTCCAACAGACTGTTGCCCAGGCTCCCGCCTACGGTTCTGCAGGGGTGGTGGCAACGCCAGGGCTTGAAGACGGGCAAAGACCGCAGTTGCTAGAGCAGGCTGACGGTACCGCCCTGCCGGCCCCCTACCGTCCCTCCACAGCCAAGATGCACCCGTTCTTTGGACTGTGTTTACTGGCTACCGCTGCTGGGATAGTGGCGTATGCGGGGCTGGCTGCGATCCCTGTGGTGGCGGTCCTTTTCCTTCTTGAGGGCGTTGTTGGTTCCCAACAGGCCTTTTACCACTCGGTCCGTCTGCCCAGGGGCGGGCCTGCTGCCTCTGATGGGGCCAGAGCTTTAGCCCGCCTACCCTGGCATTTACTGCGCAGCGCCATAGCTGTGACGGTCGCCGGGCTTATCTCTTTGACCGTAGCCCTTGTGTGCGCTAGTGCCACCTTTTCGCCCTCCATAGCAAATCCCTTCGACATTCAAGCACTGGCGGAGGCGCTCCAAGCAGAGCCCAACTTTTGGGTTTTTCCAGCAGCTAGCATGTTTGTATGGTGGATCCTGCCCGGCATGGGAAAGGTGAGGCAGGGAGGGCGCGCAATCACAGATCGTTTCCTTGCTCCATTTCCCGCCCGCGTCATTGTAGGCTTGCTAGCCTTAGGCGCTTCAGCGTTACTAGTTGTACCGTTATTACCAACATCAGTAATTTGATCCCAGCAATTAATTTGCAAAGGAGTACACATGGCCAAAAAGCCTTCCAAGAAGAACTCCGCTGCTGCGCACATGAGCCCAGAAGAACAGGAACGTTTGGCGCAGGCTAAGCAGAACTTGCAGGCGAAACGGCAACAGCAGCAGAAGGCTAAGACCACCCGCAACATAACGATCGCGGTGGTGGTCATCGCGGCTCTAGTCGCAATCGGCTTGATCGGCGGCGTGCTGTGGTCCAAGAAGTCTTCTTCAAAGGGAGCCAGCGCCTCCTACAGCCAGTCTGTCAAAGAGAACAAAGGCATCGTCATTTCAAAGGACGGGGTTGGCAAACGCGTCAAAGGCTTGCCCAATGTGGATCTTTATTCCGATTATGTCTGCGTGCACTGTCTGGAGCTTGAACAGGCCATTGGCCATGATCTTGTACAGGCCGCCAAAGATGGCAAGATCAACCTAACTTTCAAACCAGTTGTCACTATGTCTTCCCACTACTCGTGGGGTTTCCCCGCTGCTGCAGGCGCGCTGCAAGTGGCTTCCAAAGCGCCAGAAAAGTTCATTGACATGCATTTCGCTCTAACCAACCAGGTACTGAAAGATGCCAAGGAAGGTAAAGCTGAAACGTCCCTAACCAGCGTGGACGAAGGCAAGAAGGAGGTTGCAAAGGTAGCTAAAGATCTTGGCATAGACCAGAAGATCATTGATTCCTTCGATACTGACAAGACAAAGGAAACGCTGCAGACCTGGACTAAGCAGTGGGTAAATTCTGGTCTAACTGACAAGAAATCCTACGGCACTCCTATGATTGTGCGAAACGGCAAGCTAATTCAGGCAAAATCGTTTGATGACATGTTGACGCAAGCGACTAAGTGATGGAGCCAACAGAAAGCTAGTTTCACATCGCGGCAAGTTCTGTGTAAAACTAGTCCTTGCCCAGCCACCTTAGCTCAGTTGGTAGAGCACCCGCCTTGTAAGCGGACGGTCGTCAGTTCGAGTCTGACAGGTGGCTCCACATAGACGCTGGATTTGATAAGTAGGCGTTTGCGTTAGCGAGTATCCCCCAAAGGGGCGTGAATTTTCGGCTGCGTTAGCGGGTTGGGATTTTGCGTTAGCGCGTATCGTGTTTCCCCTTGTAAAATGCTGTTTTTTCATTGAACCCGCTAACGGACAATAATTTCAAGGCCGTTACACAAGGAGGTGTGTGATGAGATCGTATGAATCTGGCACCGAGTTTCAGGCAGAGATCACTAAACGTGGGAGTCTGTTTATTGGCGAGTTCACTGATGTTCCCGACGATGGGTGGGATCGGCTGATTGATGGTGTTGACCGCACACCCCGGCAGATGATCGCCTACCAGGTGGGCTGGATGGAGCTACTGCTCGGCTGGGAAAAAGACGAGCAAGCAGACAAAGAAGTAATTACTCCGGCACCTGGTTTTAAGTGGAATCAGCTGGGCGGGTTGTATGAGTCGTTCTACCAGCGCTGGAACAGGAAAGCATCAACATACTGCTAATGCGCTGATCGGGTCTGAGCTAAGTGTTGTCGATAAGTACCTCACGAGCCACGGAGTTAACGCGAAGAAATTGCAGGTAAGATGCAACCTCACAGATATGTGTGATGATGCTGACGCAATCTTGCTAAGTAAGATACTGCAGGATAATCCACCAAATAATCTGCATGCCCTTTCTGCCACGATGAACTCGCTTTACGCCGAGATTATTGTTCAGAATCGCTATACAGCCTTTGAAGCAGATGGCTTGGATTACTCCTCCCAAAAGGCGTTAGCGGCAAGCATTTGGAATACCATGAACAGCATCGGCACAGGCCTGTGGTGCGTTGGATTAGCCGAACTTGCTGGGGATTCGAGCGATGAAGATCGCCGAGCCTGTTGCAATGCCTTGGCAGGCTACCTACTGGCTCACTCGCGCTAAGCACAAGGCATAGTCGGGTGTGGTCGAGGAGCTATTCTTCTGCCACATCCAACTGCCCCTTCCTCCTTAGCAAGAAATATCTCAAGAGGACAGCTGCGACTGACACGACAATGGGATACAGCAAGTAAATGATGCTGCCTTCATGAAGGTAATACATGATACGACCATCCAAGACAGGACCTGTGCTTGCCCCTGTAGTTAGCACAGTCAAGAACAGGACGACGGGCAATTTAAGTGTGGTGAAAAACTTGAGGTTCGCAAGTACGGCCTAGTCCACCAAATTAAACACTCCCGCAAGGGATAGCAGGACTAGGAAGAACCACATATATGTTCTCAATGCCCCAATGTCGTTGCCAGACTCAATAAAAATCTCTTGATGGTTTGCGTTTATCCACGCGTTTATAGTCGCCAGCGTGGAGAAAAGTAGCCCAAGTTTCAGCAACTGGAAGCCGCTAGGAGACAAACACCTCTCCAGCGAAGTTAAGGCCTCTTGCAGCAATAATTTCGCCCGTTCCACATTCCTATTTGGCCACAACAATCAGGAGTAAAGCATGGCGAAAGATGGCACCAATCGCGGTGGCCGCCGGGTGCGGGCTGGCGCGAAACCCGACCCACTCAACGAAAAACTGGCGAAAGGCCTGCCTGCCACGCGCCCGGAGCACCAACTAGCGACTCCTTTTGATTTCGACGGCTCTGATATCGGTGAGGGTGCGGTACTTGCCGGCGAGGTCATGCCGGAACCTTCTGAGTATCTATCTGCGGTTCAGCGTGATGGTAAACCGCTGGGTGCGGACATCGTTTACCGGGAGACCTGGCGGTGGCTTGATAAACGCGGTTGCACCCGCTTTGTCTCCAAACGGCTGATTGAGGCTTATGCGCAGGCCTTCGCTCGTTATGTGCAGTGCGAGCAAGCCATCTCCAAATTCGAGCTGCTCGGTAAACATCCGACTACGGGGGCTGCTACCGCCTGTAGGAAACGTTTGTGGCTTCCACTACCTATTAAAACAACGATGCAAGCCGTCACCTATAAACAGTACGTACTCAAACTTTAACTGATCGTCAAAATCATTGACGTGTTTAAGGAAAAAGATTCGCGTCTATCCAGCGTGGGTTGTGACCATGGATCATCCTCAATTATTTCAGTAATTCTATCTACAAAACGACCAGAGGATATAAACTCCTCAGCCTCTCCAGCTATAGCAGTAATTTCGTTGATCTAGTTAAAAGCCACCCCTTTCCAGCTTTCCTGCGCTTAAGTTTCAAACAATTTGGGAACGTGGTGTTATAAAAATGCCTCCGCCACCTCACATACCGGCTTATGTGTTAGAATTCTAATTACTGCGCCCAGGCAAATCTAGGCTCATTCGGCATCGCGCCCCCTAGAGCACTAAGGATTTAACCTTCTGCCGCGTATGTAGAAGACGGTGAAGGGATGTTTATTACAGGAGTTGCGTCACCTGCCGAAACTTGCAGCGTTTCCGATCTTAGTCACGGCTGAGCCGCTCCGAAATGGAGTTATTCATCAATTCCTTTTTTCCGACGAAAATACCCAACACCTAAAACTGACACACCAAGCAACAGTGATGGAACAACTATACTCAGTACCGTACGTAAAGGGAAAAACATTAGCATCGACAAAGAAAATAGGCAAACCACCAGCGTAAAAATTAGTAAGCTGACCCCCAGTTCGCGCATAGTACGCGGCATTATACTTCCCACCAATTCCACGCCTCTTTTGCGGCGCATCCAACAGCGTAAACACCTAACCATGCAGCAAACCCCGCTGGAGTTGACTTAATGATTTGTTTAAGAACAATATTGCCACTCTTTTTGGCGATTTCTTTCTTGGCGTACCGCTTAAGTAAATCAGCAACTTTTTTCCAAGACTTTTCGTAAATGTATTTTCCCAATAGGTTGTAGTCGATTTGGAAGGGCGAAAAACCAAGGACTCCCGTCACTACGCATGACCCGAAAGAGCCCCAGCTACGATCCGACTGCGCATCAACATACGGATTGTCGGCAGCTCCATTTAGTGAGTTAACGATAAGAGCAAGCTGCTCAGAACTTCCTCCGAAACCATATTCAGCAGCCAGTCTTTCATCTACAACGAACTTCGCTCCATCATGTTTGATGACATCACGAAATAGAACCACAAAACTATCCGCTGCGGCACCGGCGAATTCCTCAATTTCAGCTTCCGTAAGTGAATCGTCCCGCCTTGTGGTATTGAAATTAGAAGTGCGGAGAGTTAACTGTGAGGGAGCGGCTGATGCTGAACGCAAGTCGCTAAGATCTTCTGCGCACGCCACCCCTGCTGCCGACAGTGGTACGCATAGCACACATAAGCTGGCAGTCGTCATTTTTACAATCTTTTGAAACTTCGGTGTTTCTACTCCTTTGGTCGTGCCACCGTCCTTGGTGGCGGGTTGCGCAGCACGGGAAAACTGGGCTGCGGCTTCCTCTGACAAAATCGCTAGGCGGCTTTCAGGTTGGCCCACTTGATGCAGTTTTCATCCAACAATGCGGTCTGCAGCAATGCAAAAATTTGTGCCTGCTTAGCCCACAGATAAACCTTACTTCACCGCCTATTTACGTTCTCTCATTACATTGGCAGCAGTCTTTATTGCTTCCATCAACGTCATAGGAGAGGGCTATGCTTCGGCCAAAGCACAGGGCATCCTACCTACCAATACTGTTCGCAATGGCGGTCTCGCTGTTTACACTCTCTGCCCCGCAGGCTCGTGCGGCAGCCCAAGTAGAAATTAGCATTGCAGCTATCACCGATTTTCACGGTCACATCGAGATGGCTCCTAACCTGTCCGAGCAGGTCACACGTATGCGCGCTCAGAACCCCAACACGTTCCTTGTCTCCACCGGCGACTCAGTTGGAGGATCTACCTACGTTTCCTCTATTGCTAAGGACGAACCGACCATGAAAATCCTGACGAAGCTGGGATTGGAAGTTTCTGCGCTCGGCAACCACGAATTCGATGCCGGGTATTCAGACATAGTAAGTCGGCAGTTAGGTCAGGTGGGCTGGGACTTCGTTGGCTCCAATATTTCCGGGGTCGATACCTCAAAGGTCCTCCCCTACAAGATCAAAACAACCAAGGAAGGCATCCGAGTAGGCTTCATCGGCGCGACCACCGCCGATCTGCCGAACCTGGTTAACCCAGCAGGACTAGAGGGGCTTGCAATTAGCGACCCGGTCACCGCCCTCAACAATTCCGCTGCGGCCTTGAAGGATGGCGATGATGCCAATGGCGAGGCAGACGTTGTAGTTGCACTACTACACGAGGACTACACCGCTGCAGCCCGATTGGGCGCCAACGTGGACGCAGCGGTAGCAGGACATACTCACACCAATAAGACCACGCAAACAGCCTCCGGGGCCCCCGTTGTGCAGCCCGATTGCTTCGGACGACTCCTTGCAGACATTGAGCTGTCTGTAGATGCCAGCACCAGGAAGGTCATCGCTGCCAATTCAAAGATGCGCACCATCAAAGATGCCACGAAGGATCCCTCTGTCCCTTCCGACGCGACAATTCTGCCCATGGTGCAGCAGGCCACCGCGCAGGCAAAAGAACTAGGCAAAGAAAAGGTTGGAACCATAGCCAACGCCGCGAAACGTGGTGTCCAAGGTGATCCGGAAGGAACTGAAAATCGCGGCGCCGAGTCCACCCTGGGCAATCTAATCGCAGAGGGTTTCTATCAGTACGCCAAAGGCGAGGGCGCCACTCCCTCGTTCGCGATCATGAATGCGGGCGGCCTACGCACGCCCTCATTAGATGCGAATTCCGACGGCATCGTAACGGTCGAAGAGTCCTACAACGTACAGCCATTCAACGGGGACATGGGCACCATCGACCTAACTCCAGCACAAGTCTACAAGCTCGTAGAACAGCAGTGGAAGCCCGAGGGCGCCTCCCGCCCAATGCTGAAACTGGCCTTCTCTAACAACTTCTTCTACACCTACGACCCAAGCCCAAACTTAGGGTCCAAAGTAATCGATATTTATATAGACAAGAAGAAACTTGACCGAGGCGACACCACCTCGAAGCTGCGGGTAGCAGGTGGAACGTTCCTGCTCAACGGCGGGGACGGCTACACGGTCATGAAAGAAGGCACTAACTTCGCCCAATTGCCCGGCATCAATGACCTGGGCGCTTTCAATCACTTCCTGGCTGCCCACCCCGGTTACGCCGTCTCCCAGTCGCAAGGCTCGGTTGGCATTACTGGGCCGCGCAACCTCAAAGCCGGCCAGAAAGTTACGCTGGGCCTCTCCTCGCTCTCGTGGACTACTGACGAACCAAACGCGGACACGGTTACTGTCCAATTTCAGGGCAAGCAGGTGGCCGCTGCCCCGATCGACAACCGGGTTGTGCAAAGCCTGGACGAAACAGGGCGCTCGCGGGTGAGCTTCACTGTGCCCCAGGTGAAAAAGAGCGGCTACTACCCGCTGGAGCTGCAATTTGGTGTCAATAAAGTCACCTACCCTCTCTACGTGCAGGCAGCTTCGAAGCCAACGCCGCCTTCCCCCGCCGACCACGCCGATCAACCTGCATCTGTCTCCAGTAGGCCGACCCAGCATAGGAAAGCTAAGAAGAGGGATGCAGGCGCAAAAGAACTCGCTGGTACAGGCATCTCCCTGTTCGCAGCTGCTACGTTGGCAACCGCTCTCAGCACAGGTGGCCTAGTGCTCCTCCAAAGAAAGAGAGGCTAATCCGCGCCAGCCATTTCCGGACCTTGCTCGCCCTCTCTATAGGGCAGCTGCCGCAATTGTCCCACCGGACCTGCCCCACTACGCTGAGGGCATGGAAGAAGTAGCAGTGGTCCAAGTGCCAGCGGCAGAAAGAACCGAGGAACTTATCGCCGAGCTAACCGAGGTGTGGGAATCCTCTGTTCGCGCTAGCCACCTGTTCCTTACCGAGGCCGACATCACCCAAATCAGGCTTGTTCTGCCGCAGGCGTTTACTGCTCTAGAACACTTAGTGCTTGCTACTTCCCTTGACGGAAGAGTAGTCGGCTTCATGGGCGTACAGGGCAACCGCCTGGAGATGCTTTTCCTTGCGGCTCCTGCGCGCGGCAAGGGAATAGGCACGAGGCTACTGAAACTGGCAATGGCGGACTTTGGCGTCACCGAGTTGACGGTGAATGAGCAGAACCCAGATGCGAGCAGATTCTACTGCCACCACGGATTTCGCGTTTACAAGCGTAGCGAATTAGACGAGGACGGCCGCCCATTCCCACTGCTGTATATGAGGTATTGCGGCGAGGGCAAGCAAACCAGTTAGGAAGAAAATCGGTGAGTATTCGGATAAAACGCGTCTACGAAGACGCCTCCCCCGAGGACGGATACCGAGTCTTAGTAGATAGGCTTTGGCCGCGCGGGGTACGCAAAGACGCTCTCAAAATGGATGAGTGGGCTAAGGATGTAACGCCCACGTCCTCCCTGCGCAAGGATTGGCATTCGGGCCGCATCACTGACACCGGCTTTGCCGCCAATTACCACGCCGAATTAGATGGCAACCCAAAGCTTGCGGAGCTCGCGCAGAAAGCCTCCCGCGGCGCCCTTACACTGCTGGTTGCAACTCGGAACGTGGCGACCTCTCACGCGCATGTCCTAGCCAAGGCGATTCAGGATTGTATCTAAGTCGCGTCTAATATTGGCTCATGAAGTTTTCCACGCGGGTAGGCGCATCGCAACCGAATTTGATCACCTTGGCACTGCGAGCGGCAACCGGACCCGTCACTAACCTCTCTGACTCCAACCCCACCCGCCACGGGCTAGCTCCCGCGCTTCTGCCAACCACCTACCAAGCAGATCCGCGCGGAAGCGCGCAGGCGCGCCAACAGCTTGCCGATTTTTTGTCCAAACGCGACGGTCGCGAGGTCGATCCCGATCGCCTCTACCTGCTCAGTTCCACCTCCCAGGGCTACGCGTGGCTGCTCAAGCTCTTCTGCGATCCGGGCGACTACGTGCTGACGCCTCGCCCCGGCTACCCCATGGTCGACCAATTGGCTATGTTAGAAGCGGTCGAAGTGGACAACTACTTTTTGTCTTGGGACGGCGCCTGGCTGACTGACGTGGGGCAACTGCGCCAACACCTCCAGACCAGCACCCCAAGCGCACTGGTAGTGATCAATCCGAATAACCCTACTGGCTCCTATCTTCGCCCCGACGAACGGGCGGGCATGGTCCAACTGTGCCACGACTTCTCCGTGCCGCTAATTGCCGACGAGGTCTTTTTTGACTACGCCCTCTCGAATGTTTTCCGCGAGCGTTTGGCCGGCGAAGAGCGCGTGCTCACTTTCGCCCTCGACGGGTTGTCGAAGAATCTTGCGGCACCCCATGCGAAGGTTGCTTGGCTGGAGGTATCTGGCCCGGATGAGCTGGTTCGGCAGGCGCAGGAGAAGTTGGATCAGATAGCCGACGCCTATCTGCCTATGAGTGACCTGATTACGGCTCAGCTGCCTAGTTTGTTGGATGCTATCGGCTCCCAGATTGAGACGGTGCGGGATCGTCTTCGCAAGAATTTGCAGCGGTTGCGCAGTTGTGTTGCGGCTTCGCGTACTGGGGTTATGGATCTTTATGAGCCGGAGGGAGGCTGGAGTGCGCTGTTGCGTTTCCCAGCGTGGATTGACGAGGACGAACTAGTCACTTCTTTGATTAGGGACGCGGCTATTAGTGCCCAACCGGGGTATTTCTTTGACATGCCCACGGCCGGGTTTTTAAGCATTTCGCTTTTGCTGCAGCCAGAGGTGATGGCGGCTGCGGCAGAGAGCGTTATTGCCCGGATTGATACCGCGGTAGAAGCCACGCTTTTTTAATCTTTTGGGCAGAAGATAGTAAATTGTGCTGCAGGGCTAACTATTCGAGGAGGAATACATGGATCCTATCCATCTAGTTTTTATGGGCGTAGCAGGCTCTGGGAAAACAACTGCCGCCGAAGGCCTTGCGGCAAAACTGGGGTGGCCCGAGGCTGAGGCCGACGATTTTCACCCAGCCGCAAATATCGAGAAGATGAGCTCTGGTCATCCACTCACTGACGAGGATAGGTGGCCGTGGTTGCGTAAGCTGCGCGCCTGGATGGACAAGAATTCTGAGCAGAATTCTTCCACCATCGTTACTTGCTCCGCGTTGAAGCGCTCCTACCGCGATCTGCTCCGCAATGGCCCCGGAAGGGTCTGCTTTGTGCACATGCAGGCCCCGGCGGAGGTCATCGAAGAACGCATGGCAAAGCGGGACCACTTCATGAGGCCGGGCATGCTCGGCTCCCAGTTCGACACGCTTGAAGACCTTGAAGAGGGCGAAGATGGCTTTACCGTGTCCGCCCTCGGTACAAAAGAAGAAACCTTGCAGGCCGTTGAAGACGGGCTAAGCGAGCGCGGCTTAATCTAGCTGAATTAGAAAGTTTTACAAATGAATACGTTACTCTTTGCCGCTGGCGACACGGTTGCACATACTAGCAATGTTCCCCAGCTGATCATCGCGGCATTGGCGGGTATCGCCACGATCGTAGTGTTGATTGTTTGGCGGAAGATGCACCCCTTCCTGGCACTGACGCTCGGAAGCGTTGTTCTTGCGCTGATCGCAGCGATTCCGCTCACTGATACGTTTACTGCCTTCACTAAGGGGCTTGGCTCTACTGTGGGCGGGGTGGGCGTACTGATTGCGTTCGGCGCAATTATTGGGAAGCTACTGATAGATTCCGGCGGCGCTGACCAGATCGTCGACACGGTATTGGACCGCACGTCCACTAATGCCTTGCCGTGGGCGATGGCTTTTGTGGCATTCGTGATCGGTATCCCTCTCTTCTTCGAGGTCGGTATCGTACTGCTGATCCCGGTAGTCATGCTGGTGGCGCGCAGGGCGAGGATGCCTGTGATCGCCGTAGGCATCCCCGCACTGGCAGGCCTATCCGCCCTGCACGGCCTGGTTCCCCCACACCCCGGGCCGCTAATTGCGATCGACGCTTTCAAAGCAAACATCGGCCTGACACTGGGCTTGGGACTGCTAGTGGCAGTTCCTACCGTCATCATCTCGGGTCCGCTAGCCGCCCGGCTCATGGTTCGCTGGGTACCCCGGCAGGCTGGCGCGCTCTTAGGCGACGGGCAGAAAACGGAAACTGAGCACGACCGTCCCTCCTTCGGGGTCGCCCTCTCAGTCGTGCTACTGCCAGTCGTGTTGATGCTGGCAAGGACCGTAGTGGAAATGGTAATGCCCAACGCCGATGGCTCTATTTTCTACAAAGTGTTCGAATTCTTGGGCGAACCCGTGGTTGCCCTGCTAGTGACCGTTCTATATGCAATGCTCGTGCTGGGCAGAGCTACCGGGCGCAGCGCTGGTCAGGTCAATTCCATCGTCGGCTCGTCCCTGGCCCCCATCGCATCGATCCTATTGATCGTGGGTGCAGGCGGCGGTTTCAAGGAGACCCTGGTTGAATCCGGCATCGCCGAAGTGATTGCCCAGTGGATCCAAAACATCGGCATGCCCGTGCTGGTCGCCGGGTGGATCGTGGCGGTTGCAGTCCGACTCGCTACCGGGTCGGCAACGGTTGCCACCATTACCGCCAGCGGAATCATGGCCCCGATGGCCGCCCACCTCTCCCCCGCCGGCACCGCCCTCCTAGTGTTGGCTATCGGTGCAGGCTCGGTCTTCCTCTCGCACGTAAACGATGCGGGCTTCTGGTTGGTAAAGGAATACTTCGGGATGACCGTGGGTGAAACCTTCAAGACCTGGTCGCTTATGGAGACCATCTTGTCAGTGGTCGGTTTGCTATGCGTACTCCTAATAGCAATACCGCTGGGAATATAACCCCTAGACAACATTTGGCAATGCATGAAAAATAGTGGCCAAATATAGAAAATACGCGCATCATTCTTATGTGAATTTTGCGCGTATTTTTCTTTTCTTCTATTATTGCTGGTCACAGCTGTTTTAACGGCTTTTCGTCAGTTGCAGGTCAGTTTCCTATGACTTTTCCATGAAAACTGTATTTGCAGCTAAAAGGGGTTACCTGTCAAACGCGATCCTTGTAATCTTTTTATCTTGTAATAGCAGGTTTTAACCGGAAGGCTCATAATGAACCCCTCGAAACTCGTGGTGCCCGCCCTGGCAGTGGGAGCATCTTTATCGCTCCTTAGCCCCACTGCCCTGGCGGATCCCTCACCGCAGCCGGCCCCACCAAAGGCAGATACTGCATCCGAGGACGCAAACACCGCAACAGAACTGCGCGAACAAGTTGAAAAGGCCGAAGCAAACCTGGCCTCCTTGCGCAAAGCTCAGGAAGACAACGAAGCCCAGCTAAAGGATGCACAGAAAGAACTCGAACAGCGCAACCAGGCGGTCGCCCTCGCAAAGCAAGAACTAGATAAGCCCGCTGCCACCGAAAAGGACCTGCAGCAGGCGCAGGCAGCCCTACAGCAGGCAATGCAAGAGGCTCACCAGGCCAACTTGCAAGTAGAGGCCCTCAAACAGGCAGCCAAGGCCTATAAGGATGCGGCAGCCGATAGCCAGAAGAAGGTAGCTGCGGCGGCCACTAACGTTGCCAAAGCTGTGAACGACCGAGACGAAGCCGACCGCGCGCAGTCGCAGGCTTCCGACTCGCTAAAGCAGGCAGAAGGGAAGCTCGCGGACAAGGACTTGGCAAAGTTCGAAGGCGACAAGGCAGCGGCCAGCAGCGAAGTAGCCAAGAAGGACAATGCCCTCGCTGAAGCTACCAAGGCAAATGATCGTGCCAAAGCTGAGGCAGACAAGGCGGCAACCGCCCTCAAAGATGCAGAAGCGGCCGTTTCCACGACGAAAGCCGAGTTGGAAAAGCAGAACGAAGAACTAGCCCGTGCCGAAGCCCGCAAGACGGCAGCCGCCGCCGAGGATAAGGCAGCCAAGGCCGATAAGGCTGAAAAAGAGGCAGCTCTAGCGCAGGGCAAGGCTGAAGCGCAGACAGAAGAAGGTAAGACTGCGCAGCTAGAGAAGACAGCCAAGGAAGCCAAGCAGAAGGAAGAGGCGGCAAGCGCTGGGGCCGACGCAGCTCGCAAAGCCCGCGAGAAGGCGGTGGAGCTAGCTACCGCAAATTTGAAGGAAAAGCAGCAGAACCTAGAAGCAGCACGCCAGGCTGAAATGGCCTCCCGCAGCCGCCTCGAAGAAGCCCGCAAAGAGCTTACATCTACTAGCGCGCAAAAGGAGTCCGCGGCGCAGGCTCTGGCAGAAATACAGGATACTATTGCCAGTCACGACTCGCTAAAGTCCCAGCACGAGCAGGCGAAGCAGAATGCGGCAACGCAACTCTCTCACGTTAGCGCACTCGAAGACGAAGCGAATGAGCTAAACGCCAAACAGGCCGACGCAAAGGCACGCTTGGACGCGACTAACCCGACCGACAAAGAAGCGCTAGCTGACGCACAGCGCAAGTTCAATGAGGCAGCAGCCGCAGCCGATGCTAAACACCGCGAGGTCGAAGCCGCTGCCGCTACCCAAATCGAAGCTGCGAAGGCGGCAGATGCTCTAGCAGCACGCCTTGCTGCCCTTCAGCCTGCCTATGGGAAGGCGACCGAGTCTTTGGCCAGGCTGCAGGCTGCCGATAGTGCTGCTTCTGCCGCCCACACTAAAGCTGTACAAAGCGCGGAACAGGCAGACCAGAAGTATAAGAAGGACTGCAAGGACTTCAACGATGCCGCCGCAGAGGTCGAGCAGGCCCAGGCCGAGGCAGACAGGGCGAACACCCCCACAGAAGCTGAATCGCTCTACGAGTCCGCACATCAGGAAGCTCTAAAGGCTGCAGAGGCACTAAAGACCAGTCAGGATGCGTTCGCCGCAAAGGCCAAGGAGGTCGAGGCCCTGACTCATGCGGCAACTGAAGCGGATGTGCGAGCCAAAGAGGCAGCCATTGACCTGCAAAAGAAGGAAGCAGATCTAGCCGACACACGCGCAACCCAGACTGGAGCAGCTACTGCAGCAACTGCCGCGCAGGAAAAGCTCGAAACAGCTAAAGCCGGCAAGGCGCAGAAGGACCAAGCTGCAGCATTTGCCTCCCAAGGGGTCGATAGCGCCCAACAAGAGCTCCAGGATGCCAAAGCAAAGCTAGCTGAAAGCCTCCAAGCACTGAAAGACTACGAGCAGGCCCAGGCAGAACTTGCCCGCGCGCAAGAAGCTTTTGCGCGAGCCAGCGAAGCCAAGGGGCGAGCTGAGGCAGCGTTGGCCCAGGCCAGTTCGGTCGCCGAAGCAGCAATCGGAGAAGCAAACAAGGCGGCAGTAGATCTGGCGCAAAACACCCAGAAGCTAAAGGAAGCCCAAACCAAGCTGGAAAAGACTCTCCTGGCAGTAGTCTCCGCCAAACAGAAGCTGACGGGCCTGGCAGCCAACACCCCACAGGCAGCTCAGGCCAAGCTGAAAGCAGCTGAAGAGGCGCTTACAGTGATCCAAGAGAAGGTAGCCTCACTGGCCTCCATCAAAGAAGAGCTGCCGGCAAAGATTGAAAGAGCCCAGGCCCACCTGCAGTATCTGAAACTACGGTTTCAACTGGCTTCCTCAACCACGCCCACGCCTGCACCCGCGCCCTCAGCTCCGCAGGACGAAGAAAACGGGAAGAACTTCCCCAAGGCACCTGAAGGCAATACGAAGAAGTCTGAGAGGCCCCGTCACTCCGCTGGATACAAAGCCGGCACCAACCCGGGCAAGACCGGTGGCAACATCGTCACTACCCCGAGTAAGAGCAAGGCCATTGACAAGAGCGGGAAGCGTGCCACGGTAAAGGCAACTGCCAAGACAAAAGCTGTTTCCTCCGCTTCTGCTACTCCAGCACGGCATGCCCTGGTGAGCCAACCGGGAGTTCTAGCTCGTACAGGCGTGGCCCCCGCCGCCCTGGTGACGGGCGCATTGGTGTCGATAGGCGCCGGCTTCGCTTTGCGGCGACGCAAGGACAGCTAACTGCGCACCTTTAAATAGTTGTGGGATCTGCCGGAGGGCAGATCCCACAACTATTATTTTCTGTTTACAATTTGCCTTCACGCAGCAACTGGTGATTTTCACTCTTGCGCGAGTGGGCAATAATCCACGTGGCTTCTCCTAGCACGGCTATAACTAATAGCAAGCCGATGATTGTAGTTACGACTCCCTCGGCAATGGACACGAGCACCATTGCTGCCAGGACCGGTGCCAGGTAGCGCAGTGACCAACCGATGTAGCCGCCGAAGGAAGGCATCTTCACGCCCTGCTCTTCAGCCACGGACTTGACCATAAAGTTCGGCCCGTTGCCAATGTAGGTCATAGCCCCACAAGTTACGGCGCCTAGTGAAATAGCAACCAAGTAAGCCTCTGGTACGCCCGCTACCTTGGCTCCTCCATCGAGCTGGGATGCCATCTCGAAGAAGGTTAGGTAGGTAGGAGCATTGTCTAGGAACGAGGACAGCCCGCCGGTAAATACGTAGAAGGTGATCTCGTTCAACGGTAGCTTAGGTGCAATCTGTGCCAGGTACTTTAGTGCCGGCATCATGGTTAGGAAGATGCCAATGAACAGGACTGCGACCTCGACAATCGGGGCCCATGTGAATTCGTTGAGCTTGTACCGGATCTCTTTAGTGCCGAATACAAACGAACCAATAACCGCTATCAAGAAGACGATTTCTCGGAGCGGCAGATATTCGTGCCAGGCGGCGCTTCCGTCCTGGATAGCTTCCAGATTCATGGAAGGCACAACCGCAACGGCCACAATGATCATGGCAAAGAAAATGAAGTTGATGGCACCACGAAGCCTAATAGGCGTGATGTTCGTATCGTCCATCCGCAGGTCTTCGGGGGATTCTTTAGCGTAAGCCCGGGTGTCTAGCGCAAAGTAGGTGATCAGCAGCAGTGCGTTGATGCAGAACCATTCGGGAATCAGGTGGAAGGTCCAAGTAAAGGGCACCCCACGCAGGAATCCCAAGAATAGTGGCGGATCACCGAGTGGGGTCAGTAACCCACCGTTGTTCGCAACGATCAGAATTGTAAAAATTACGGTTTGTGCTTTGTGCTTGCGCTCCGAGTTCACGTTCAGCAACGGCCGAATCAGCAGCATTGCTGCACCGGTAGTGCCAATGAAGGAAGCGATCACGCCGCCAACAGCTAAGAAGATGGAGTTGTTCTTTGGCGTAGCACGAATATCGCCCTCCAAGAAGATACTGCCGGACACCACGAAGAGGGCGAACAGCAGCGCAATAAATTGGAAGTACTCGAAAGCAGTGTCGGCGACCGCCACCATGCCAAAGTGGATGGCCATGTAGATCGCAACTGGAACACCTAGTACTAGGGCGATGGCTAGCTGGAACCGCCAGTCTTCCCAGAGTTTTGCTGTAGCTGGGATAAGGGGCAATATAGCGATGGATAGCAGCATCGCCACGAAGGGGATGAGCATCCATGCGGGAACAGTATTAGTCATCACTCTTGCACTCTAAACCTTACCTTCAGTCAGGAGCGAATCTTGAGTACCATTTGGGCAGAACAAGACCGTATTTTCCTGCCTGAGAAGGACGCAACTTTGCTTTCTCGGGCCACTTTTGCGCCCACCACCAATCTTTTCCGTACGGTAGGGTTAACCTGGTCCATCGAAGGGGAAGAGCATGTCCAAGAAAAAGCGCATCGGAATTCTTACTGCCGGTGGGGACTCGCCGGGACTAAACGCGGCAATCCGCGGTTTTGGCAAAGCAGCCATCGGGCACCACAACATGGAACTGGTGGGCTTTCGCGAAGGCATTCGCGGCATGGCGCTGAATCAGACGGTTCCAATCGATTCGGCAACACTTTCTGGAATTTTGACTGTCGGAGGCACAATCCTCGGCACCTCTAGGGACAAGCCGCACAAGATGGACGTGGGCAACGGCAAAGAGGACATGATTCCCACCATTTTGAAAAACTGCGAGGCGAACGGACTCGATGGTGTGGTCATGATTGGCGGCGGCGGCACAGCGAAGAACGCCAACCGCCTGTCGAAGGCGGGTCTAAACGTAATTCACCTGCCCAAGACTATTGATAACGACATCGCTCACACAGACACGTCGTTTGGTTTTTCTACCGCGCTGGGCATTGCCACTGACGCCATCGACCGACTGCACTCCACCGCGCACAGCCACCACCGCATCATTGTTGTCGAGATTATGGGTCACAAGGCAGGCTGGCTTGCACTCGGATCGGGTATTGCGGGCGGAGCCGATATTATTTTGTTGCCCGAGATTCCCTACTCCATTGACTCCGTGGCAGCTTCCATCTCGAAGCGCGCAAAGGGCGGACACCCGTTCTCGGTAGTAGCCATTGCCGAGGGCGCCCGCGAAATTTCCGATGCGGCGGACTACGCTGCAGCGCAAGCACTGATCGACGGCGCCTCCAATGCGGATGCTAAGGCGGCTGCCAAGAAGCACCGCTCGATGTTGGAGGCGGCCCACCGCGGCAATGCGCTGAAGCTCGCCGAGCAGCTGGAGGCAGCTACCGGCTTGGAAGCTCGAGTCACCGTCCTCGGCTACGTACAGCGCGGCGGTACGCCAAATGCAGAGGATCGGCTGCTGGGCACACTTCTGGGTGGCGCTGGCGCTGACTTTGTGGCTGAGGGCAAGTACGGCATTACCGTTGCCGCGAAGGGTCAGTCTGCCAAGGCGGTGCCGCTGAAGGACGTGGCCGGAAATCTGAAGACAGTTCCAAAGGATCACCCGTGGGTTAGTGCCGCAAGGCACGTCGGCACCTGCCTAGGTGACTAAATGGAGCAGTTGCTGCCGCTGGGTGAGGTCACCCTATGCGTGGATAGCTTCGGAACTCCCGGGGATCCGCTCATAGTAAATATTGAGGGCCATGGAGCCCAGCTCATCTCTACCCCAGCCAGCTACTGCGCAAGGCTCGCGAAGGCGGGTACCCACGTCGTGCGATTCGACAACCGCGACGTGGGCCGGTCTACTCGGATGAGCAAAAACTACCCGCTGATGGATATGGTGCGCGACGTGCACGCCCTCATCAACTATTTCGGTTCGCCCGCGGTAGTTACCGGCCGTTCTATGGGGGGAGCCATCTCCCAACTGCTGGCCCTGCACTACCCCGCCGATGTTAGCGGCCTGGGGCTGTTCTACACTTTCAGTTCACCCCGCCCTTTGGGCGCCCCACTTCCGGCCCCTTTTTCCGACGAAGCCACTTACCGCGCCTGGTACAAACCGAACCTGCGGGCAATCGCGGGCAGCGCCTATCCGTGGGACGAGGGCGAGCTCGACGCCCTCACAAGGGAAAACTGGCGGCGCGGCGTTAGCTGGCAAGGGATGGAACGCCAACGCCAAGCCATGGCAGTCCAGGCACCCTGGGCGCAGGATCTTTCCAAGATTGGGGTGCCCACCGAAATCATTCACGGCACTGCCGACGTGGTGGTTTCCCCGGCAGAGGGGAAACGTCTGCACCACCTTATTCCCACCGCGAATCTGCAGCTTGTAGAAGGCATGGGCCATGGACAGCCACAGGCCCTGGACGACCTATTTGCGCAGGCTAGCCTTCGCCTTCTTCGCTAGTGTCCCTCCGGCAATTTGGCAGGCTTGGGAATATAGCGGAAAGATCGCAGCACAAAGTAGGACCCGCACAGCAGGGCCAGATACGGAATACCGGCAATCCACACCACCGGCATCTGCCAGTGCAAGGCAATGAAGATCGCTACGCAGGTGGCGATGCCAATCCAATTCGTGTACGGCGCGCCCCACAGCCGCGCCGGACCGGACGGCTTCCCCGCCCTCTTCTTGCGGAACTTGAGGTGGGTTGCCAGGATAATCACCCAGGTGACCAAGATTGCTAGGATTGCGCATCCCATAAGGTAGTTGAAGGCCTCAGCAGAGGCGAAAATGGCCAGCAAGGAGGCAAGCACCATGCCGGTGGAAGCCAGCAATACGGCTCCGCGCGGCGATCCAGAGGGCGAAGTCTTCTTTGCGAAGGCGGGGGCCATCCCATCCAAGGCCAACGAGTGGAACATGCGCGAGGACGCATACAGGCACCCGTTTGCAGCGGACAGCGCCGCCACGATCAGAACGCCGTTCATGATGTGTCCGGCAGCGGCCACGCCAGCATTATCCAGAGCATGTACGAACGGGGAGGATTCCACTGTGCCGTCGCTGGCTGCCGTGGCCGTCCACGGTTGCAGCGCCACAACGACTCCTACGGCCAGCACGTAGAACAGCAGTAACCGCCATATCATTGTCCCAGCTGCTCTAGGAATGTCCTTTTCCGGATGTTCCGACTCTGCCGCCGAGGTAGATACGTTTTCGATTCCCCCGAAACTAAAGACGGCAGTGGAGGCCGCAAGAAGAATGCCACTAATGCCTGCGGGCGCAAAACCACCGTGCTGGGTTAGGTGGGACAGGCCGGTGGGCGGATTGTGCGAGGGCCACCCAAATAGGATTAGCGAAAGCCCAAGCAGGATAAATACGCTGATTGCCACCACTTTGATCATCGAGAACCAGTATTCGCTAGCCCCATACAATCGCACGGTGGCCAAGTTCAACCCGACCACAAAGGCCGAACAGCACACGGTAGCTACCCCTAGGTTTAGCCCCGGAAACCAGTGCTGCAGATACGTTGCGGTGGCTACGACCTCGGCCCCCACCGCAATGAAGGACTGGATGGCGAAGTTCCACCGCGCGATATACCCACCCATACGCCCCAGATAGGCACCAGCTACCGCTCCATGCCCGCC
The DNA here is from genome assembly GCF_056590455.1 of Winkia sp. C0117E2. NCBI lineage: Bacteria > Bacillati > Actinomycetota > Actinomycetes > Actinomycetales > Actinomycetaceae > Winkia > Winkia sp. C0117E2. The sequence continues at coordinate 117,653 of NZ_JBWPWD010000002.1, read as the reverse complement.
GGGGACCGGGTGGACAGATACCATCTCGGCCAGCGCCCACACGATCTCTAACGCCAATGCTCCAGCGATCACATAGCTGATAACAGTGGCGGGGCCCGCGAGCGCAATAGTGGATCCTGATCCCAGGAATAAGCCGGTACCAAGTGCACCCGAGAGGCCAATCATTGCCACTTGCGGGCTGGTGAGACGGCGTTCCAGTTGGGTTCTCTCAGCCATCGCCATTCCTTCTACTGCTTTTTCTACCCAGCCATATTAGCGAAAGGAGCATGCAATAAGGAATTCTTATGGTATGGGCATTGCCACGGGTCTTCCCGACATGGTTGTCACTTCTACCTGCACGTCGTAGATGTCTTCTAGGGTTGAGGCGGTCATGACCTGCGTTGGGGTCCCCTGTGCGCATACTTTTCCCTCTTTGAGGGCGACCATTTGGTCCGCGTAGGTAGCGGCCGTGTTTATGTCGTGAATTACGACAACAACGGCCAGGTCGCGAGCCTTGCACACACGTTGCAGGTGTCGCATCATTTCCCGGCTGTAGTGCATATCTAGCGCCGATAGGGGCTCATCTAGAAGTAGATATTTGGTTTCTTGGGCTAGGGCCATGGCTACGAAGGATCGCTGGCGTTGGCCGCCAGATAGTTCGTCGAGGAACCTATTCGCCAAATCGGTCATTTGCACTGTTTGCAGAGCCTGCGCCACCTTATCGTGGTCCTCTGGCCGGGGCCTGCCGCCGTTGTGCGGATGCCGCCCCAGCATGACCAGCTCTTCCACGGTCAAGCGCACTGCAAGATGGTTTTCTTGCCGCAATATGGCGAGCACTTTGGCCAGCTGCCCGGTGGGCCACTGCCCCAGCTCTCGCCCATCAATGGCGACGGTCCCCTTCTCTATGGGGTGCAGGCGTCCAACGGCCGCTAGCAGAGTGGATTTTCCTGCTCCGTTTGGGCCTATGAGGGCCGTGATGCCGCCCTCGGCAAGCGTAAGTGTTAGGTCTTCCACTACCGGTTTGGCCCCGTACGAGAGGGTGAGCGAATCGATTTCGATCATTGGCTCTCCTTATATATAAGAGTTAGCAGGACTAGGCCGCCAACCAGCTCGATGAGCACCGGCAGCACTGTACCGTAATTGAGCACGTGTTCAAGGAGTGCCTGCCCACCCACCAGAATCACGATTCCGAGGGCGGAGGAGGCAATAATCAGGTGCTTGATCTTGTCCGAGCGCACCAGGAACACGGCGATATTTACGACCAGCAGTCCAAAGAACATCAGCGGCCCAACTAAGGCGGTAGCACAGGCAACCAGCAGAGCGGAGGCCGCGAGCGCCTTCCGCATTTCTGCCTGGTAGGGCACGCCTAGTTCCACGGCAATGTCGCGGCCCAAGGCAAGCACATCCCAGGTGGGGCTCTTGCGCCAGATGTATATGCATGTGAGGGCGGTAATGGGGGCCGCCAGCGCCAAGGATTCTTGGTTTACCAACGCAAACGACGCGGTGGTGCGAACCTGCACCGAGAGCAGTTCGTTCGGGTCCATGATGAATCCGATCATGGCTGACAGGGAGCGGAACAGGGTGCCCATCACGATGCCCACAAGAACTAGTAGGTGTAGTGACCGTGATTGTTTCGATATCAGTGCCATGAACATGGCTGTTGCTGCCACCATCATGATGAAGGCGTTCCCGACAAATAAAGCAGGTGCGGGGATCCGGTTTAGTGTCGCTGCCCCGAGCGCAAGGGTCCCCGCAGTTAGCGTCAGTGCGTACATTGAATCAAAGCCCATTACACCTGGCGAAAGAATGCGATTTTGGGTGATCGCCTGGAATACAACAGTAGAGGTTGCCAGCGCTACCGCAACCGTCAGAAGCGCTCCAAGGCGCACTAGGCGGAGCGGCCCGATAATGCTCCAGAAGCCAATGGCCCCGTAGAGGGCGAAAAAGATGCAGGCAGCTACCGCGCCGACGCAGGAGATCGCGATGCGCTTTTTTGTTTTCTCGTAGCGTTTATTCACCGTTTCACCGTTTTCAGAAGGAAGGCGATGAAGATCGCGGCCCCTATTACACCCATGACTACGCCGACGGGGATCTCTGCTGGGGCAATGAGGGTGCGGCCGATGATGTCGGAAATTAGCACGAAGAAGGCTCCCCCAAGTGCAACCAGGGGCAGACAGCGGCGCATGTAGTCACCAAGTATTAGTGAGGTCAGGTTGGGCACTATCAGGCCCAGGAACGGCAGCGTGCCAGAAACTACGGTACACACGCCTGCAACGGTTGCTACGATCGCTAGTCCGAGGGCGGTTATTAGGCGGTGGTTCACGCCTAGGGATTTCGAAAAGTACTTTCCAAGTCCCACCACCGTAAAGGTATCGGCAAAGATATAGGCGAGGGCGCACATGGCAAGCACTAGCCATAAGAGCTCGTATCGACCCTTGATAATTCCAGAGAAGTCGCCGGTCAACCACAGGTTCAGCATTCCTTGCATTTCGAATTGCCATGCCAAGAAGGTGGAAGCCGCTCCGATTATCCCCGACAAGACGATGCCCAAGAGAGGAACCACAATGGGGTCGCGGTACCGCAATGACGATACGAGCCACATGAGTAGTACGGTGCCAAGTAGAGCGAACCCAACGGCTACCAGCATTCTGGCCCAAAGTGGCAGTCCGGGGAAGAACAGTACGGCAACAAGGATGCCCAGGCCGGCCGATTCAGTAACCCCTGTGGTTGCCGGTTCAACGTATCGGTTTTGCACCATCAGTTGCATCACCAGGCCGGCAACAGACATTGCCGAGCCAGCAAGCAGCAGTGCGAGGGTGCGCGGCAGACGCGAGACGGTAAGGACCATCAGTTCGTCAACGTCGGCCTGCCCAGTAAGCACGTCTGCTATGGACATGTCCGCAGCACCGGTAATTACCGAAACGCCCGTCAGTATTAGTACAGCTAAGACGGCTCCACCGAGCCACAATGCGTAATGCGGCTCGGTGGGGTTTCTATCTTGCAATACAGCCACTATTTGATCACGTCTGCAATCTCGTCCAGTTCCGCCGGGTAGTTAGTGGCACCGTACATGACGATGTACCAGCGTTCTGGCGTCAAGTAGACAATGTGCTTGTTCTTTGCGGCCTTGGTCGAGTTGATTAGTTCGTTGTCCATCAACTGTTCGGCAGGCGTCGATCCTTCGGTTTTACCGATGGCCTTCGCACGGTCGACAACAAAGATGTAATCGGGATCGAGTTGCTTTACGGCCTCGAAGGAAATCTTCTTGGACTTGTGCCCTTCGTCGGGCTTGTAGTCAGTAGTGGCTTCCTTGAAACCAAACACGTCGTAGATCGGGGCCCAGCGTGACTGTGGCCCGTGCACGGACAATTCGCCCTCGTTAGCCATCAGGACGAGCGCGGTACCCTTATCTTTTGCAGTGTCCTTGTAGTCATCTACCTTCTTCTGGATCTGCTGAACCAGTTTTTCGGCCTGATCTGTCTTGCCAACGGCCTGCCCGATCTGGCGGACCTGGTCCTCAACCTGCTTCGAGTAGTTCGGCTTTTCCCAGTCCACATCCGCGTTCACCGTGGTGAAGTTCTTCGACAAGTCGCCGTACATGGAAGCAGTACGCGCACCGATCAACAGCAGATCCGGCTTGAGCTTGGCAATAGCCTCCACATCTGGTTCCTTCAATGAACCTACCGAGGCAACATCCTTGTACTTATCCTTCAACCAGCTAGGCACAGACTTGGTTACGGTACCTACTACCTTGTCCCCCGCTCCCAAAGCGTCAACAGTGTCCAGGGCAGCCATGTCGAGGGCGATAATGCGCTCAGGCTGCTTCTCGATCTTTGTTTCTCCCGAAGAATGCTTCACCGTGGTGGGGAAAGCACTGTGCGTACTAGGCGAGGCGTCCTTTGCCTCTTCTGCGGAGTTATTGCTGGAGCAGCCCGTCATCATTGCGGCTGCAGCTGCAAAGGCAACTACCGCGGTTGCGATTTTACGCATCTCAATCCTTCCTCAGATCAATTAGGCAAGGCAACCCTAACGTATTTGCCACCCTTTAGCCAACCCTGAAGGATTCACTCGCGCTGCTCACAGCTCTGCCGCCGCTAAATCCGCATTTTTTATGCGGCAACAAATCCTGCCCAGAGGCTAACATGGCTAGTCAGGACACAAAAACGCCCTCCCCAGCCAGCCGGCCAGGGAGGGCGGAAATTCGAGGGAGGTTTTAGCGAGCCTCGAAGGTTAGACAAGTTTCATCAGAAGAAACCTTTACGCCAGAGGCGTCACAAACAAGATCCTGGTTATGCACACAGTCGGCGCGCTTACATGCACCGACTGTGGAGCTCATGGTGGGAAGCCCACCCTTCTTGTCCAGGTCGATGAAAGTAACGCAGGCCTTGGTTCCCATGGTGACCATAGGGGCAGCGCAACCACCGCGGTTAAAGGAGCAGTCAGTGGCGGCGCAGGAAGCAATTGTAGGAGCGGACATTTCAATTTCCTTTCAGAAGTTCTTGACGCCTTCAGTATGCCCACAAATGCGACAATTATTTTTTCTGCACAAGCGAATGCTTTTCGGAGCAATCCATCGCCATTTTTACGCCTCTGACCTGGGCTTTTATTTTGTAGGCTGAATAGGTTTTCCTCACTAATGCAAGCCTAAGTTAAGTGGCAGATGCGCGGATTTTAGTTCCTAAACGATATTTAAAAACTCTGCCTTATCCTATTTAGTAGATGCTTTTTCTACTCGCTTACTATTCCCTTTGCGCCAAGTTTTTCCGCTTTTTGTGTGTCATCCCCGACCAGGTACAGCTCTAATCCCATTGCCTCGATTTCATGGGCGTCTTCTTCCCGTAGCACCTCCGCGGGCAAGATCACGGCAGATAGGGCGCCTCCACTCTGTAGCACTCCCCCGCACTCGGCCACGCCCTCTTTCCAATCAGGACCGGCCCAAAGAGCGAGCGGAATGGAAAGATGCGCCCGATCAATTTCGGCAATTAGCGAGGGCGAATAGCTCGACAGTACAAGCCGACCTGCCTTCAATTCTTCAACTGCGGCGGCAATGGCAGGGACAATCTTGTCCCCATCGGGATGCACCAAGGCAAGCCCGTTCCCAGAGCACCTGTTCATAAAAGCGATAATGTCGGCCAGTTCGGGGATGCGTTCGAAACGGAAAGTAGGCGCAAACCAGGCCCCCGCGTCCGCCCTGCGCACGTCTGCGTAGGATCCGCTACTGAGTGGTCCGGAAATATTGGTAGTGCGGTCGAAGGTGTTATCAGCCATGGCAACCAGGGTGCCGTCTGCAAGCATGCGCAGATCAAAGCTGAATCCTTCCCCTCTAGTTACCGCTGCATCAAAGGCTGCAATCGTATTCTCGGGAGCCAGAGCGCTCCTTCCCCGCATTGCGAACTTTCGCATCATTCCTCTTCCTCTTCTGGGGGCGGCCCAAATAGGCGGTAGGTGGGCACGAACTCCTCTTCGTAATCGTCCTCGTCACTAGCGAGGGCGTGGATGTCTGTCACGTCGCGTCTGTCCGCATCCGGTTCATCTAGAGTTTCGCTGCCATCTACCACAAAGCCCATGACCGCCTTTTCGTCCGGGCGATTAGCTAGCACCTCGGAAATGTAGGAATCCACGACCTCGTCCATGGGAACGTCATGGCCTACGCGTTCGGACATGAACCACCGGTGCTCCAGCACCTCGTGGAATATTTCCGCCGGTTCCAGCTTCGACCTGTATTCGGGCGGGATAGCGTTGATGACAGGGTTGAACACCTTGTCTATCCATACGTGGGCTACCAGTTCTGGAGGCTGATCCTCCATGTCATTCATCGCCCGGAACGTCTTCATGTCGTTCAAGATCCGTTGACCTTGCCGCTCCCCTACGTCCATCCCGGTAAGACGCATAACTTGGCGGTGATAGTGGCCTGCGTCCACCACCTTTGGTTGGATCGTCAGCTTCTGCCCGTCCACGCTTCGAGTCATGGACAGTTCCCCAACGTCAAAGCCAAGGTCATTCAAACGCGAAATGCGCCCTTCCACGCGCCAGCGTTCCTCCCGGTCGAAAGATTCCTCGGCAGTTAGCTCCGTCCACAGCGATTCGTATCGGTCTACCAGCCGTTCACCGATCTGCACCACATCCAAGGATTCATCGAAATACGCGCCGGCCTGTAAATCCATGAACTCGCCGATGATGTTAGTGCGCGCCAGATCTAGGTCATAGGATCGTTGCCCGGCCGTCAAAGATCCATGCAAGGCACCTGTCTCGGCGTCCACTAGGTAGGCCGCAAAGGCACCTGCGTCGCGTCTAAACAGCGTGTTGGAAAGTGACACGTCCCCCCAGTAGAAACCTGCCAGATGCAGGCGAACCAGCAGCACCGCCAACGAATCGATCAGTCTCCAGGTGGTGTCAGGGCGGACGGTCTGGCTAAACAGGGCGCGGTAAGGCAACGAGTACTGCAGATGCTCAGTGACTAGCGCCGAGGTGAGCGGCTTGCCGCGCATGGTTTCACGACCCGTTACCACTGCTGTCGGAGCCACCGCGGGCTGCCCCATCCGGTGCAGATCCCGCAACAGCCCATATTCGCGATAGGCAATGTCCTTGTTTATTTCTTTTACGGCGATAATGCGCCCGGACAGATTGACGAATCGGACCACGTGTCTGGAAATGCCTCTGGGCAACGCCGCCAGAATTTCAGAGGGCCATTCTGCCAGGGGAATCTCCCATGGCAAATCAAGAAGGGCGGGGTCTACCGCCGCCGCGGTGATCTCGATACTTTCTGCCATAAAAACTATTGTTCCACCCCACCTGTGAATCCGCTAACCCCCGCGCTGATGGAAAACCGCTAAACTGTATGCAAAACCATAAGGAGTGCCATGACTGTTAATTGGATTCCCGAAGAGGGCGCACTGGTTGCCGCTTCACTAAATCCGCAAAACGTTGCCAAATCGCTAGCCGATATGGGTGTTGTTGCCGAACTAGACTGGTACCCCAACACGGCGCACCTGCTAGGCCTTACCGTCCTCATTGATGAAAATGAAAAGGTCGCCGTCGTGGGCGAGCAGCAGACCTCGCTGCAGGCGGGAATGGACCTAGCCGAGGTCACGGAAAAGCTGGCAGAGCAATTCCACGCCGAGGTGTGGATCGGAAACACCAGCGCCGACAAGGTTCCCGAAGGCACCTCTTTCCCGGATCCAGAAAAATCCAAGCAAGGTGAAGTACGGGTAGTCGAAATAACGAAGATGCCCGCCGCCTCGGTACCCTTCATTGCCGCCGCCGAGGGCCTCGACGTGGGCAGCGTCGAGCTTGGTGAAGGTATGCGCGCCGTTATTTACGCGGGTACAGAAGAGGACGTGGTCTCGGGCGTAATGGTCTCCGAGCTACCCGCCATCGCGCTGTATGCTTCCAACGACGACCACCGGCTAGCAGGAGTAGAGGCCCCTACAGAGCAGCGGGACCACATTCCGTCAGAATCCCTGCTCCTCCATTCGTGGCAAATGAATACCACCCTTGTTGTAGGCAGCTGGAACGACCAGGCCCCCGCCGGTCTCCTAGCCGCTGTCCGGGCACACTTCGGAGAAGACCAGATGGCCGCCCGCCTAGCAGAGATAAACCCGCTAGCAGATCGTGACGACGTGGATCGGGCGCTGGCCACCTCAGGGACCGAGGGATTCAAGAAGATGGTCGCTGCGCTAGGCCTGCCAGACTTTTTGGGCGACTACCTAGATGGGGACGTCCAGGTTGCCGACCTTCCCGACGTGGCCGTCTTCGAAGCCTCTTCCTGGGGCTCCGCCCTAGGGAGCTCAGTAGACATCATGCTAGATAAGCCCGAGGAATCCGGTTCTAAACTGTGGAGCGCCTACCACACTGCAGCCCTAGACAAGCCCTGGATTGTTAGAGCATGGGCCGGGATAGAGGCAACGGCAGGTACCGCACTACTAGTTACTGCCTTCCGTTCAAAAGGTCGCAAATCCGGTTGGCTAAAAGCCGGAGCTGGGATTGGTACAGCACTAGTGTTGGACTCCCTTGCCCAGCTAGGCCTGTCGGGGTATCTGAAGCAACGCAAAAAGCGCCACGAAGGTCGCTAGTCTAGCGATCGCACCCGCCTAGTCCTTAGGCTCTGAACTGCCCATTCGCCCTCGTCCGGGTACCCTACTTCTTCCAAAGTAAGGCCCGCGGCGGGGGCGAGTTGCGGTTCAGAACCCCGACATTTTTCAGCCAGTCGCACTGCGGGCCAATCTGGTCCGTGCTTGCCAGTGCCAACAGCCACCAGAGCCCCCACGATAGACCGCACCATCGAGTGACAGAAGGCATCAGCAACTAGCTCAATCTCTACGATCCGACCCACCTGGCTGATGTAGATATTTCGAAGCGTCCGGATGGTTGTAGCCCCTTCACGCGGCTTACAAAAAGACAGAAAATCATGTTCGCCCAGTAGCCCAGCAGCTGCCTGGCCCATAGCCGCAAGATCCAACGCTGCCCCAAGCCGCCACAGATCCGTCCTAGTTGGGATCCAAGATGACACCGTAGGGGCAATCCGGTAAATGTAGCGGCGATAAGTGGCCGAAAAACGCGCGTCAAGGTCATCGCTAACCGCACTGACCCCCTTAATAACCGTCTGTGCTGGTTTTCCATCCGGTGACTTAGAAGTCAGAATCTTATTCATCCGGTTAGCCAGGCGCTCTATTCCGGTTCGACCCAGCCTCTCAAAAGCCTCGGCGGGGACATCTACATGAGCCACCTGCCCTAACGCGTGCACGCCCTTATCTGTTCGGCCTGCCACGGTCAGCTGGCACGGGATGCGAAAGATCATCGCAAGCACGTCTTCGACCTCGCCCTGTACCGTGCGAAGCCCAGGCTGCTTAGCCCATCCGGAATAATCGCTTCCGTCATAGGCAATATCCAAGCGCAGTCGTCTACTCATCTTGGAACTCCCACGCGCGTACTCCACCGAAGACCCCGGCATCGTTCGGAACAATGACCACTTCGGAGCCAATTAGCCCCCTCTGCCTGTCGGTAATGTGAGCACCGTTGCCGCCGCCTATATACAGCCGGTCCCACATAATCGCGGCCCGCAGCGATTCTACCGCCCTGCGTACCCGTCTGGACCAATGCACCTCCCCCAGGCGTAGCCGCTCGTGCTCGCCAAGGTAATCATCATAAGTAAGGCCCCATTTGACCGGCAGTTGCGAGAATTCTATGTGGGGCGCAAGTGTTCCGCCATCAAATATGGCGCTGCCCAGGCCAGTGCCCAGCGTCAAAATGACTTCGTGTCCCTTGCCGGTGATAGCCCCATAGCCGGCCACTTCCGCATCGTTTAGTACCAGAGCGGGCATATCTAACGCATCGCGCAGTGCCCGTGCCATATCGAAGAAGTGCCACTGCTCCACCAGCTCGGGTAGTACGCGCGTGCGCGGTCCGGATTTGCAGACGTAATGCGGGGTGGCCACCACTACCCCGTGCCGGATCATCCCGGGCATACCCATGGTGATCCGGTCCGCCTTAGGCAATGCCGCCGCCAGATCAGCCACCGTCTTGGTCATCAACTCCGGCGGCAAGGGATAAGGGGTTGGGGTGCGCACAGGCGTAGCTAAAGCCGTTCCCCGGCTGTCCAGAGCAGTAGCCTTGATCCCACCCCCACCGCAATCGATAGTGAGCGTAACCGGCCCAGAATTTCGCAAACTCATACGCCTACCCTATAACGGCCAGGTCGGCACGCCGCTCCAAAAACGTTTAGGGCCGGCACCTTTCGGTACCGGCCCTAATACGGGAAATCTAAAGGCTACTTCTCGTCAGCCTCAGCAGCGGTGGAGCCAGCTTCGGCCTCGGCCTTAGCTTCCTCAACCTTTTCCTCGGTAGTGGCTTCTTCGGCCTTTGCCTCAGTTGCCTCTTCCTTGGCTGCTTCTTCTTCCTTGGCTGCGTTTTCAGCAGTCTTGGTGGCGTCCTTTACGACGGCCTTCTTCTGCACCTTTTCGGTGATGATAGAAATCTGGGCCATCGGAGTGTTGTCGCCGCGACGAGCCGGCAGCTTCACGATGCGGGTGTAGCCGCCCTCGCGCTCCGGATCAATTTCCTTGGCGATTACGTCGAACAGCTCGTAGGTGTAATCCACATAGCTGGCGCTGCGCTTTGCAGTCTGGCTGCGCAGCTTCGAGTACACCTGGCGACGGGCGTGATCGGTGCCCTGCTTAGCCTTGGTGATCAGCTTTTCGATAACCGGCTGAACACGCTTGGCCTTGGCCTCGGTGGTGACGATGGAACGGTTGACAATGAGCTCGCGGCACAGGTTGGTGATGATGATGCGCTCGTGAGCGGGGCTGCCTCCCAGGCGGGGGCCCTTAGTGGGCTTAGGCATCTTAGTACTCCTAGGTAATAAATTTTTAGATCAAAGCTTGTCGGCTAGGCCGAATCTACTCGTCACTGAACTGGATGGATCCTGCGTTTTCTCCGTCAAAACCGCCGGCAGGCATAGGCGAGTCCTTCAGGACCATGCCCAGTTCAGCCAGCTTCGCCTTGATTTCCTCGATAGACTTCGCACCGAAGTTACGGATGTCAAGCAGGTCGGCTTCACTGCGAGCAACCAGTTCGCCAACAGTGTGAATGCCTTCCCTCTTCAGGGCATTGTAGGAACGGGACTGCAGGTCCAGATCCTCGATGGTCATTGCCAGATCGGCAGCCAGTTCGGCGTCGGTCTGGGTAGGACCAATCTCAATGCCTTCGGCCTCAATGTTGAGGTCACGGGCAAGCCCGAATAGTTCGACCAGGGTCTTACCAGCAGAAGCCAGAGCATCGCGCGGGCTAATAGCCGGCTTGGTCTCGACATCTACGATCAGGCGGTCGAAGTCGGTACGCTGCTCAACACGAGTAGCCTCAACCTTGTAGGTGACCTTCAGGACGGGGCTGTAGATCGAATCCACCGGAATGCGAGAAATTTCTGCATCCGGGTCCTTGTTCTGATCGGCAGAAACGTAGCCGCGGCCACGCTCGACGGTCAGCTCGACCTCTAGCTTGCCCTTCTCGTTCAGGGTGGCGATGTGAAGGTCCGGGTTGTGGATCTGCACACCGGCAGGAGGCGTAATATCACCGGCGGTAACAACGCCCTCGCCAGCCTTGCGAAGGTACATCACTACGGGCTCGTCATTTTCAGACGAAAGCACGATCTGCTTGATGTTCAGGATGATTTCGGCAACATCTTCCTTAACGCCAGCAATCGTTGAGAACTCGTGCGGCACTCCATCGATGCGGATGGATGTAACCGCCGCACCAGGAATGGACGAAAGTAGGGTACGACGCAGGGAGTTGCCCAGCGTGTAACCGAAACCAGGCTCTAGCGGTTCAAGGGTGAACCTCGAACGCTGTTCGCTTACTACCTCTTCGGTCAAATTCGGTCGCTGTGCAATAAGCACTATCTGTCCTTTCTTTCCGACGCCCGCTATATGACGTCAGCCAGGATTCCGTCCGACCCCGGGGGGCCGGCTTTTCTTTTGTTGTGAAACGAGTGCGGGATTATTCCCTGTTTCAGCGTTAGGCCAATGTTCCGAAGAACCAGGCCGGACGGATTAGACGCGGCGACGCTTCGGGGGACGGCAGCCGTTGTGTGCCTGCGGGGTGACGTCCTGAATGGAGCCAACCTCTAGGCCAGTTGCCTGAAGCGAGCGGATCGCGGTTTCGCGGCCAGAGCCCGGGCCCTTGACGAAAACATCAACTTTCTTCATGCCGGAATCCTGTGCGCGGCGAGCAGCGGCCTCGGCGGCCATCTGAGCTGCGAACGGGGTGGACTTACGGGAGCCCTTGAATCCAACCTGACCGGAAGATGCCCAAGAAATGACGGCGCCGGTCGGATCGGTAATTGAAACGATGGTGTTGTTGAACGTCGACTTGATGTACGCGTGTCCGTGAGTGACGTTCTTGCGCGCGCTGCGGCGCGACTTGAAGCTGCGGTTTGCGGCCATTTTTCCTTCTTCTGAGGTCGTCGGTCAGCGACTAGCGCTGCTACTTAGTTGCTTTCTTCTTGCCAGCGACGGTGCGCTTCGGGCCCTTGCGGGTACGAGCGTTCGTCTTGGTGCGCTGGCCATGGACAGGAAGTCCGAAGCGGTGGCGCAGACCCTGGTAAGAACCAATTTCAATCTTGCGGCGAATGTCGGCCTGCACCTCGCGGCGCAGATCGCCCTCAACCTTGTAGTTACCCTCAATGAAGGAACGAAGCTTTACGAGGTCGTCCTCGGTGGCGTCCTTCACGCGCAGGTCCGGGCTAACGCCAGTCTCTTTTAGAGCCTTCTGCGATAGCGTGCGGCCAACGCCGTAAATGTAAGTTAGTGCGACTTCCATCCGCTTTTCGCGGGGGAGGTCGACTCCGGCAATACGTGCCATCTGGTTTTCTCCATCTTGATCGGAGGTCGTCGCTTCGCTTTCCGCACCAGTTTTGCGGCCCTGGCCTCCGTCACCAGGGGTCGATCCTTTGATCGTTTAGCGAGCGCTTTCGGCCTAGGAGGCCGACGCCAAGTTAGCCTTGACGCTGCTTATGCCTTGGGTTGTCGCAAATAACCATGACAATGCCATGGCGACGAATCACCTTGCACTTGTCACAGATTTTCTTGACACTGGGCTTGACCTTCATGGTTTCACCTCTGCGGCTAAGCCGCGGTCTAGATTATTTGTAGCGGTAAACGATACGGCCACGGGAAAGGTCGTAAGGGGACATTTCTACTACAACCGTGTCCTCGGGGAGGATGCGGATGTAGTGCTGACGCATCTTGCCGGAAATGTGAGCCAACACGATGTGGTCATTTTCTAGCTTGACGCGGAACATTGCGTTAGGAAGAGCCTCGACGACTGTTCCCTTTACTTCAATGACGCCTTCTTTTTTCGCCATAACCTTCCGTCTACCTTGTCTGTAAATTACTGGGCGCCCACAGATCTTGTGGACAAGATCCGGGCATAGCTGTATGCACGGACACCCGACTATCAAGAATAGGCGACATTGCCCAGCAGGTAAAGGGAGTTAGGCTGTTTGATACCTCACGTGAGGTTGGACACTAATTTCGCTAGCCCCTTGTGGCTCTCCGAAAAGAATCTTAGCCCTAATTTTCGTCCTCGAAAAGAGGCGTGTCACCTGCCTGCATGTGTCTCGTTTCGCCGCCCTCGGCAGAGTCATCTTTGTGAATCAGGTGGATCAGGAATAGTTCAGCACCACATACCACCAACATAGCAATGGCCACAGTCCAGAACCACGACGGGGTCGAGTCCTGCAAGAGGGCGTAAACCAGTGCTCCTGCGCACGCTGCAATACCCACTTTTAGGATTACTGACAGAGTTTCCAAGGCGACCTCCCCTATTCCCATGCCAGGCTACTAGCAGCCTTTCGCGCGTGCAACGCTCACCTCGCGCCTACGGAGGTCTGCTTTATCTGTCAGCTGCTTCCCCTGTTTGGGTGTCGCCGTCATCCTGACTGTTCTTCTTCCGCAGCATCTCGGCACCCTTCACCATAGCTAAGGCAAGAATTACAAGGGGGATTGTTGCGTTTTGGAGCTTGTAAGGAAGGGTGCCAAAGAGTTCCCATAACGAAATCACGAATGCGATAACTGCTATTACAATCCCCGCGTAGAAAAGAAACTTTGCCACTGTTGCTCCTATCCAATTGGATCTTACATGCACTCTTGCTCGCCCTCACGCGCAGGGTACCCGGCCTACACTTTCTTTCCCACCCGGCCTAAACAGACTTGCAATCCTGCTGTAGCTTTGAGCGTGCTGTGCAGCTTTGTAGCCAGTTTCCTACACTGGGATCGGAAGGATTGATATGCCAACACTGGAAAACACAGCCCTAATTTTCGAGGGCGGCGCGATGCGCGCATCCGGTACCGCGCCTTTTGTAGTGACGTTACTTGAGAACGAAATCTTCTTCCCACACGTCTCTGGGATTTCGGCCGGAGCCTCGAACGCTGTCAACTATTTGTCCAGGGACGCTGACCGAGCAAAGCGTTCCTTCGTAGATTTCATTGCCGATCCCAACATTGGTTCCATTGGTTCCTTCCTGCGCGGGGATGGATACTTCAATGCCAAGTACATTTATGAGGAGGCGGGGCTACAGGATGCACCGCTCCCCTTCGACTTCGAAGCGTTTTGGAATAATCCTGCACAGTTGCGGATCAGCTCGTTTAGGGTTCGGGACGGCAAACCCGTCTACTGGAGCCGCGCTGATATCCGGGATGAGGCCGATCTGATGCGAAAGGTGCGAGCCGCCTCCACCATGCCGGGACTCATGAACTACGTGCAGATCGACGGCGAGCTCTACGCCGACGGTGCTCTAGGCCCGTCCGGAGGCATTCCGTTAGAGGCAGCCGAGATGGACGGGTACAGGAACTTCGTTGTGGTCCTTACCCGGCCCCGAGATTATGTGAAGAAAACACCTAAGAATCCCGCCCTCTATAAACGGGCTTTTAGGAAATACCCGCACTTAGTCAAGGCCCTACTGCAACGCCACAAAAAATATCAGGCAACCCGGCGCCGGCTGCTGCAGCTCGAACGGCAAGGCAGAGCATACGTCTACTACCCCTGGCACATGCAGGTTACGGGGTTGGAGCGGTCAGTACAAAAACTCCAGGCCAACTACGACGCCGGCTACTTCCAGTGCCAGCAAACCCTCCCCTACCTGAAAGCATGGCTGGGCCTGTAACCCACCAGGCCCCAACATCTAGGCATAGAGAATCCCCGGAAGGATACCTTCCGGGGATTCCTTATTGGTTTCTTACAGCTCTATGGGTTCGATCCCGTACTTTGCCAGACCGGCTTTACCAAAGTCCGGCGCGGATAGTACCGAGATGCCGTCTTCCAAGATGGCCACTGAGTGCTCCCAGTGGGCAGCATGTGAATGGTCGTGAGTCTTGACAGTCCACTCGTCATCCAATGTGAACACTTGGGCAGAGCCACGAGTCAGAATCGGTTCCACGCAAACAACCATTCCAGGAACAACCTTCGGCTGGCGTCCTCGCACCGAATAGTTCAGCACATCCGGTGCCTGGTGCATTTGCGTCCCAATACCGTGCCCGATGAACTCTTCGACAATGTCGGCCTCCCAGCCGTACTTGTCAGCGGCATCCGCTACCACCTGTTCAACTGCGTCGCCTACGCAGGCGATAGTCAGTCCCCGCTTCTTCGACGCCAGCGAAGCAATCCCGGCCCACATTGCCTCTTCAGTAATACGGGACAGAGTCAGGTCATCGCCGCGAGCCTTGTCGTCTCCGCCCACAATCATGGTGAAGCAGGAATCGCCGTGCCACTGCTTGCCATCCGTCTCGACGTAGGCGCCGCAATCAAAGGAGACCATGTCGCCCTCTTGCAACACATAGTCGTCAGGGATGCCATGAACAACCGTGTCATTTACAGACATGCAGGCAGTCGCCGGGTACCCGTAGTAACCCAGGAAATTCGGTTTCGCTCCGGCCTTCTCTATGACGAGGGCGCTGACCGTGTCTAGTTCTTCGGTGGTGACGCCGGGCTTAGCTGCCTCCCGAAGAGCCTTGTGAATATCGGCAACGACCAGGTCCGCACGTCGCATGTGCCGAACCTGGTCGATGCTCTTTAGTTCAATACCGCGCCTCATGCAGCGTCAACGGCCGCCTTCACGCGCTCCCACACCTCGTCGACGGTGCCCATGCCGTCGATTACCGTGAGTTTGCCAGCGGTCTGGTAGAACGCCGTGATCGGGGCGGTTTCCCGCTTGTACACTTCGAGCCGGTTGCGTACCGTCTCGTCAGAATCGTCGGCTCGTCCCTCAATCTGGGCACGCTTCTTGATGCGCTCAACGACCTCGTCGAAGTTGACCTTCAGCTCGAGGACGCCGTCGATCTCGACTCCTAGGTCATGCAGAATGTAGCCCAGGTTGTGCACCTGATCCAGGTTGCGCGGGTAGCCATCCAGCAAGAAGCCGCCATCGCGGACTGCTTCCTTCAGCGAGGTGGCCACAATGTCGTTCACGACCTCGTCAGGAACTAGATTGCCGGCAACCATGTATTCCTTGGCCTTGTTGCCGAGCTCGGTCCCGTTATCGATCTGCGAACGCAGCATAGCGCCCGTGGACATGTGCGGGATCCCTAGATATTCGGCAATCTTTTTTGCCTGCGTGCCTTTCCCGGCGCCCGGAGCGCCCAGGATGACGACTCGTTTCATTGTCATGATGCCAAGAATCCTTCGTAGTGGTGTTTCTGTAGTTGCGAGTTGATTTGCTGAACGGTCTGCAGGCCGACGCCCACAACAATCAGCAAGGTGGTACCGCCGAACGGCATCTGTGTAATGCCGAGGGCGATCATTACGATGGTGGGCACCATCGCCACAATCAGTAGATAGAATGCGCCGCCGGTGGTAATGCGGTTGATGACGTAGCGCAAATAGTCGGCAGTTGGGTGCCCGGCGCGCACGCCGGGGATGAACCCGCCGTACTTCTTCATGTTGTCGGCGATCTCTTCAGGGTTGAAGGTGATCGCGGTGTAGAAGAAGGCGAAGAACAGTACCAGGATGCCGTAGCAGATCAGGTAGAACGGGGTCTGCTGCGAGAAGTTGCGCTGGATCCACTGCACCCAATGCTGCTTCGGATCGCCAAACTGAGCAATCATTGTGGGCATCGCCAGGATCGAGGCGGCGAAGATGACGGGAATAACGCCCGACATGTTGATCTTCATTGGAATGTAGGTGGTGGAGCCGCCGAAGAGTCGACGCCCAACCATCCGCTTTGCATATTGCACTGGGACGCGACGTTGCGCCTGTTCCACAAACACGATCGCGAGCGTGACAACCAGGATGAGGGCGATCACGACAAGCACCTTTGCAACGCCACCGTTGGCCTTAGCGATGGACCACAGGTGAGCCGGCAGGTTCGCGGTAATAGAAGTAAAGATTAGCAGCGACATACCGTTGCCGATGCCGTGCTCGGTGATCAATTCGCCGAGCCACATGATCAGACCAGTACCAGCGGTCATGGTGATGATCATAAGAATGTAGTTGATAACCGAATCATTCGGGATGATCGGGTCTGCCGCGGAGCAATTAGGCAGTAGCCTTCCCGACCGAGCTAGAGAGATGATTGTCGTAGACTGCAGCACGCCGAGGGCGATGGTCAGGTAACGGGTGTACTGCGTCATCTTCGCCTGGCCGGCCTGGCCTTCCTTGTGCAGATCCTCGAAACGCGGGATAACCACGCGCAGCAACTGCGTAATAATCGAGGCAGTAATGTACGGCATGATGCCCAGAGCAAATACCGACAGCTGCAGCATTGCGCCACCGCTGAACAGGTTTACCAAGTCCAATAGACCGGACTGGGAGTTGTTGGCTAGACACTTCTGGACGTTCGAAAATGACACGCCCGGAGTAGGTATGAATGAACCAGCCCTAAACAGCAGCATGATGAAAGCCGTGAATAGTAGCTTCTTACGCAGATCCGGGGTTCGGAACGCCTGTGCAAATGCAGCTAACAAACTTTTCTCCAATGATATTCATGGGGATACCACGAGTTTTCAAAACCGGGTTCTATGGTATCGCCTTTTTCTGAAACGAAAAACGGGCGATCCGGCCTAGGGCCGAACCGCCCGTCCTTCACGGCTTATTACCGAGCTGTTAGAGAACCGCCAGCAGCTTCAATCTTCTGCTTTGCGGACTCAGACCACTTGTCGACCACGAGGTCGAACTTAGCAGCAGCTTCGCCAGAACCAAGCACCTTGACGGGCTTGTTCTTGCGAACCAGCGACTTAGCAACTAGGTCAGCAACCTCGATCTTGCCTCCCTCGGGGAATGCCTCCGAGAGTGCGTCAAGGTTCACAACCTGGTACTCGACGCGGAACGGGTTCTTGAACCCGCGCAGCTTCGGCAGACGCATGTGGGCCGGCATCTGGCCGCCCTCAAATCCTGCCGGCACGTTCTTACGTGCGCCGGTACCCTTGGTGCCACGACCCGAAGTTTTACCCTTCGAACCCTCACCACGACCCACGCGGATCTTGGCCTTCTTGGCACCCGGAGCTGGCTTCAGGTGGTGTAGCTTTACGGGCTTGTCGCCCAGCTTCTTAGCAGTGTTCGCCATTGTCAGTCGACCTCCTCGACGGTCACCATGTGGCTCACGACGTTGATCTGCCCGCGTACAGACGGACGATCTTCGTGGGTCACAACCTGGTGCATCTTACGCAGGCCAAGAGCAGCCAAAGTAGCGCGCTGCTTCGGAGTTGCTCCAGCCTTGGAACGAACCTGGGTAACTTTCAGTTTCGACATTACGCACTCACCCCTGCGGCAGCCTTATCGGCTTCCTTCTTTTCAGCAGCTGCACGCTTTTCGGCATCTGCTTCGGCGCGTGCACGCAGCATGGCTGCGGGAGCAACGCGTTCCAAAGACAGGCCACGGCGGGCTGCTACTGCCTCGGGCTGGTGCAGCTGCTTCAGAGCTGCGACCGTTGCGCGAACGATGTTGAGTGCGTTCGACGAGCCGAGAGACTTGGTTAGGACGTCGTGAATGCCAGCGCATTCGAGGACGGCGCGGACAGGACCACCCGCGATTACACCAGTACCAGAGGAGGCGGGGCGGAGCAGAACGATGCCTGCTGCATCTTCGCCCTGAACCACGTGGGTGATGGTGCGGCCAACCATGGGAACGCGGAAGAAGTTCTTCTTTGCTTCTTCAACGCCCTTGGAGATGGCCTGGGGTACTTCCTTAGCCTTGCCGTAGCCAACGCCGACGGTGCCTTCGCCATCGCCAACCACTACTAGAGCGGTGAAGCTGAAGCGACGGCCACCCTTCACGACCTTGGAAACACGGTTGATAGTGATAACGCGCTCGACGAACTCGTTGCGGTCGTTGTTGCGACCACCGCGACGGTTGTCCTTGCGCTCATTGTTGCGGCCGCGGCGTTCGCGACGATCCGTATCCTGCGATTCCGCGGAACCCTGACCGCCCTGCCGGCGGCTATTCTGAGGAGCCATCAGCTTTTCCTTTCTTTCGGTCAGAGGCTCAGGCCAGCTTCGCGTGCGCCTTCGGCGACAGCGGCGATGCGGCCATGGTACTTGTTGCCACCGCGGTCGAAGACCACGGCTTCAATTCCGGCAGCCTTCGCGCGCTCGGCCACAGCCTGGCCAACCTTGCGAGCTGCTTCGGTCTTGGAATCGCCCTCGGAGCGCAGTTCCGCTTCCAAAGTGGATGCTGCGGCCAAGGTACGACCGTTCTGGTCATCAATAACCTGCGCAACCATGTGACGGTTCGAGCGGAATACTGCCAGACGCGGACGCTCGGTGGTGCCGAATACGCGCTTACGAACGCGCAGATGACGGCGCTTACGAGCGGCTACCTTACCTTTGCCTTTTACAGAGTAAGACATTACTTACCTGCCTTTCCGGCCTTGCGGCGTACGTGTTCACCCGCATAGCGGATGCCCTTGCCCTTGTAGGGTTCAGGCGCGCGCAGCTTACGAATGTTAGCTGCAACTTCGCCGACGAGCTCCTTGCTGATACCAGAGACGGTGAACTTATTCGCCGCCTCCACAGTGAACTCAATGCCCTCACGCGGTTCGATTACGACCGGGTGGGACAGGCCGAGGGCGAACTCTAGGTTCTTGCCCTTGGCAACGACACGGTAACCGGTACCAACAATCTCGAGCTGCTTCTTGTAACCGTTGGTTACGCCCTCGATCATGTTGGCAACCAAGGTGCGGTACAGGCCGTGTAGCGAGCGGGCGGTACGAGAATCGTCCGGACGCTCCAACTTGATCGATCCGTCTTCGACCTTCACGGAAATGGGTTCGCGCACATCCAATGCGAGCTCGCCCTTGGGGCCCTTCACCTTTACGTTCTGGCCCGACACGGTGACGTCTACACCTGCGGGGATGGAAATGGGAAGCTTACCAATACGTGACATGTTACTTTCCCCCTTTCCTTACCAGACGTAGGCGAGGACTTCCCCACCTACACCCTTGTCGTTAGCTTCACGGTCAGTCATCAAGCCGGAGGACGTGGACAGGATTGCCACACCCAGGCCGCCCAGAACCTCGGGGAGGTTGTTGGACTTTGCGTATACACGCAGGCCCGGCTTGGAAACGCGGCGCAGACCTTCAATGGAGCGCTCACGCTTCGGACCGTACTTCAGGTTAAGAGTCAGGGTCTTACCAACCCTGGCGTCGGCAACTTCACTGCCGGCGATGTAGCCTTCGCGCTCTAGGATGCCCGCAATAGCGAACTTCAGCTTCGAGTAAGGCATGGACACCGACTGGTGGTGCGCCGAGTTAGCGTTACGCAGACGCGTTAGCATATCTGCGATTGGGTCTGTCATAGTCATATTTTTGGGCTTCAGCCCTTCCTCTTCGCGGTTTCCTCTCCGCCAGTTAGGCGGGGGACCTGCGAAGTAGTCGTTTTACCAGCTGCTCTTGGTTACGCCAGGGAGCTGACCCGCGTGGGCCATCTCGCGTAGGCAGATGCGGCACAGGCCGAACTTGCGGTACACGGAGCGGGGACGCCCGCAACGGTTGCACCGGGTGTAGGCGCGAACAGCAAACTTCTGCTTGCCGGCAGCCTTGTTCTTTAGTGCGGTCTTCGCCATTTGTCAGTCCTCCTTGAACGGGAAGCCGAGCTGACGCAGCAGCTCGCGGCCGTGCTCGTCGGTCTTCGCCGTAGTGACGACGGTGATATCCATGCCGCGAACGCGGTCAATGTTATCCGGATCAATTTCGTGGAACATGGACTGTTCGGTCAGACCGAAGGTGTAGTTACCGTTGCCATCGAACTGCTTGGCCGAGAGTCCGCGGAAGTCGCGGATACGGGGCAGAGCAGTGGAGAGCAGCCTGTCCAGGAATTCCCACATGCGGTCGCCACGAAGGGTGACATGTGCGCCAATGGCCTGGCCTTCACGCAGCTTGAACTGTGCGATGGACTTCTTGGCCTTGGTCACGGCCGGCTTCTGGCCCGTGATGGCCGCCAGGTCGCGAATTGCGCCGTCCATGAGCTTAGAGTCATGTGCAGCTTCACCAACACCCATGTTCACAACGATCTTGGTCAGACCGGGAATCTGCATTGGGTTGGCTACGTTGAACTTCTTTTCGAGGGCGGGAATGATTTCCTCGCGGTAGCGCGCTTTCAGGCGCGGGGTCTGAGTTTCAGTCATTCTCAGATATCCTTTCCGGTCGCCTTGTTGTAACGAACACGCACAGTGCGAGTGCGGCCATCGCGCTCGACCTCTTCTTCACGGAAGCCAACCTTGGCACGCTTCTTGGTGGAAGGATCGACCAGGACCAGCTTGGAAAGATCGACGGGCGCTTCGCGCTTCTCGATGCCTCCGGTTACCTGCCCCTGGGCGTTCTGACCCTGACGGACGTGGTGAGTGCGAACGTTTACGCCCTCGACCAGTGCACGGTTTTCTTTAGGGAATACTTTGAGCACGCGTCCCTGCTTGCCCTTGTCGCCCGGTGCTAGCGGCTCGAGCCCTTCGGCTTCGCGACGCTTGTTGCGGGCTACTAGGCGAGCATCCTTAGGATCGGACGCGCGGCCTGCAATGACCTGTACTAGGTCACCTTTCTTGATCTTGGCTCCCATTTACAACACCTCCGGTGCCAGCGAGATGATGCGCATGAACTTCTTGTCGCGAAGTTCACGGCCAATCGGGCCAAAAATACGCGTCCCGCGGGGTTCTCCGTCCGTGTTCTTCAAGATCACGGCAGCATTTTCATCAAATCGAATGTAGGAACCATCGGGGCGGCGGCGTTCCTTCTTCGTGCGAACGACTACGGCCTTTACGACCTCGCCCTTCTTCACGTTGCCGCCGGGGATGGCGTCTTTGACGGTAGCGACGATCATGTCGCCGATACCGGCGTAGCGCCGACCCGAGCCACCGAGTACACGGATGCAAAGAAGCTCCTTTGCACCAGTGTTGTCGGCGACCTTCAGTCGCGACTCCTGCTGAATCATTGAGTAATCTCCTGTCGTCGTGCCGGTTCTCTTTGGGTAAAGCCCGTGAGCCTAGCCGAACGTATCTGTACCATTGCGTACTCCGGCGCCTGAGAGGTGAGTCGCAGACTCGGGCACAACATGTGCCAGGTCTCTGCAAAACCCACGTCGTAGGCTGCTCCCGAGTGGCTGAACTATTGGCAGTCCGGCACTCCCACTAGGTAGACTAGTAGACACGCAACTCAACAAGCCTACCTATTTAGGCTTACAAATGAAACCAGTCTCCCTTGATTCACCCCTGTGCCTTTGCTCACCAAGCACCCAGGCTGGAAAGCTCTTTTTCCCTTCTGCTACGTAGACCGGTGCGGGAGCGTATGAGACGATACAGGCATGCAGAAACTCGTGTTCCTTGATGTAGATGGCACCCTAATCAATTCTTCCCAGCAGGCTCCACGATCTGCCGTGGAAGCCTGTCAGAGAGCAGCGCAAAATGGCCACAAGCTATTCATGTGCACCGGCCGCTCTTACCCGGAGGTGTACCCATGGCTGTGGGACCTTGGCATTTCTGGGCTTGTGGGAGCAAACGGCACCTACGTTACCTGCGAGGACGAGGTAATCTTCGACGAGCGCATTTCAGACGAGGACATTATCGAGATCTCGAATTTCATCAATTCGGTTGGCGGATATTGGATTTGGCAGGGGCCGGATCGAATCATGCCCTCTAAGGAATTCCTTGACTCCTACTCCGGCGCGGGCGCCGATCGGATCGCAGGGGACTGGACACCGTACCTACACCAGGTCGCTCCGTACCTAAAGACCGGTACTCCTACCAGCTGCGGGAAGTGTACGTTCACTCTGCCACCGACGGCGAGCGCCTCCCTAGAGGACGTCATTGAACACTTCGGCGACCGCTTCACCATCGTTGCTGGCTCTGTTACAGCAGAAGGCACCGAGGGCGGCGAGTTGGTACCGGCAAACATCTCCAAAGCCAGCGGAGTGCGGCAGGTGGTTATGCATTTAGACATTCCCCTAGAGCAAACGATCGGCATTGGCGACAGTGCGAACGATGGCCCGATGATGAAAACAGTAGGAACATCCATCGCTATGGGAAATGCTATCGACGAAATAAAAGAAATCTCCAAATGGACCACCACCTCAGTAGATGAGGATGGGATTAAGAATGCATTTGAGTATTTAAAACTCATCTAACTATTAAAAACAATTAATATTTTAGTTTTGGGACTCAAGGCACCGCCGATGCTTGGCAGGTAGTTTACACTTGGGCCAGACCGTAATTGAGCGGCAATCGCCCCATAAGCGATAACTACGAACTAGTAGAGGTAAATATGTCTCGCGTCGAAGAGGACCTGATTGGCACAAAAGAAATTGCAGATCAGAACTTTTACGGAGTCCACACAGCCAGGGCAATCGAGAACTTCCAAATCTCTGGGAAAAAGATCCAAGATGTCCCGGAGTTTGTGCGCGCAATGGTGCAAGTAAAGAAGGCTTGCGCGCTGGCAAACATGGCCTGCCACGCACTGCCCACCAAAATTGGTGAGGCCATCGTCAAGGCCTGTGACCTGATCCTAGACGAAGGTCGCTGCATGGATCAGTTCCCCATTGACGTGTTCCAAGGGGGCGCCGGGACATCGGTAAACATGAATACAAACGAGGTCATTGCCAATCTGGCCCTAGAAACCCTAGGGCTTGAGAAGGGGCGTTACGACGTTGTACACCCCAACGACCACGTGAACAAATCGCAATCAACAAATGACGCCTACCCAACCGGTTTCCGCATGGCCGTTTACGCCCTCAAGCAAAAGCTAACTGAAGAATTGGAAGCCCTCATTGGCGCCTTCGGGAAAAAGGGCACCGAGTTCGAAGATGTGCTGAAGATGGGTCGCACCCAGTTGCAGGATGCCGTCCCCATGACATTGGGCCAAGAGTTTCACGGTTATGAGCACAACCTAACCGAAGATCTAAAGACCATCGAATTTTGCACACAGCTGCTACTGCAGGTGAACCTCGGCGCTACCGCAATCGGTACCGGCGTAAACACTCCTCCGGGATACGCCAAGGCCGCAGCTGCCAAGCTTGGCGAGGTGACGGGATACGACGTGGTATCCTCGCCCGACCTAATCGAGGCCACCTACGACAACGGCGCCTACGTGATGGTGCACGCCGCCCTCAATAGGCTTGCCATGAAACTGTCGAAGATCTGCAACGATCTTCGCCTCCTGGCCTCGGGGCCTCGCGCCGGTCTAAAAGAGATCAACCTTCCTGAACTGCAGGCTGGTTCTTCGATTATGCCGGCAAAAGTAAATCCCGTTATTCCCGAGGTCGTAAACCAAGCTTGCTTCAAAGTCTTCGGCAACAACACCACGGTTATGTTCGCCGCAGAAGCAGGACAATTGGAACTAAATGTCATGGAACCAGCCTTGGCAGCCTCCGTGTTCGAATCACTACAGTTACTTACCAACGCCTGCAGGACGCTGCGTGAACGCTGCATCGAAGGTATCACCGCAAATCGCGAACGCTGCTACGACTACGTTATGAACTCCATCGGCATAGTCACCTATTTTAACGATGTAATTGGGCACGCTGCTGGCGACCAGATCGGTAAGGAGTGCGCTGCTACTGGCAAGTCGGTGAAGGAAGTAATCCTAGAAAAGGGGTTGCTACCAGAAGATAAGATCGACGAAATCTTATCCCCGGAAAACCTTATGCATCCGCACTACTCTGGCGAGCTGTACGACGCCAACTAAACCCATCTAAGAATTTCGGAGTTACGAATGAAATCAGAGCAAAAAGGCTCCTCCTCTGGGCAGGCTGTAACCGCAGCCGCAAAAAAGAAGGAGCCCTCTAACAGCAAAATGAAATGGCTGTTTGTTGCCGTGATCGTCGGGGTTGTCGCCGGTATAGTGGTCGGCTCCATCTTCGGCGAACGAGTCGCAGGCCTTGCCTTCCTTGGGTCAGCCTTCGTCGGGCTGATCAAGATGATGGTTCCCGCCATCATCTTCTGCACGATCGTGCAGGGCGTAGGTTCGGTCAAGGCCGCCGCAACAGTAGGCAAAATCGGCGGCATAGCGCTGGCCTACTTCATCACGATGACCACCTTCGCATTGGGGATCGGTCTGGCAGTAGGCAACTTTGTGAAGGCTGGCTCCGGACTGAATTTGCAGAACCTGCACTACGAAGTCCAGAAGAAAGCTGACGGCCCGGGCGGCGTTGTCGGTTTCATCCAGGGGCTGATCCCCGAGTCCGTCTTCTCGCCCCTAACCTCGCACAACGTGCTCCAGGTGCTAATCGTGGCGCTGTTGGTGGGCTTCGCTCTCCTTGGCATGGGCAAGGCCGGCGAACCCGTGTTGACCCTGGTCGAGTCCGTGCAGAAGATCGTCTTCAAGATCATGGGCTGGATCCTTTGGCTGGCCCCGATCGGCGCATTTGGCGCAATGGCAGGCGTCATGGCTACCACCGGTTGGAAGGCAGTTTTGGCCCTTGCGAAACTGATCCTTACCTACTACGCCACCTGCGCAATCTTCATCTTCCTGGTCCTGGGCGTAATGCTGAAGATCTTCACCGGCCTGTCTATTGGCAAGCTCTTCAAGTACCTGGCAAACGAAATCATCATCGTGCTAGCAACCTCCTCCTCTGAAACCGGCTTGCCTCACCTGATGCAGAAGCTAGAGCACATGGGGGTCGACAAGGCTACCGTCGGCCTGGTAATTCCTACGGGTTACTCGTTCAATCTGGACGGCTCGTCGATGTACGTAACCATGTGCGCGATCTTCATCTCCGATGCGATGAACAAGCCCATGGGCCTCGGAGAACAGATCGGACTACTGGTCTTCTTGATCATTGCGTCCAAGGGCATCGCGGGCGTCACGGGCGCTGGGCTAGCCACCCTGGCCGCTGGTCTGGAAACATACCGGCCCGAGCTCGTGGACGGCGTCTCGCTCATCGTTGGCATTGACCGTCTGATGGACGAGGCCCGTACCCTGACCAACTACATCGGCAACGCTGTAGCAACCCTGATCGTGGCCACCTGGACGCACACCATTGACAAGCAACGGGTGGCAGAGACGCTTGATGGCAAGCACCCGTTTGTCTATGACGTCGAAACCGATGAATCCAAGCAGCAAGAACAGATAACTGCCTAGTAACCTGCAATAAATCTGGGGGCGGATAATTCCGCCCCCAGATTTTTATATTCATTCTTCCTTACCTAAATTTTGTAATCTTTTTGATATCTGCATCACACTCATGGTGGAACATATTGTCTATCTTTTCTTTCACCAGGCACTTAATATATTTCTAAGAAGAATTGCTGAGCAGTCATTTACAAATACGTGCGCAAGTTCACCATTCCTTTACCTAAGCAAGAGAGCTAGTTCACCCTTTCGCGGTTTTATTAAGCCGTCTAGAAAGGATTCTTATGCACACTCTGCGTCGCACTTTAGCGGGAACCGCCGTGCTCAGCATGCTTGCCGGCCTCCCACTTTCCGCCCTCGGCTCCCCCACCGAGGCAGACCAAGCACCATTCGGCCGGGTAAGCACCTATCCGGTGTATCTAAACGTTCCTGCCGGCACCGACCGAAATGCCCAGACCAACGCCGAAATCTCGACTGTTTCGCAAGACGGCAACACCCTGATCTATACGGATGCTGCGGGAAAGCGGATTGGTTTCCTGGATATTTCTGATCCTTCCGCTCCAAGAGGACTCGGCTCATTTGATCTTGCTAAGGAGGGCGATGCGGACGATCAACCCACCTCGGTAGCTGCCTGTGGCGACTACCTGCTAGTAGTCGTAGATCAGACTGGTAAGAATTACGATTCCCCTTCTGGGCGCGTAGACGTAGTAAGAATCGCCGACCGGGAAAAAGTCGCATCTATCGACCTGAAGGGACAGCCCGATTCCATCGCCATCTCGCCAGACGGGAAGTATGCCGCGATCGCAATCGAGAATCAGCGCGACGAGGACAGGGGCGACGGAGGCCTGCCTCAGCTACCAGCCGGCTTCGTGCAGACGATCGAGCTGAATTCCAATCCGAGTTCATGGAAGGCTACGCCCGTCTATTTCGTGGACAAGAAGGGAAATCCCGACCCCAAAATCGCCGCTGCGGGCTGGGATAGCCCTACCGACCCTGAACCCGAATATGTCAGCATCAATGAGGCCAACCAGCTGGCAGTCACTGTCCAGGAAAATAATGGAGTGGCGATCATCGATCTACCTTCTAAGTCGATCACCTCCGCGTTCTCGACCGGCAAGGTCGACCTCAAAGGTATCGACGTAAAGAATGACGGTTTGATCAATCCGACGGGATCTTTGCAGGGGGTGCCCCGCGAGCCCGATGCTATCGCGTGGGTCGGCAACAACTACGTGGCCACTGCCAATGAGGGTGATTGGAAGGGCGGCTCCCGGGGGTGGAGCATTTTCGACACCTCCGGAAAGGTGGTCTACGATTCTGGCAACGAAATTGAAAATCTGGCCATCAAGTACGGGTTGCACAACGAGAAGCGCGCGGAAAAGAAGGGACCGGAGCCGGAAGGGTTAGCGGTCGCTACCTTTGCCGGTGTTCCCTATGCCTTCGTTGCTACAGAACGGTCTAACTTCGTTGCCGTTTACGACGTTTCAGATCCCGCCACGCCAGTTTTCAAACAGCTACTGTTTACAACAAACGGCCCAGAAGGGATTCTGCCCATCCCAGCCAAGGGCATATTGGCTGTCTCTTCTGAAACCGATGAGGCCGACGCTGGCGTACGCGCGAGCGTGAACCTTTACAAGCAGGGTGCTCACTCCCCCATGCACCTGACGTCGGCTGAAAAAGACGGTGCGCCCATCGGTTGGACGGCCATGAGCGGCCTCAGCCCCGACCCGACTGACCCAACCCACCTCTATGCTGTTTCGGACGATGCCCTTGCAGAGTCCTATATCTACCGCATCGGCAACATTGCGGAAAATTCTCCGGTCATTGATGAGCGCATCACGGTAACCGATTCTGGGTTGCCTGCTTCACTTGACTTGGAGGGCGTAGCTGCTCGCACCGAGGGCGGTTTCTGGCTCGCCCATGAGGGCAAGAGCGGGGCACAAAACGCCCTCTACAGGACCGACGCTAACGGGGCTATCCAAGAACGGGTGTCACTGCCTACGTCAGTTACTGAGCACATCGGCAAGTGGGGCTTGGAAGGCGTAGCCGCAACGGGAACCGGCAAAGACGAGGTGCTGTATGTGGCCGTACAGCGCCCTCTTTGGAAAGATCCCAAGGCTAAACCGCTTGCCGCCTTGGAAGGTAATAGTGCTCGCATCGGACGCTACCAGGTGGCCGCAAAGAGCTGGACCTGGTACTCCTACCCGCTAACTGCCACTTCTACCGAGGGCGATTGGATGGGCCTTTCCGACATCACCGTGCTGGGACCAGATACCTTGGCCGTAATCGAACGCGATAAGTTGAATGGCCCGGCCGCCCGCATCAAGAAAGCTCAGGCCATTCGCCTCCCGAACAAGGGCGGAAAGGAACAACCGATCCCCGTTCAAAAGCTCGGCAGCGGGCAGGATCTACGGGAGGTGGCTATGGGCTACGCCGGGTGGATGCAGGAAAAGTTTGAAGGTTTGGCAATGACCTCTACCTGCGATGTCTACGCAATCACCGACAACGACGGATTAAAGGATGCCACCGGGGAAACATATTTCCTTACCGGCATGACAAATGCGACCCTGCTTGGCAAGCAAGCCGCTGAGGTCCCCTGTCCTACCCCGGTGGGCAGCACATCTAAGGGAAGGCCCACAACTTCTGCCAAGCCAAAGGGCGAGCCTGCCACTCCTGTTACTAGCCGCCCTAGCCCAGCAAAAAAACATAAGCAGGGGCAAAGCCTGCAAAACACCGGTACCTACGTGGGCGGATTACTCTTGGTAGCCGCCGGTCTAGTAGCGGCGGGCTACCTGGTGATTAGGAGACGGGCGTAATCTTCTGAGCTTTACGCTGAGCGTTGTATTCGCGGCGACGCTCAGCTAGCAGCTCTCGTAGCTCGGGATCCTGCATTACCAGCTTCACTGTCTGGCAGTCCTCGGGCCCCGTAACGAATGCCTGACAAAGCGTACAGGGCTCCCCCGGACGCAGGGGGCAGCGGGGCGCTACCACACGTCTTTTTCCATTCGTTGCCATATGTCGATGGTATTACCCCACCCACCTAAGTCCCAAACAAAGGTCGGCAAACTCGCCTTTTCAGCCCGCGCACCAATTAAATAGTTGTGGCCCGGGAGAGCTCCCGGGCCACAACATTAGAGCAGCTTACTTAGCGCGCTCTAGGATTTCGGCGACGCGCCAGCGCTTTGTCTTGGAAAGCGGGCGGGTCTCCATGATGAGGACGTAATCGCCGATTCCGGCCTCATTGTTTTCGTCGTGTGCCTTGACCTTCTTGGTCTTGGTAACGACCTTGCCGTACAGAGCGTGCTTAGAACGCTCCTCCAGTTCGACCACAACGGTCTTCTCCATTTTGTCGGAGACGACGTAGCCGCGGCGAACCTTGCGCTGGTTACGCTCTTCGTTTACAGTCTCGCTCATATTGCTCACTTACCTGCCTCGGGCGCGGTGCGGATGCCAAGCTCCCGCTCACGCGCAATTGTGTAAATACGGGCGATGTCGCGGCGCAGTGCGCGGACCCGGCCATTGTCGGCACCGGAACCGGTCGCAATCTGGAAGCGCAGGTTGAACAGCTCGGCCTTAGCCTTATCGAGCTCTTCAGCCAGCTGCGCCTCGTCCATCATGTCGAGGTCGGCTGCAGTTAGACCCTTCGATCCTTTAGGCATTAGCGGTCACCACCTTCACGAGTGACGAAGCGAGTCCGCATCGGCAGCTTGTGCTGCGCACGACGGAGGGCCTCGCGAGCCACGTCTTCGGAAACACCAGCCAGTTCGAACATGATGCGGCCGGGCTTTACGTTTGCAACCCACCATTCGGGTGCGCCCTTACCGGAACCCATGCGGGTTTCAGCGGGCTTCTTGGTTAGCGGACGGTCCGGGAAAATGTTGATCCAAACCTTACCGCCACGCTTGATGTAGCGGGTCATGGCAATACGGGCAGCCTCAATCTGACGGTTGGTCACATAGTGGTGCTCGAGTGCCTGGATACCGAAATCGCCGAAGCTGATCTGGGTACCGCCCTTGGCTACACCGCGCCGATTGGGGCGATGCTGCTTACGGAACTTAACACGTCGAGGGATGAGCACGGCTCAGGCCTCCGTTTCTTTTTTCTCGGTAGCCGGAGCTTCAGCCTTGGGGGCCTCAGCTGCTTGCGCCTTGGCGTCCTGCTTCGGAGCCTGCTGCTTCGAAGCGTTCTGCTGGCGGTTGCCACCGCGTCCGCGGCGCTGGCCACGGCGATCGCCACGGCGACCACGCGGAGCGGCCTCAGCCTGCTGACGCGCGAATTCGCGTTCGGTCATATCGCCCTTGTAGATCCAAACCTTCACACCAATGCGGCCGAAGGTTGTGCGGGCTTCGTAGAAGCCGTAATCGATGTTGGCGCGAAGGGTGTGTAGCGGAACGCGACCTTCACGGTAGAACTCGCTACGGGACATTTCTGCGCCGCCCAGACGACCGGAGCACTGGACACGAATGCCCTTGGCGCCAGAACGCATGGCGGACTGCATGCCCTTGCGCATCGCACGACGGAACGACACACGAGCGGAAAGCTGCTCGGCAATGCCCTGAGCAACCAGCTGAGCGTCGATCTCGGGGGACTTTACTTCCAAGATGTTGAGCTGGACGCGCTTGCCGGTCAGCTTCTCGAGCTGATCGCGCAGACGATCGGCCTCTAGGCCGCGGCGTCCAATAACAATGCCCGGACGAGCAGTGTGCAAGTCGATGCGGACACGATCGCGGGTGCGCTCGATGTCGATCTTCGAAATGCCTGCACGTTCGAGTTCGCCCTCCATCATGCGACGGATGGCAACATCTTCCTTGACGAAGTCAGAGTAACGCTGACCCGGCTTGGTCGAATCGGCGAACCAGCGGGAGCGGTGGTCCGTCGTGATGCCGAGACGGAACCCTGTGGGGTTAACCTTCTGACCCATTTATCGGACCTCTTCCTTCTTGTCGTCAGCGCCAACTACCACGGTGATGTGGGAGGTGCGCTTCAAAATGCGGCCTGCGCGGCCCTGGGCGCGGGGCTGGAACCGTTTCATGGTTGGCCCTTCGTCTACCCAAGCGGCGCGAACAACCAGATCCTCAAGCTTTAGGTTCTGGCCGTTTTCTTCGGCCTGGTACTTTGCGTTGAAAATTGCGCTGTGTAGCACCTTGCGGACGTCTTCGGCGACCGCCTGGGGTGCATAACGCAGCACGTCGTAGGCCTGTAGGGCACGCTTACCGCGAATCTCGTTCACGACGCGACGTGCCTTCATCGGCGTGGAGCGCACGAATCGCGCTTGCGCCTTGGCTTCCATCGTTTTGCCTCAATTCTTCCAGTAGATGGGTTGCCTAGCGAAGGCGACCCTTGCGGTCGTCCTTGTCGTGACCCCTGAAGGTACGGGTGGGGGCGAATTCGCCCAACTTGTGCCCGACCATTGCTTCGGTCACGTAAACAGGAACGTGCTTACGACCGTCGTGCACAGCGAAAGTCAGCCCGATGAAATCGGGGGTGATGACGCTGCGGCGCGACCAGGTTTTGATTACATTCTTGGAGCCAGATTCGACGGCGGCATCGACCTTTTTCATTAGGTGATCGTCGACGAAGGGGCCCTTCTTCAAACTACGTGGCATCGTCTAACTCCTAATCAGCGCTTCTTGCCGGTCCGGCGACGACGCACAATGAGCTTGTCGCTGGGCTTGTTCGGACGGCGGGTGCGGCCTTCGGGCTTGCCCCAAGGCGACACTGGGTGACGGCCACCGGAAGTGCGGCCTTCGCCACCACCGTGCGGGTGATCGATCGGGTTCATAGCGACACCGCGAACCTTCGGGCGGCGTCCCTTCCAACGCAGACGACCGGCCTTGCCCCAGTTGATGTTGATCTGCTCGGCGTTGCCAACCTGACCAACGGTAGCGCGGCAATCGGCCTCAACGTTGCGGATTTCGCCGGAGGGCATACGCAGCTGAGCGAAGCGGCCTTCCTTAGCTACTAGCTGCACGGAGGAGCCAGCGGAGCGGGCAATCTTGGCGCCGCCGCCGGGCTTCAGCTCTACAGCGTGCACAACAGTACCTAGCGGAATGTTGCGAAGCGGCAGGCAGTTGCCGGGCTTGATATCAGCGCTTGGGCCTTGCTCGATCTGGTCGCCCTGCTTCACACCTGCGGGGTGCAGGATGTAACGCTTTGCGCCATCTGCGAAGTGCAGAAGAGCAATGTTGGCCGTGCGGTTCGGATCGTATTCAATGTGTGCGACCTTAGCCGGGATGCCGTCCTTATCGTGACGACGGAAGTCGATCACGCGATACTGGCGCTTGTGGCCGCCGCCGCGACGGCGAGCAGTCACGCGACCGTAAGAGTTACGGCCACCAGTCTTAGTTAGCGGACGGAGAAGCGACTTCTCGGGTGTCGACCTGGTAAGTTCCGAAAAGTCAGACACCGAGGAGAAGCGGCGACCCGGGGTCGTCGGCTTGTATTTGCGGATTCCCATGTTATTCCTCTATTTCCCCCGGCTCAGGCAACCGAATCGCCAAAGATGTCGATGGTGCCTTCGCGCAGCGTGACAATCGCGCGCTTGGTGTCCTTGCGCTTGCCATAGCCGGTGCGGGTGCGAACGCGCTTGCCCTGGCGGTTGATCGTGTTCACCGAGGCAACCTTGACGCCGAAGATGGATTCAATAGCGGCCTTGATAGCCGGCTTCTTCGCGGACTTTTCCACCTCGAAGGTGTACTTGCCCTGATCCATCAGGCTGTAGGCCTTTTCGGAAACGATCGGCGCGATGATGATGTCGCGTGGATTCCTATGCTTTTCGAGGCTCACTTGTCTTCCTCCTTGCCTTTGCCCAGGAACTTGTCGAGGGCGGCGGTGGTGAAGATGACATCGTCAGCGTCAACTACGTCGTAGGTGTTCAGCTGGTCTGCCCAGAGGAAGGTAACTTCCTGCAGGTTCGACAGCGAGGACGCGGTGGACAGCTCTTCGCGATCCAGGACTACTAGCGGGTGACGCTCTGCAACCAGAGCCTCAACAACAGCCTTAGCAGCCTTGGTCTTCGGAGTGGCATCCACATCCATGAACTTGGAGACGACGTGCATACGGTCCTTGCGGAAGCGATCCGAAAGAGCCGAGTACAGAGCGCCAAGCTTCATCTTCTTGGGGGTCCGCTGGGAGTAGTCGCGAGGCTGAGGGCCGTGAGAGACACCGCCGCCAACCCACTGCGGGGAGCGGATGGATCCCTGACGAGCACGACCGGTGCCCTTCTGCTTCCAAGGCTTCTTGCCGCCACCGCGGACGTTGCCACGGGTCTTGGTGGCGTGGGTGCCCTGACGGGCAGCAGCCAACTGGGCGACGACGACCTGGTGAATCAGCGGAATGTTGAGTTCGCGGTCGAAGATTTCGGCCGGAAGTTCATAAGTGCCGGTGGCCTTGCCTTCGGCATCCACAATGTCGATAGTCAGTTTCTCAGACATGTTCACGCACCCTTCACGGCAGTGCGGACCACAACGATCCCGTTCTTGGGACCGGGGATGGCGCCGGTGATGAGCAGGATGCCCTTTTCGGCGTCAACTGCGTGGACCGTCAGATTCTGGATGGTCCGGCGGGCGGAGCCCATGCGGCCGGCCATACGCAGGCCCTTGAAAATGCGGCCTGGAGTTGCACAAGCGCCGATAGAACCGGGCTTGCGGTGGATACGGTGGGCACCGTGGCTTGCGGGGCCGCCACCGAAGCCGTGACGCTTCATGACGCCTGCGAAGCCCTTACCCTTGGTCTTGCCAGTGACGTCGACCTTGGTGCCGGCCTCGAAGACGTCGGCAGCCAGTTCCTGGCCGAGTTCGTATTCGCCAGCATCGGGGGTACGGATTTCCACAATGTGACGGCGGGGGGCTACCCCAGCCTTCTCAAAATGTCCCTTTAGGGGCTTGGTGACCTTACGGGGGTCCAGCTCGCCGAAGGCTAGCTGAATTGCCTCGTAACCATCCGTCTCGTTGTTACGGATCTGGCTCACCACGTTCTTTTCAACCTGCACGACTGTGATGGGGACTAGTTTCTTGTCCTGATCCCACACCTGAGTCATGCCTAGCTTGCGGCCGAGAAGTGCCTTCACGGGCACTGCGGGCGCAGTCTGCTTTAGCGTGCTCATGGCAGAGTTCCTCAGAGTTTGATCTCAATGTTGACGTCAGCGGGCAGATCGAGTCGCATGAGCGAATCTACTGCCGTGGGCGTCGGGTCAATGATGTCGATTAGACGCTTGTGCGTGCGCATTTCAAAATGCTCACGGCTGTCCTTGTACTTGTGCGGCGACCGAATAACGCAGAACACGTTCTTTTCGGTCGGCAGGGGCACTGGGCCCACCACGGTGGCGCCGGCGCGCGTGACCGTGTCGACGATCTTGCGGGCCGAAGAGTCGATGACCTCGTGGTCATAGGACTTCAGCCGGATGCGGATTTTCTGTCCCGCCATGCCGTCATACCTCTATCTTTGATGTCGTATTTTGCCGACCCACGCACTCGGGCGTGTCGCATATGTTCTGCGGCGCCGAGTTTGTGGTTTCTCCTTATCTAACAGCCTCGTCTGCTCTTTCGAGCAGTTATGACTGCCGGTTTTCCAAAGCGGGCGCACGAATGCGCCATTTCGGAAGACCGGTTATCTACAATAACAGTCTTCGCCCTCGCATAAAAGGCGGTTTCTGTGTGAGTTGTACCGCTACCCGTACTCGGGCGTGTCGCGCGGGGGCGATTGAGCGGAGCGCTCCCCTATTTTGGCCTGGGAGAACAGGCCTGGACTAGCCGATCAACGGCTATCTGGAATTCTTCTTCTTTCAGCGCTCCCACTCCTACCATCAGGCCCACATGCCAGGATGCCTCTCCCCAATAATCGTGCAGCCCGCGCACCCGCAACCCCGCTTCTTCGCAGCGCGACACCAGGGCGCCCTCGGGGTAGGACGACGTCGTAAGCGCAGCGTTCAAGCCAGAGGCCTGGGCCAAAATCCGTACCCCCGGCACCCTCTCCAGAGACTCCCGCAATGTCTTAGAGCGAGCTTTGTACAGACGGCGCATCCTTCGCGTATGCCTAGCAAGTTCTCCGGACGAAACGTATGCCGCCAATGCCTGCGCCGTGATGGAACTAACCGGATTTCCTAATCCCGACCGTACTTTTGCCATCTTCTGGAACAGCGGCTTAGGAGCACTCAACCACCCCGCAGACATGCGCGGAGTCAGCAAAGTAGAGAACGTCCCCAGCAAGATCACATGCGGGTCGGCAGGGTCATCTAGCGATGCCAGCGCCGGCAAGGGAGCCGAAACGTGCCTCAGCAGCGAGTCGTAGTCGTCCTCTACCACCACTACCCTTCTGGTGCGGGCCCACTCCAGGACCGCAAAGCGCCTAGAGGCGGACATGGATGCCCCTGCCGGATACTGATGCGAGGGGGTAACCACCAACAGGTCCAGATCCAGTCCCTCCAGAGCCCGAACCATGACACCTTCGTCGTCAATAGGCACGGCCACCACCTCGTGGCCAAGCAGTCGCACCACCGTGCGCAAATGGCGGTTACCCGGAGATTCAAAGCCCACTTTGGCGGGGCGTCCCTTCAAGTATCGAAACGTATGCAGCACCGTGGCTAGGCCGTCTCTAGCCCCGGAAGTAACCATGATATTTTGCGGCGAAACCACCACCGAACGCAGATGACGCAGATGCTCAGCCAGCACCTCTGGCAGGTCGAGCTCGTCCAGTAGTTTCGCTCCGCTTCGCCACGCCGCTCGCCAAGGCGCCTCTTGTAACGACGACTCAAAGGGTATACCGGGAAGCAACGAAAGCGAAGGCGAGCCCCCCACCTTTTGCTGAGGCCGTTTTTCCGGCTTGGCCTGGGCTAATGTTGGGTGCAAATCCTCCAACTGCGTACTAACCCGTGTACCCCCACCGCGCGTGGCTTCCAAATATCCCTCGGCTGCCAGTTGTTCGTACGCGGCAACAACTGAGCCGCGGGAGAGACGCAAAGATTTGGCCAGCGCCCGCGAGGAAGGCATAGTATCCCCAGCAATGAGCACTCCCCTGCCGATCGCCTTCCGCAGCTCACCGACGATCTGCGAGGGCAACGAAGCCGAATCCGCCCGATCCAGCTGGAGCGGCAAATCCACCTCAATGCGACTTCTACCCACTGCATCTCCTTACCCTTACACAAAAAGTGGGCCCACCTGCAATGCAGGCGGGCCCACTAGAGCTATTCGCTAATCGAAAAGCTTACTTCTCGATTTCGGTCACACGACCGGAGCCAACGGTGCGGCCACCCTCACGGATAGCGAAGCCGAGGCCAACTTCCATAGCGATCGGGTGAATCAGTTCAACCTCGATCTCGGTGGTGTCGCCAGGCATGACCATTTCCTTGCCCTCGGGCAGCTGGATGATACCGGTCACGTCAGTGGTACGGAAGTAGAACTGCGGGCGGTAGTTCGAGTAGAAGGACTTGTGGCGTCCGCCTTCTTCCTTCTTCAGGATGTAGACCTGACCCTTGAACTGGGTGTGAGGAGTGATCGAGCCGGGCTGGCAGACAACCTGGCCACGCTCAACATCTTCGCGCTTGGTGCCACGCAGCAGCAGACCACAGTTTTCGCCTGCCCAGGCTTCGTCCATGGTCTTGTGGAACATTTCGATGCCGGTGACGGTGGTCTTCTGGGTTTCGCGAATACCAACGATTTCGACTTCAGAGTTCAGAGCGAGCTTGCCGCGCTCTGCACGACCGGTCACAACGGTGCCACGGCCGGTAATGGTGAAGACGTCTTCGATCGGCATCAGGAACGGCTTGTCGAGGTCGCGCTCCGGAGTCGGGATGTACTCGTCGACTGCGTCCATCAGCTTCTCAATCTGAGCAACCCATTCCGGATCGCCTTCGAGGGCCTTCAGAGCGGAGATGCGGATTACAGGAGCGTTGTCGCCATCGAAATCCTGGGAGTTCAGCAGGTCGCGAACTTCTTCCTCGACCAGTTCCAGCATTTCTTCGTCATCAACCATGTCGGCCTTGTTCAGGGCGACGAGGATTACGGGCACACCGACCTGACGGGCGAGCAGAACGTGCTCGCGAGTCTGAGCCATCGGGCCATCGGTGGCGGCTACAACTAGGATTGCGCCGTCCATCTGAGCCGCACCGGTAATCATGTTCTTGATGTAGTCGGCGTGGCCGGGAGCATCTACGTGAGCGTAGTGACGCTTCTCGGTCTGGTACTCGACGTGGGAGACGTTAATGGTAATACCACGATCGCGCTCTTCAGGAGCGTTGTCGACCTCGTCGAACGGGGTGAACTCGTTCAGATCGGGGTACTTGTCGTGCAGCACCTTGGTGATAGCTGCAGTGGTAGTGGTTTTACCATGGTCAACGTGACCGATGGTGCCGACGTTTACGTGCGGCTTGGACTTGTCGTACTGGGCCTTAGCCACTTTTGTCCTCCTGGGACTCGGGTAGTTACTCTCAAATAAGCCTTTGGCTGATTATAAGCCTAACAGGCGAATGAGACCACTACGGGTTTGTTTTTAATTTTGTGTGCAGGATCAAACCCGCGGGTCCTACTCGCCCCGGGTCTTTGCAATGATTTCGTCAGCAACGTTGCGAGGAACCTCGGCGTAGCTGTCGAACTCCATCGAGTATACTGCTCGGCCCTGCGTCTTCGACCGAAGGTCTCCGACATAACCGAACATTTCCGATAGAGGCACGGTTGCACGCACGATCTTAATGCCGTGCGCATCCTCCATAGCAGAAATACTGCCACGGCGAGAGTTCAGATCGCCAATCACATCGCCCATGTATTCCTCGGGGGTACGGACCTCGACGGCCATAACCGGCTCGAGCAGAACCGGGTTTGCCTTGCGAGCGCCCTCCTTGAAGACCATGGAGCCAGCGATCTTGAACGCCATTTCAGAGGAGTCCACGTCGTGGTATGCGCCATCAACCAGGGTGGCCTTCACACCGACGAGCGGGTATCCAGCAAGAATACCGGACTCCATTGCATCCTGAATACCGGCGTCAACCGACGGAATGTATTCGCGCGGAACACGACCACCGGTGATCTTGTCTTCGAAGATGTAAGTTTCTTCGCCATCGAGCGGTAGGGGCTCGAAGGAAACCTGCACCTTTGCGAACTGGCCGGAACCACCAGTCTGCTTCTTGTGAGTGTAGTCGACCTTTTCGACTGCCTTCTTGATGGTTTCGCGGTAAGCAACCATCGGAGCACCGACGTTTGCTTCAACCTTGAACTCGCGACGCATGCGGTCGACGAGGACGTCCAGGTGAAGCTCGCCCATACCACCAATAACGGTCTGGCCGGTTTCTTCGTCTAGGCGCACAGTGAAGGTCGGGTCTTCTTCTGCCAGCTTCTGGATAGCAGTACCCAGCTTTTCCTGGTCAGCCTTCGACTTCGGCTCGATAGCGACGTGGATAACCGGATCCGGGAACGACATCGACTCAAGAATGATCTGCTTCTGCTGGTCAGAAAGGGTGTCACCAGTGGTGGTTTCCTTCAGACCGATGAAAGCGTAAATGTGACCTGCGTGCGCCTCGTCCACCTGGTTCTCGTGGTTGGAGTGCATCTGGAAGATCTTGCCAATGCGCTCGCGCTTTTCCTTGGTGGAGTTAGCAACCTGGTCGCCGGCGTTGATCTTACCGGAGTAGACGCGGACGTAGGTCAGCTTGCCATAGAAGGGGTGAACCGCAACCTTGAACGCCAGCGCCGCGAAGGGCTCGTTCTCGTCAGGCTTACGGATCAGTTCCTCGTCCTCGTGACGCGGCTCGAAGCCGTGCACCGGAGGAACATCGAGCGGCGAGGGCAGGAAGGCCAGCACGCCGTCCAGCATCGGCTGGACACCCTTGTTCTTGAATGCGGAACCGGCGAATACCGGGTAGACCTCGGAAGCGATAGTACGCTGACGCAGACCAGCAATGATCTGCTCGTTGGTCAGCTCACCGGTCTCGAGGTAGGTCTCCATGAGTTCTTCAGAAGACTCAGCTGCGATCTCGACGGCCTCTTCGCGCAAAGAAGCAGCCTTGTCGGCTAGCTCTGCGGGAATCTCGGATTCTTCGACAACCGAACCGAAGGTGTCGTTGCCATCGGCATCCTTTTCAGGGAAGTGCAGGGCCTTCATACGTAGGACGTCAACGACGCCCTCGAAATCGTGCTCTGCGCCGATCGGGAAGGTGATGACGACGGGGGTAGCGTGCAGACGCTCGCGAATGGTACCCACGGAGTAATCGAAGTCCGCACCCAGCTTGTCCATCTTGTTGACGAAGCAGATACGGGGGACGTTGTACTTGTCAGCCTGACGCCACACGGTCTCGGACTGAGGCTCAACGCCTTCCTTACCGTCGAACACGGCAACAGCACCGTCGAGAACACGCAGGGAGCGCTCTACCTCGACAGTGAAGTCAACGTGGCCGGGGGTGTCGATGATGTTGATCTGGTTTTCTTTCCAGAAGCAGGTGGTCGCAGCAGAAGTAATGGTAATGCCACGTTCCTTTTCCTGGTCCATCCAGTCCATGGTGCCTGCGCCATCGTGGGTTTCACCAATCTTGTAATTGATGCCTGTGTAGAACAGGATGCGCTCGGTCACGGTGGTCTTGCCGGCATCGATGTGAGCCATGATGCCAATGTTGCGGACCTTAGTAAGGTCGGTAAGCACGTCTAGTGCCACTGGTGTTGTCCTAACTTGTTGACGAAACGGATAAAGAATCCGGTGGCCGTCGGCTTAACCCGGCGGATCACCAGCGGTAGTGAGCGAAAGCCTTGTTGGATTCGGCCATCTTGTGCATGTCCTCGCGCTTCTTCACAGAAGCCCCAAGGCCATTAGACGCATCCAGGATTTCGTTCATCAGACGATCAGTCATGGTGCCTTCACGGCGCTTGCGAGAAAAGTCTACCAACCAACGCAACGCTAGAGTAGTTGCACGGTTCGGCTTTACCTCGACAGGCACCTGGTAGGTGGCGCCACCGACGCGGCGAGAACGAACTTCGAGGGACGGACGGATGTTGTCAAGCGCGCGCTTCAGAACGGCAACCGGATCCTGATCCGTCTTGCCGCGAACACCTTCGAGGGCGTTGTAAACGATGCGCTCAGCCAGCGACTTCTTGCCATCAAGAAGAACGCGGTTAACCAGCTGAGTGACGATGGTCGAGCCGTAGACCGGGTCAACGGCCAGAGGGCGCTTGGGAGCGGGACCTTTACGAGGCATTTACTACTTCTCCTTCTTTGCGCCGTAGCGGGAACGAGCCTGCTTGCGGTCGCGTACACCCTGGGTGTCTAGCGAGCCGCGGACAATACGGTAGCGGACACCGGGAAGGTCCTTCACACGGCCACCGCGCACCAGCACGATGGAGTGTTCCTGAAGGTTGTGGCCTTCGCCGGGAATGTACGCCGAAACTTCGATGCCAGACGAAAGGCGCACACGGGCAACCTTACGCAGAGCGGAGTTCGGCTTCTTCGGGGTGGTGGTGTACACGCGGGTGCACACGCCACGGCGCTGCGGGGAGCCTTTAAGCGCAGGTGTGGACACCTTGCTACGCCTGGACTGACGACCCTTGCGCACCAACTGCTGAATAGTAGGCACTACGTCTCCGTTGTTTAGAAAATGAAATGATTAAGTTTAGCTCCGGCGTCCTTGGGAAATCCCTAACTTTTGATTACCGCCCCAGGGCAGCGTTCACCGCCAGGGGCCGGCCCGCCCAGACTGGCTGTACTGGAACGTCCGGAGCCTCAACGGTAGAAGCCCGATGCCGCTTGCTGCGGCGTAAAGCGGTAACCCGACGCATCGGGTACCAGCGTCAAGATTACGGCAATAGGCCTGGTGCGTCAAAGGTTCCTTGCCCTTGTGTGAGCAACCTGACGCTACCGCTGGCCTCCTTGTTCTTAAAAGCAAAAGGCCCGGAGCCCCATATGGGATTCCGGGCCTTCGCAGCTATTTACAGACCGTTGCGGAAGGCGGTTTCGAAGTTGATTCCTGCCAAGAAATCATCGTCTACCTCGCCTACGCGGAAGTCATCTTCAGACCAGCCAACGTTAGCCATCGCCT
The DNA here is from genome assembly GCF_056590455.1 of Winkia sp. C0117E2. Classification (NCBI taxonomy): domain Bacteria; kingdom Bacillati; phylum Actinomycetota; class Actinomycetes; order Actinomycetales; family Actinomycetaceae; genus Winkia; species Winkia sp. C0117E2. The sequence goes on along the minus strand of NZ_JBWPWD010000002.1, from coordinate 76,632 downwards.
CGGCGGTGGGCTCTACGTTCACGTGCTGGTAGTTGCTCAGGCCGGTACCGGCCGGGATCAACTTACCAAGGATAACGTTTTCCTTGAGGCCGAGCAGCGGATCGTCCTTGCCGTTCATAGCAGCTTCTGTCAGGACCTTGGTGGTTTCCTGGAAGGATGCTGCAGATAGCCAAGAATCCGTTGCCAGCGACGCCTTGGTGATACCCATCAGCTCAGGACGGCCCGCAGCGGGCTTGCCGCCCTCGGCCACGGTCCGCCTGTTCTCGTCGCGGAAACGCATAGTGTCTACCAGTTCGCCGGGCAGCAACTTGGTGTCGCCCGAATCCAGCACGGTCACGCGGCGCAGCATCTGGCGCACAATGACTTCGACGTGCTTGGCGTGAATATCCACGCCCTGGGAACGGTACACTTCCTGCACTTCGTCAACCAACTGCTTCTGGGTGGCGTTCACGCCGAGGACGCGCAGCACCTTCTTGGGGTCTACACGGCCTTCGACCAACTGCTGTCCGACGCCCACATGGTCGCCGTCCTTTACCAGCAGCTTCTGGCGGCGCGAAACCTCGATCTCGAGGTCGGCTTCACCGTCGTCGCGGGTAATGGTAACCACGCGCGGGCCGTCTGCTTCGTCGACGATCTTCACGCGGCCGGCGGCCTCGGTGATCGCAGCTTCACCCTTCGGGGTACGAGCTTCGAAGAGCTCCTGCACACGGGGCAGACCCTGGGTAATGTCCGAAGCACCAGCAGCACCACCGGTGTGGAACGTACGCATCGTCAGCTGAGTACCGGGCTCACCAATGGACTGGGCGGCGATAATGCCTACGGCCTCACCGATGTCCACACGCTTGCCGGTGGCGAGCGAACGCCCGTAACAAGCAGCACAGGTACCAACTGAGGACTCGCAAGTCAGCACGGAACGCACCTTGATGGTGGTGATTCCAGCATCGATCAGCTTGTCGATCAGCGCGTCGCCCACATCTGCGCCGGCCTCGGCAACAACGTTGCCATCCGCGTCCACGGCATCCTTCAGAAGGGTACGCGCAAATGCGGTGGTCTCGACGATGTCAGAACGCACTGCCTTGCCGTCCTCGCCAATGGAACCAATGTTCATGGTCAGGCCGCGGCGGGTGCCACAGTCTTCTTCGCGAACGATGACATCCTGAGACACGTCAACCAGACGACGGGTCAGGTAACCGGAGTCTGCGGTACGCAGCGCCGTGTCAGCCAGACCCTTACGGGCGCCGTGGGTTGCGGTGAAGTATTCCAGAACCGTTAGGCCTTCGCGGTAGTTGGACTTGATAGGACGCTCGATCAGCTTCTGCTTCGGGTCCGACACCAGGCCACGCATACCGGCGATCTGGCGGATCTGGTCCCAGTTACCACGGGCGCCAGAGGAGACCATGCGGAACACGGTGTTGCGAACCGGGAAGTTCGCGCGCATTGCCTCTGCAACCTTCGCAGTACATTCGGTCCAAATCGCCACAACTTCGCGGTAACGATCGTCGTCGGTAATCAGACCGAGGTCGTAGTTCGACTGCACGTCTGCTGCCCGCTTCTCGTAGTCGGCCAGAATTTCCTTCTTCACCTCGGGGCTGACAACGTCGCTGAACGCGATGGAAATACCAGACCAGGTAGACCAGTGGAAACCGGCTGCCTTCAGCGCATCCAAGGAGGCTGCGGTGACAACCTTCGGGTACCGCTCTGCCAGGGTGTTGACGATGGTGCCGAGCACCTTCTTGTCAACGACCTTGTCTACGAACGGGTAATCCACAGGCAAGGTCTCGTTCAAAATGGCGCGCCCGAGGGAAGTCTCCAGCACGACGGGATCCCCGTCCTGCCAGCCTTCCGGAGCCTGCCAATCGACCGGCGGGACAATGTCCTCAAAGCGGATGCGAGCCTTGGCATTCAGATCCAGTTCGCCCAGATCGAAGGCCATGATGGCTTCGGCTACAGAGGAGAAGTAACGCACAACCGGGTTGCCGTCCTCGTCCTTCTTTACCTCGACTGCCGGGTCGGGCTCAGAGGACAGGTGGAACAGGCCGATGATCATATCCTGCGAAGGCATGGTAACCGGACGGCCGTCAGACGGCTTCAGGATGTTGTTTGCGGACAGCATCAAGATGCGGGCTTCAGCCTGCGCCTCAGCACCCAGCGGCAAGTGGACTGCCATCTGGTCACCGTCGAAGTCGGCGTTGAACGCACCACATACCAGCGGGTGCAGCTGAATAGCCTTACCTTCAACCAGTACCGGTTCGAACGCCTGAATGCCTAGACGGTGCAGCGTAGGTGCACGGTTCAGCAGCACGGGGTGCTCGCGAATGACTTCGTCCAGCACATCCCACACTTGCGAGCGCTGGCGTTCCACCATGCGCTTTGCAGCCTTCACGTTCTGGGCGTAGTTGTGGTCGACCAGACGCTTCATTACGAAGGGCTTGAACAGTTCCAGGGCCATCTGCTTGGGCAGGCCACACTGGTGCAGGTGCAGCTGCGGACCAACCACGATGACTGAACGGCCCGAGTAGTCCACGCGCTTGCCCAGCAGGTTCTGACGGAAACGACCCTGCTTACCCTTCAGCATGTCCGAAAGGGACTTCAGCGGGCGGTTGCCGGGGCCCGAAACCGGGCGGCCACGACGACCGTTGTCGAACAGGGCGTCGACCGACTCCTGCAACATGCGCTTTTCGTTGTTGATGATGATCTCGGGAGCGCCCAGATCAAGCAGTCGCTTCAGACGGTTGTTGCGGTTGATCACGCGACGGTACAGATCGTTCAGGTCCGAGGTCGCAAAACGGCCACCGTCCAGCTGCACCATTGGGCGCAGATCCGGCGGGATGACCGGGATGCAATCCAGCACCATGCCCTGCGGCGAGTTGCCGGTGCGCAGGAAGGCGTTTACTACCTTCAGACGCTTCAGAGCGCGGGTCTTCCGCTGGCCGGTGTTGGTAGCGATGGTTTCGCGCAGTGCTTCTGCTTCGCCCTCGAGGTCGAAGTTTTCGAGGCGCTTCTGCACGGCAGCCGCGCCCTTCGAACCCTTGAAGTAGATTCCGTAGCGCGAATCCAGCTCGCGGTACATCAGTTCGTCGCCCTCTAGGTCACCGACTTTCAAGTTTACGAACTTGTCCCACATGTCGTCAAGGCGCTTCAGGGTCTGCTCTGCCTTGCGGCGGATCTGCCCCATTTCCTTGTCGGCGGCCTTCTTCAGCTTGTCCAGCTGAGCCTTGGTGGGCTTGCCTTCGGCCTCCAGCGTGGCCAGATCCTTCTCGAGCTTCTCAGCTCTGCGGTTAATAGCAGAGTCAACGCCCTCTGAAACGCGCTTGATTTCAACATCCAGCTCGTTGCGCAGCGACGGCATATCTGCATGCCTGGCCTCTTCGTCTACCTCGGTGATCATGTAGGCAGCGAAGTAGATGACCTTCTCTAGGTCCTTCGGAGCCAGATTCAGCAGGTAGCCGAGGCGGGAAGGCACACCCTTGAAGTACCAGATGTGAGTAACCGGGGCGGCCAGTTCAATGTGGCCCATGCGCTCACGGCGCACGTTCGACTTGGTTACCTCTACGCCACAGCGTTCACAAATGATGCCCTTGTACCGCACGCGCTTGTACTTGCCACACGCACATTCCCAGTCGCGGGTAGGTCCGAAGATCCGCTCGCAGAACAGGCCGTCCTTTTCGGGCTTCAGAGTACGGTAGTTGATGGTCTCGGGCTTCTTTACCTCGCCGTGAGACCAGCCGCGAATATCTTCTGCAGTAGCAAGACCAATGTGTAGTTTTTCAAATGCCTTTGCGTCCATACCGACTCCTTAAATCTCATCCAGCGTGGAAGATGCAGCGTTCGGCCTAGCGCCAAGGTTGATCCCCAGCTCCTCGGTTGCACGGCCAGCATCGTCCTCTTCGTCGCGCAGCGAAACCGCTGTGCCTTCTGCGTCAAGTGCCTCAACGTTCAGGCACAGAGAACGCATTTCCTGGATGAGCACGCGGAACGATTCGGGGATACCCGGTTCCGGAATGTCGTCACCCTTTACGATCGCCTCGTAAACCTTCACGCGCCCGACGATGTCGTCAGACTTCACGGTTAGCAGTTCCTGCAAGGCGTAGGCGGCACCGTATGCCTCCATTGCCCAAACTTCCATTTCGCCGAAACGCTGGCCGCCGAACTGCGCCTTACCACCCAGCGGCTGCTGAGTAATCATCGAGTACGGGCCGGTCGAACGGGCGTGGATCTTGTCGTCAACCAAGTGGTGTAGCTTCAGCATGTACTTGTAGCCGACCGCGATGCGGTACGGGAACGGTTCGCCGGAGCGGCCGTCGAACAGCTGAGCCTTGCCCAGGTCGTTGACCATGCGCACGCCGTCGCGGTTAGGCAGAGTGCAGGTGAGCAGGCCGTTGAGTTCTTCCTGCTGCACGCCGTCGAACACCGGGGTGGCCAGCAGCGAACGTGCCGGGGCCTTCAGGCCGTCCTTCGGCAGTAGCTTGGTCCACTCTTCGTTGTTCTTCAGGGCCTCGGTAGCGTCCCAACCCTGCGAAGCGATCCACCCAAGGTGCATCTCTAGTACCTGGCCGACGTTCATACGGCCGGGCACGCCCAGCGGGTTCAGGATAATGTCAACCGGGGTGCCATCTTCCATGAACGGCATGTCCTCGACCGGCAGAATCTTCGAAACAACACCCTTGTTACCGTGACGACCAGACATCTTGTCGCCAACGGTAATCTTGCGGCGCTGCGCAACGTAGACGCGCACCATGTGCTTTACGCCCGGGGGTAATTCGTCCTCTTCGTCATTGAATTCGCGTACGCCAATGACGATGCCGGATTCGCCGTGAGGAACACGCATCGAGGTGTCGCGCACCTCGCGTGCCTTCTCGCCGAAGATGGCGCGCAGCAGACGCTCTTCCGAAGTCAGTTCGGTTTCGCCCTTAGGGGTGACCTTGCCAACCAGGATGTCGCCGGAAGTGACCTCTGCGCCAATGCGGATGATGCCGCGCTCGTCTAGGTTGGCCAGGGCGTCCTCGCCAACGTTCGGGATGTCACGGGTAATTTCCTCAAGACCCAGCTTGGTTTCGCGAGCATCAATTTCGTGCTCTTCGATGTGGATCGAAGTGAGGACGTCGTCCTGCACCACGCGACGCGAAAGGATGATCGCGTCCTCGTAGTTCAGGCCTTCCCAAGACATGTAGGCAACTAGCAGGTTCTTACCGAGGGCGAGTTCGCCACCGTCGGTCGCAGGACCGTCGGCCAGCAGGTCGCCCTTTTCGACACGCTGGCCTACCTCTACAGCAACGTGCTGGTTAGAGCAGTTGCCGGGGTTCGAGCGCTCGAACTTTTCCAGCTTGTAAACCTGGTGGGTGCCGTCGTCATTTAGAACCGAGATCGCGTCCGCATCCAGTTCTTCAACGACGCCAGCCTTGGCGGCTACTACGGAATCGCCGGCGTCAATAGCGCAGCGGCGCTCCATGCCGGTGCCCACCATCGGGGCCTCAGTCTTCAGTAGCGGCACAGCCTGACGCTGCATGTTCGCGCCCATTAGTGCGCGGTTTGCGTCGTCGTGTTCCAGGAACGGAATCAGTGCGGTTGCAACCGAGCACATCTGACGTGCGGACACGTCAATGTAGTCGACGTCCTCGACGGGTACCAGTGCGGGGTCGCCGCCTGCGATACGGCAGACAACTTCTTCACCAAGAATGTTGCCCTCGTCGTCCATCGGGGTGGACGCCTGCGCAATGTAGCTGCCGTTCTCGTCGTCTGCAGTTAGATATTCCAGTTCGTCGGTGACCTTGCCGTCGACAACGCGACGGTACGGGGTTTCCACGAAACCGAAGGGGTTGATGCGCGCGTAGGATGCCAGCGAACCAATCAGACCAATGTTCGGGCCTTCAGGGGTTTCAATCGGGCACATGCGGCCGTAGTGGGACGGGTGAACGTCGCGGACTTCCATGCCTGCACGGTCACGGGATAGACCACCGGGGCCGAGGGCGGACAGACGGCGCTTGTGGGTAAGTCCAGCCAGCGGGTTGTTCTGGTCCATGAACTGCGACAGCTGCGAAGTACCGAAGAATTCCTTGATTGCCGCAACCACTGGGCGAATGTTGATCAGGGTCTGCGGGGTGATCGCTTCAACGTCCTGAGTGGTCATGCGTTCGCGCACGACCCTTTCCATACGGGACATACCGGTGCGCACCTGCACCTGGATCAGTTCGCCGACGGCGCGGATGCGACGGTTGCCGAAGTGATCGATGTCGTCGGTCTCTACGCGCATCTCGACTTCCTGGCCCTTGCGCACGCCGGGGAAGGTACGCTGGCCGGCGTGAATCGCTAGCAGGTACTTGAAGGCGGTGATGATGTCTTCAATGCGCAGGGTGGATTCGTCCAGAGAAGTTTCGATTCCCAGCTTCTTGTTGATCTTGTAGCGACCAACTTTTGCCAGATCGTAGCGCTTGTCGTTGAAGTAGAAGCCCTCTAGCAGCGACCGGCCAGCTTCAGCAGAAGCCGGTTCGCCCGGGCGGATCTTCCTGTAAATGTCAGTCTGGGCATCCTCGGTGGTGCGGATCGCTTCTGGATCCTTCTCGAGGGTTTCCAGCATTACCGGGTAGTCCTTGAATTCCGAGCGGATTTCCTCGGGGGTCATGCCGAGGGCGCGCAGGAAGATGGTGGCGGACTGCTTGCGCTTACGGTCGATGCGAACGCCAACGTTCTCGCGCTTGTCGATCTCCATCTCGAGCCAAGCACCCCTAGAGGGGATGAAGCGGCAGCCGAAGATGTCCTTGTCGGAGGTCTTGTCGGCAGTTCGTTCGAAGTAAACGCCGGGGCTACGAACCAGCTGGGAGACAACGACACGCTCAGTGCCGTTGATGATGAAGGTGCCGCGCGGAGTCATGAGTGGGAAGTCGCCCATGAACACGGTCTGCGACTTAATTTCGCCAGTGTTTTCGTTTACGAACTCGGCGGTGACGAACAGCGGAGCAGAGTAGGTGTAGTCCTTCTCTTTGCATTCGTCAATGGAGTACTTGGGCTGGTCGAAGTAGTATTCCCGGAACGACAGAGACATCGTCTCGCCAAAATCGCGAATAGGGCTGATTTCGGCGAACACTTCTTCGAGGCCGGACATCGCAGGCAGTTCGTTAGAACCGGATGCCTGAGATTCTTCGACCCTTTCCTTCCATGCTTCGTTTCCAAGCAGCCAATCGAAGGACTGCATCTGCAGGCCCAGCAGGTTGGGCAGCTGCATTGGTTCTTGAATTTGGTTGAATGAGATTCGGTGGCGTGCCACCGGTGCGTCTGAGGTGCTCAAGGCAGCCAAAGGTGTCCCTTCCTAAATGGATGGTTGCGCACGGCGTCGAACTGGCCCCTAACTGATACTGGGTTCAACCGCACTTTGCGCTCATTTAAATGCGGGACTTCCAGCTCACCTCGGACACAGAACACGCGAACTATTAGATTAGCTTTTTTATTACCAGGTGTCTATACTTGCCCTTTTCATTGTAGGCAGTTTCACAAGGTCATGGGGCTTTTTGCAGAGGGCGCCCTGCCCAGCCAGTCGCAGTTGGCGATATTCCGATAAAATTGGCAGTCGAAGAACTGCTCCCCGGATTGGAATGCTTATGCCCCTTGCTCCTTTGCTTCGGCAATTGCGGGCCGGCCTGTCGGCATTTCAGACAATGTTTGCGGACGACCCAGCTCTGCTTGCCCTGCAGGTTTGTCGTCGCCTCCCCTTGCCGGTGGCAAATGCCTTAAGCCCACTCACGCGAGTACTTCCTTCGGGGCAGACAATTGCTGCCATGCTGCAGCGGGATTTACAGAGGGCGGCGCAGACGGCACAGCCTAGCCCTCGCAATGGTTTTGAGGCAGCGGTGTGGGCGTTGGCGGGAATGTGCCCACCAAGGAAATACGGGCGCGCCTATGCGCGTTTTCTGCAGCGAATTGGGAAAATTCCGGAGGCCATCGATGCCGCTCCCCCGGCACTGCAATCCCGCCTGGTCGCAAACGCCGCAATCCAAACGGATGGTTTTGCTCTGCCTACCGCGGATCTGCCGGCTCGCACCTACCAGGTGCCGCAGGGCCGCCACCGCGCTTTGCACATTCTTACCAATTCCCTCCCCTTCACCCAATCTGGCTATTCCCTGCGCACTCACCAGGTGCTGCTGGCGCAGACACAGGCCGGTATCTCAGTGCGCGCCTTGACCCGCCTTGGATACCCCCTGATAATCGGCAAGGTTGCCACTTCTGACAGGCAGCAAATAGACGGTGTCGACTACGCCCGGATGCTGCCCGCTAGTTGGCCCAGGCTGTGGCCTGCCCGACTTGCCCGGTCTGCAAAAGAGGCCGCCATCGCCGCCAACTCTTTTGCCCCAAATGTCTTACACACCACCACCGACTTTAAGAATGCCTTGGTGACAGCTGCTCTGGCCAAGCGTTTCGACCTCCCCTGGGTTTACGAGATGCGCGGTGAGCTCGAAAGTACCTGGCTATCCAAACTGCCGGAAGAATATCGGGCGAGCGGCGAAACCAGCTGGTACTACCGGCACCTAGCCCGAAAAGAAACGCTGATGGCAGCAATGGCAGACGCCGTTGTCGTCCTCTCTGCCGTGCATAAACAAAGGCTGTGTGCCCGTGGGGTGGACGCGCACAAGATCTTCGTAGTGCCCAATCTGCCACTATCTCCTCCCGCCCAATGCACCCGCCTCCAGGCGCGCGCCCAGCTGGGCATTCCTGCTGATCGCAAACTGTTCGGCTCCATTTCTTCCATCGTCGCCTACGAAGGCCTAGAAACGGCTATCTATGCCCTGGCACAGCTGTGCCAGCGCGGCGAGGACGTCCATCTTGCACTCGTCGGTTCTGGCGAATCAGTCCCCGCGCTAAAGGCGCTGGCGGCCAAATGTCAGGTAGCGCACCGGGTCAGTTTCGTAGGCCGGGTATCCCCCGAACGGGCTCGCCTGTGGTACAAGGCGCTGGATTGTTTTGTGATTCCTAGGCGCGATGAGCCGGTAACCAGGACTGTCACACCCATTAAAGGCATGGAGGCGGTAGCGGCGGGCACGCCCCTCATCTGTTCCAATTTGCCCGCGTTAGCCGAGATCACGCCACCGTCCCCATCCGGCACTCTGGTTGAGGCTGCCAACGTGAGCGCCTGGGCGGATGCCGTCGCAAAAGTCTTGAACCATCCTGTTCCTGTCGCCGCGCCGCCGCTGCGGACGTGGGCCGACAATGCGCAAATATACGATCAAATCTACAAGAAAGTGCGGGGGATCTGATGTCTGGGAAACGGAAAAAAAACAAGGCGCACGCAGACATCGTTGCCAACCCTCCTACCCGCCCTCGCAGTGTAGGAGGCGCCAGTGGCGTGAACGAGGATTTGAACAGTTGGCTTTCGGAAATAACGATCGATACTTCCCCATACGGCATCACTTATCTGGCCGACTGGAACTTGAAACCGGTGGTAGGCAGGCCGCCCCTGCGCACTTACATCAGCCAGCTGTGGGGGCGGCGCCACTTCATCTGGCAGAACGCTCGGGCAAGGGCTTTCGGCAAGTCTAAGAACATGCTTTTGGGGCATGCCTGGTTGATCTTGCATCCCCTGCTGGACATTGGCATTTACGGGCTGATGTTCGGCCTCCTCTTAAAGACTTCGCGAGGCGTACCGCGTTTCGTCGGTTATCTTGCCATTGGCGTTATCTTCTTCGCGTTCTTCACTTCCGCGCTCAACGGCGGGTCGAACCTGATCCGTGGCGGACGAAACCTAATTCGCGCATTCGCTTTTCCGAGGGCGGCGCTGGCGTTCTCGTTGGCCGTGCGCAACTTCGTCGATTCCCTCCCCACTATTGCCACGTTGTTGATCTGTCTAGCTATTGGGTACGGCACGGCGGCCGTAGGGCCCACGTGGTTCTTCCTAATTCCCCTGCTTGCCCTGCAACAGCTGTTTTGCACCGGCCTCATTCTGATCGGCGGCAAACTCTGCCACATGGTGCCTGACCTGGGAGCGCTGATCAACCTACTGTCGCGGTTCTGGTTTTACGGGTCGGGCATTTTCTTCTCGGTCAAGCGCTTCGAGCACATCCCGATCGCCGTGACACTGATGGAGTGGAATCCTGCATACCAATTCCTTACCGCCTACCGCGAGTGCCTGCTGTACGGCAGAGTGCCTGCGCTGTCGTTGTTCGGCACCATTGCGGCGTGGAGCATCGGCGTGTTCGTCTTTGGTTTTGTTTTCTTCTGGCAGCGGGAGGTCGAATATGGCCGAGAACGTTAAGACCGGGGTGGAGGTTCCACTTGGTTCCATATCAGTGCTGGTGAACAACATTTCTGTTACCTACAAGAGCGAGGTAAATGACGACCGTGCTCGGCGGCGGCATTCGCTTCCCACGAGGGCGCTAATGCGGGTGCTCGGGCGCAATCCGCGCCGCGAAGTGCATGCACTTAGGGACGTTTCTTTCGCCGTCCGGTCCGGCGAAGCAGTGGGATTGGTAGGGCTAAACGGCTCGGGTAAATCCACTTTGCTCCGCATTATTGCTGGCGTGGAGACCCCAAATTCCGGAGTGGTAAAGGCTTCTTCGCAACCCGTTTTGTTGGGAGTGTCGGCGGCACTTAGCCCGGATCTGTCCGGGTACCGGAATATAAAACTGGGGTGTTTGGCCATGGGCATGGAGCCGGCGCAGGTGCAGGAGGCAATCCCCCGAGTGGCGGCACTTGCCGATATTGGAGACGCTCTTTACCGTCCTATGCGTACTTATTCTTCCGGTATGGGCTCTAGGCTGCGTTTTGCTATTGCAACTGCCTCCCGGCCGGATATCTTGCTGATAGATGAGGCGCTCAACACCGGCGATGCCGCTTTTCGGGAACGTTCCGAGGACGCCATGACTAAGATGCGCCAAAACGCGGGCACGATGTTCTTGGTTTCTCATGCCGCGCAGACGGTAGAAGAGATGTGCACCAGAGCAATCTGGCTTCATAAGGGGCGCGTGATCCAGGACGGGGATGCCTACACGGTGGCGCGTAACTACCGCAAATGGTCGTGGCTGTTGGCTAAGAATCAGCACGAACAGGCACAGCAGATTTTTGCCGAAACGCTCGAGCAGTTCGAGGAACCAGATTTGGTGGAGCTTTCCCATATGGAAGGGACTATTAGGCGCCATGGCGCCTAGGACCGGTTCGTGCAATGCTTCTGTCTACAGATTGATTTTTGAATCGAGGACGCCATGGTCGCAGTTTCGTACGCTAACTTTGAACTAACGAATAACACTCGTCTTAGCTTTGACGTGCGTAGCGAAGAAAATAATTTTCGCTGTTTCTTCGAATTCTCGCGCCCAATAGTCATCACCGCAAAGACGCTCACCGCAACGCTAGCTATTATTTCGGGGCAGTCTTTCGACCAGATGAGCGTCGACCATGCTCTGCCTGCCCAGTGTGTCGACTTCCTTAGCCAATTTTGCCAATGCCAGCTGTCTGTCGGCTCAGCGGCCCACTCTATTACCAGCGAGGTTCCCAATGCTAAGTGCGGAAATATTGGCCTCAGTTTCTCTGGGGGCTTTGATTCCATAGCTGCCAAGGAACTGCTCGACCCAGACAAGACCATTCTTATTTCGCTGGATTTCGGGGGTAGGTTTGCCCGCGAAGCCGTCTTCTTTGATAACTTTCCCACGCTCACGGTACGAACCAACTTGGTTACCGAAAAGTTCCACCGCCATAGTTGGGCATTTATGGCCCTGGGCGCTATCTTGGCCTCCCCTACTCTGGGTCTAGATGTTCTCTCGTTCGGGTCGATCTTGGAAGCCAGCCCGCAAAATATGCTCTCGGCGGGCCCAGACATGGACACCACCAATTTCCCCGTTTTCGAATTCTTAGGACTGGATTGGTATAACCCCGCCCTCGGCATTACAGAGGTGGGCAGCGCCATCATTGCTGCCCAGACTATTCCCGACCTGCTGGACGATTCCTTAAAATCACTGGCTGAACCGGGAACTGAAAAGCTCTACCGCAAATGGGTGCTGTTGAAGCTGGCTGAACTTTTCACGGGATTGCCGCTGCAAGCTACAGAGCCCAGGAAGCCATACCCGCAGCATCGACTCCCGTTTGGGACGTCATTCGTTTCGCACCTTTTGTCTTTTTACATGCAGAAGAAATTGGGAGCACAGGTACGAGACATTTTTGTTTCGCAGATGCCCGACGAAGTCAACGACTTTATCGAGGGAGCCGATCTGACTTTCTTCGAACGTTACAATTCCAATTTCCTGCAAAAAGTACCTGCCCAATTCAGGGCAGGTCTGATTGCGCGCCTAGCTAGCTTTGGCACCTTGCCGTACACCCAGAAAGATTGGCAGGAATACCACCGTACTTTGGAACTACTCCAAAAGTATGGCCGTTAGCCTTTTTGGCTTATAATCCGCTTCAGCTGGTGCAAGATATCTGCCGAGTTGCCTGCCTCCGCCTTGTAGGTAACCTGCGCCTTATCTAAAGCCGAACCACGTTCTACTAGGGCCCAAATATCGCGCCCGGCGCCCAGGTAGTCGGCATACTTGGACGGCAAGAACGGGTTTATTGGCATAGTGTCCAGGCAGATGGCATCATTTAGCAAAAGCACGTCGCAGCCTTTACACACATTTAGAAATTCCAGGTACGGCAGGTAACCGTTTACGTAGGTAACCAGGTCGATACCGTAGGCGGTTACCAGTTCGCTGACCTCTTTGGGCTTGTTGCAGAACACGTGGAAGCGAACCTTCCGTTGCTCTTCCCGCGAGAGGTTTCGCAGGGCTACAAAGACATCGTCTAGGCCGCGGTTCTTATAAAAAGCACCAAAGTAGGCGATGTTTATATCGCCCTCAGGCATCTGGTACCTGGCTGGTACTGCATCGTAGGCGGTAGCAGGCGGCGTGGGATGGTGCCAGACTTTGGCCTTGGCCCGCACCAACTGTTGCAGCTGCGGCGGGTAATCCATGAGCATGTATTCGAGCTGGTTGTCATTGGTGAAGATCAGCTCGTCTGCAGCAAGGAACGTAGTAAGTTCAATGAGCTCGAAGTAGGAATCTTCCACCATCAATTCGGTGCCATGCTTCTTTAGGTAGCGAAGCATCATGTCCGATAGGTCATCCTTGCCGAAAGCACCTACGCGCAGGTTTCCGGTAACATCCCGGCGCAGCGGATCAGAAAACTCTGCGCTCCAGCGCACTTGAGGATGCCTGCGCTTATACAGGAAGGCAGCCACGTGCGAGGCCGCCCAGAGCGCCCTCGAATACATGGTTTCGTATCCTTCGCCGGCAGCTGCGGCCCGCTCTGCCACCGCTACGCCCTGCCGCGCAAAGGACACCGTCGGATCCCATCCGGAAAACGACACGGGAGCGGTGACTACATACCTATTTGCTATCCACCGATCCGAGATGGTGTTCAAGGAGAGATCCTTATGACGCAGTTTGGCCATGTCATTGCTGATCACGTCCGAGATGCGGCCCATATCGGCAACGACCTTCGCAGCCACGGTTGCGGACGTATCCGAAAATGGCGAGAAGCAGTAGGCAAATACCAGGTTGGTTGCCTTGCCCTTGTTGACCGTCTGCCAGGGAAAATCGAACAGGGAGCGAGCCGCCAGATCCCCCTCCAGCTTGGGGGCTAAGGCCGGATGTTCTTGCAGGTAACGCACCGCAAAACCATATTGGGAGCTGATAAGAGAATCGAGGGCACCCTGGTTATCCCGGTCCTTCACCTCTTGCAACGCGGCGACGCAATCGAGTCGGTCTTCCACGTTGAACTCGTATGAACTCTGCTGCCTGGACACGGATTCTGCCGTAATGTAACGGCGGTACGCGCAATCTTCCTGGGTTGGGAAATGGAAATGCAGTTTCTTACCCGCTAAGGCGGTGGCAAAGTAGACGACGTCCTCGCCAGAAGTCAGGTCTTCCCTGTAGCAAACCTGGCGGGCCAATTCGATCGGAACCAGCTTGCACGCATTGAAGCCGAGCATCCACGGCACCGAATCGACCGGGACGGACTTGCCGGCATTCTGCAAAATCCTCTCTGCAAGGGCATTTTCCTCGACTAATTCGGATCCCTGGTAGTTCAAGATCGGGGCAACCGGGATAATTCCGGGGCCAACCTCTTCTACCAACTGTTCCAGAAAACGCGGTTGTACCGAATCGTCCGCGTCGACGAAGGTGACAAATTCGCCTCGGGCCAGCGACAGCCCAATATTTCGCGCGTGTCCGGCGCCCGTCCGCGCCGCTCGTACCCACCGCAGGTTGGAATACTGCGGCTGCTGAGTCAAAGCCTCAAGTAGCTGCACCATGCCATCGTCGGGACCGTTTAGAACCACCACCACCTCGTAGAGGTTGTTCACCATGGACTGCACTGCCAGCGACTGCAGCGTTCGTTTCAAGGTCGCGGCCGACCGAAATGCTGGCACAATAACACTTACGAGGCACTGTGCCTCCTGGACCACCTGCTCTAGGGCCTTTTGCTCTGCACCTGCCAGAGCGTCCTCTACCCGCTTTATTTCCCGATCTAGTTGCTCATCGTCCAGTAGGATCTGGCGAAGTTCCTCGGATAGGTGTTCGTCTTTCACTTGTGTCCTCCGCGCTCCCACCACTTCAGAGTGAGCGATCCGAGTTTCGAGTTGGCCAGTGCCCTATAGCGGGCTTTTATCCTGTCATTTTCATTCTGCAGGTTCTTTATCTTTGCCACCAGGTGACCGGTTTGTTCAGCGTCCCCCTCGACCGAACTGGCAGCTACAGGAACATTGCGATGGTGGCGAACGTACTTGAGCAGGCCCAAGTAGCTGCCCGAAGATTCTGGCTTGGCTACTTCCTCACCGCCACTAGCCTGCAAGAACGCGTCTTTTGCCCATTCGTTTATGGCATCGGAATCCGTCTTTGTTCCGATCCTAAAGAGCCATCCGTCCCCCACCGGTTCGTAGCCACATACGCCGCTTTCTTGCAGCAGTTGCATCCATGCCACTAGCCACCGGTTGCGCAGCTCGACCGGCTTTCGTAGCAACACGAAACCCGCGCCGCCGCCCTGAGTCCACTCCGCCAGTTGGGGAATAGAAGCCGGATCCGAAGAAACCAAGATGACTTGGGATTCTGGGGAAGATTCTGGTAGCTCGTCCTGCCCCAACAGAGCGATGCGCGCCCCCGCCGGCAGGTGCAACTGCGCCAATTGCGGAACCGGCAGCTGCTCCAGCATAACGGTCGTGTCCTTGTCCGACGCCACAATGCTCTTGCCCATAATTACTTACCGATGTAGTTGAAGGTCTGGTCTGCCTGCAGCCCGGACAAGAATTCCGGGGTGAACTGGTCATGTCCAACCAGCACTAGGACTAGGTCATACCCCCTGCCAGGATTGGCAGTGTCCTTGAGTGTTGCCCCCTTGCCGCAGAGGATGTCTGGCAGTTCTGCGATATTCGGTTCGTAAACATCGAACTGTCCTTTGCCGCCCTCTATTAGCTCCGTCGCAATGCGAAGCGCCGGCGATTCACGCAGATCGTCAATATTCGGCTTGAAGGCTAGCCCTAGGATGGCCACCTTAGGCGCCTGCTTCCCTTCCAGAGCGGCACGCACCTGGCTTAGCACCCACTTGGGTTTCGCATCATTGACCTGGCGGGCAGTATTGATCAACCGCGAGTTCTTCCTATCGGCCGACACGATGAACCACGGATCCACCGCAATGCAGTGTCCCCCCCCCCACGCCGGGGCCAGGCCGCAAAATGTTGACCCGCGGGTGCTTGTTTGCCAGTTCGATTAGCTCCCACACGTCAATGCCCAAGTCCTGAGCAATAAGCGAGAGCTCGTTAGCAAAGGCAATGTTTACATCCCTAAAAGAGTTCTCTACCAGCTTGGCAAGTTCCGCCGTCTTCGCATCGGTAGTGTGAACGTGCCCAGCGCAGAACGTGTCGTAGACTTCCTTCGCCCTCTGCGTTGCTTCGGGAGTGAGCCCACCGATAATGCGATCGTTGGCCGTCATCTCGATCATGATGCGCCCTGGCAAAACTCGTTCCGGGGCATGGGCAAACATGACATGCCCTTCGCCCTCGCGCTTCAGGTCGGGGCGAGCAGCGAAAACCCGCTCTGCCATACGCTCGGTAGTCAGCGGCGGCGAAGTAGATTCCAGTACCACCAGTTCGTCGCCCTGCAACTGCGGAATAATCTTGTCGATGGCGGCGTCGATGTATGACAGGTCTGCTTCGTGGTCTCCCTTGAACGGGGTGGGGACGGAAATGATGTATACATCCGAGGCCGGAGTTTCCTTCTGCGCCACCAAGGCATCGGAATCAACTACCTCTTTTAGCGCGCTCTCTAACCCCTCTTCAACGAAGGGCAGCCTGCCCGCATTTACGAATTCGAGAGTACGGTCGGAAACATCTACGCCCGTTACCTTCCAGCCATTTTGAGCCAAAACAACTGCTGTGGGCAGCCCGATATATCCAAGTCCAATTACCGCAAGAGACCCTTGCTCGCGCATACTTCTACCTTCCGTACCACGACTTCATCCAAATATGCATCTAAGGAGAACAAGCACATACGTTCCTGTCGTACATGTTAGTATAATTTGGACTTGGCGTCCCTCGGAAAGAACACAAATGCCTAGGAAACACCGCATTCTGGTGGTTTACGGGACAAGGCCCGAAGCCATCAAAGTTGCCCCCATCATTCGCATACTGCGCACTTCCCCAGATTTTAAAGCAATCACTGTTTCTACGGGCCAACACAAAGAAATGTTGGATGCAGTGAACAGGCTGTTCGAGATCGAACCGGACTACGACCTGAGGGCGTTTGAAAAGGGGCAGTCGCTAAACAAGCTGTCGGCAAAGATCTTCAAACGACTAAGCCCCATTTTGGCCGAGGCCGAGCCTGATGCGGTGTTGGTGCAGGGAGATACCACCACGGTGGCAATTGCGGCCCTAGCCTCCTTCAACATGCAAATCCCCGTCATCCACTTAGAGGCCGGGCTGCGTTCTGGCGACATGTTCTCGCCATTTCCCGAAGAGGCCAACAGGAAAATCACGACGCAGGTGTCCTCGCTCAACCTGGCCCCCACCGAGGTTTCGCGCAACAATTTGCTGCGCGAGGACGTCAATCCAGACACCGTTGCCGTCGTGGGGAACACGGTAATTGACGCCCTGTTCCACGTTCTGAAAAAGCCCGTTTCCTTTGGCGAGCCGGAGCTGCAACGTATCTACGAATCTGATGCTCCCGTGCTGTTACTTACCTGCCACCGAAGGGAAAACTGGGGCAAGCCCATGGATCACGTAGGCCGGGCTGTTCACCAGCTAGCCGGGCTACTCCCCAACTGGCAGATCGTCTTCCCGGCGCACGCCAATCCGACTGTGCGCGCAACAATTGGCCCACACCTAAAGGATGACCAGAACGTATTTATCTGCGACCCGCTCAACTACAACGAGTTCTCTCATATGCAACAGCGGGCCCGGATCATCCTGTCGGACTCCGGCGGCGTCCAAGAAGAGGCTCCCGCCCTCGGCAAACCCGTGCTAGTTCTACGCGAAAACACTGAGCGCCCGGAAGCGGTCCAATCTGGCACCGTGCGGCTGATCGGCACGGATACCAAAAACATCGTCCGCGAGGTCATGCGCCTGGTAGAGCATCCAGAAAAATACGAGGAAATGGCCCAGGCGAAGAACCCCTTCGGCGATGGCAACGCCGCTTCCCTCTCGCTAATGGCTATTCGCAAGCTGCTGAAGAAGCCCATCCCCGAGGTCGAAGAAGGGCCAACCACAGTAGAGCTAAAGAAGGATTAGGGCAGCTCGGTTTTGTTTGGCCGCCCGTAGTGGCTCAGCCTAGAGTTGGCCAGCACCTCAAAGTCTGACACCGCCCAGGTATGTTTTTGCGAACCGCGCATCTGCACAAAGCCAAAACGGGAGGTAGAGAAGATCTTGCCGCCGCTGGCGCTCACATCCTTGAGCAGGGCACTATCTTCGCCCGTGGTGCGGTCGACAAAGCCCACTTCCTGGAGCAGATCACGCCGTCCGACGATCGTCGGACCGGACACGAAGCTGGTAAAGCGATGTTCCCACGGCGTAAACCGCAACACCGTTACGTCTTTAGAGGCCAGATACATGTAGTGCGCATGTTTGCCCACCAGGTCCGCCCCAGAGTAATCGGTAGCAGCTAACTGTTCTAAAAGGTAGTAGGGCGAATACAGATCGTCATCATCCATCTTCGCCACCCAATCGCCCTGGGCTACCTGAAGGATACGGTTGTAGCACTGCCCCAGGGACTCGGTGGCGGGAGCGTACAGCCAAGTCACGTCCAACCCTAATTCTTTGGCCCTCGCTACCTCTGTTCGAGACGGGGTAAACCCATGGGCCAGGATGACCGGGGCCATTTCGACCCCAACCTGCGCATGTAGGTAGTAAAGCACGTGTGCCACCTGCTCCGGCCTATTCGTCGATATCATCGGAGTCACAGTGGGCAGATGCCACTGGGCGCCCTCGAGCCCAATTGTTTGCAGCACTTGGTTTACCCGGTGCGCATAGGTGTGTTCCTGCCAAATGCGCCGCTGCGCCAAGTGCGTCATCCGCGAGCGCAGCTCCTCGTTACCTACTAGTGCCCGCAACGCGTATCCTGCCTCTTGCGAGTTGCCTACCTGCACAACCTCGTCTGGGGTGAAAAAGTTGTCGATGGCGGGCGAGGGTGCAGAAACGATTGGGGTGCCACAGGCCGATATTTCGAAGATTCTTCGCGCACACATGGAGGGCGAGGTCACTACCGAGTTGACGTTCAAAAACGCCTTATAACCGCGATAGGCGGTAAGCATCTGCGGGTAGGCAAGAGAGCCGACTACGCGCTTGTCCAGCGGGGTTGGAAACTGGTAGCGGGGGTCTCCGCCCAGGTAGCGGCTGAAGATGTCGAGCCCCTTGCTCATCCGCGGGGATACTTCGTCGGCGGCCCCCAGCAGCATCCCCATCTGGGCCCGCCGTTCCGGGAACTTGTGGGCAAAATACATGCCGGCAAAGGCAACATCGCGCCGCGGTGGTACCTTTCCCCCTGAGGACAACCGGATTGGGTTATGCACTGACGGTTGAGCGGCAAAGGGCAGCACTCCAACACGCTCGTGGCCAAGATCGGCCCGGTATTGCTCTAGCAGGGTCTGGTCGGTAGTGAAGACGTAGTCAAAGAGGCGAGCAGTAGCGATGGCCTCGTGGTAGTGGGCCGGGTCCTCTTTATTCCAGAACACTGTTGGAATGGACCGCTCCTTGCAGTAGGAAACCAGTTCCTTCAGCCTGCTAGTGGGGGTCTTGGGGCCCACAACCATGAAGCGCCATTTGTCCGAATTGCCGTGCCAGGCAGATTCGACAAACAGCAAGTCAATCTTCTTCCCTTCCAGCTGCTCGCGGAAGCCGCCGGGGCTGACTGGGATCTGGTTCCATTCAAAACGCAGGGCCAGATCGGAAAACTCGTCTAGGATTACCGCCGCAGTTACCTGGTGGCGCGCTGCCTCAGGGGTAGGGATAGGCCAGGAACCAAAGCTCACTGCTTTCCCACCAGCGCTCTTGTCACTAGGAGCGCTCTTGGGAGCCGGCTTTATGTTGATAGCGCGTTGGCGGAGCCGGTGTTCCTTCAGCTGAGCAATCCCGCCGTGACGCAGGTGCCAAAGTTCTTTTCTAAACTCGCTGAGAGCCATTAGTTCACCCTCTTGGAGAGGGCAGGAATCCCCGCTCCAGCATTTTTCAGATAATCCGGAAGCCGGTCTTGAGCCCACGCCTTGGTCAGCGGCTCCAGCGCCTCCATGTCTAGATTGACTATAGATTGCCCGTCCTCGGACATCCCAGTACCGGTAAATGGAGCCGTAATGAAGGTGACGTTCTTAGGGCGAACGCCCCTGGCATCCTTCGCCAGCGAGAGCAGTTCCGTGGTGCCAAGCCCTTCGTCTACCGTCATATCTTTAGATGCTGTTTGGATTAGTTGCAGCGATTTCGAGGGCGAAGAGAGCACGTCCTCGGAGAAAATGCCAGACATGATCGCCCTCATCCACGCCTGCTGCCGCTTCACCCGGTCAAAGTCACCGCCCGGCAAAGACTTGCGTTCCCGCACAAAAGCAAGCGCCTCTTCGCCATTCATCTGCTGGGGCCCCTGAGTAGTTTCGATAGTTACCGTACCCAGGGCATCGGTCAGGGCCGAGAAGGTTTGAAAGTTCACGATAGCGAAATGGTCGATAGGCACGCCCGTCAGCCGCTGCACCGTATCAATGGCCAGCGACGGCCCCCCGTAGGCAAAGGCCGCATTGATTTTGGCCTTGCCGTGGCCCGGAATATCCACCCAGGAGTCACGCGGTATTGACATCACCGTGACCGTGTTATGCCGGCGCGAGAACTGCACCAGCATCATCGCATCGGTCCGCGCTCCCCCCAGCGCCCAGCTGTCCTGATTCGAAGCGTCCAGGCGCACGTCAGAGCCCAGCACTAAGAAGTTAGTAGCGCCCTCGGCTGCAGACTTCGAAATAGAGGGGGCCTTTACCTTCACATGTTGCATATTCCCGGTAACCGAGTGAGACAGCCAGAAAAATAGGCCCACGCATGCAAGAAGGATGACCAGTGCCACCACCGCCAGCACCCTTAGGATCCGGTGAGGCTTCGAAGTGTTTACCCCATGCGAAGTTGGCATAGTCCCTCCTGTTTCGGCTTGCGCCTAGCAACCGTATACTTGCGTCCAGAATATAGTAATTCGGACTGCATTAGATACACTCGTAAAGGTAGTTATTCCCCCGCCCCATCGATCAGATCGCCAATGCAAATCTTAGTTCTTTCTCAACTCTGGGATCCCGAAGAAGGGATCTCGCAAAGGCGTGCCAACAAACTAACCCAGACCCTTCTAGAGGCGGGTCACGACGTCACAGTGGTGGCTTCCCCGCCCCACTACCCCGGGGGCAAGCTCCTTTCTTCGGCTCCAGCACACCAACCCCACGCTTTTGAACAGGTGAGCGCCCACTACCGCATTTACCGGAGCGCATTTCGCGAACACGACTTCTCGTTGCCCTCACGGATCGCCGACCAGGCAGTATTCCTAGCGTCGGCATTGAAAATAGCGCTCGGCCTCTGCCGCAAAAACCACTATGACCTGCTAATCTCCACCGCCCCTCCCATTCCCAACCTCTTCGTGCAACGCCTCCTGGCCGACCTCTTCAAAATCCCCACACTCATAGACCTGCGCGATGCCTGGCCCGACCTACTGGACTACTTGGGGGAAGGAAACACCCCCACGACTGTGGCGGCAAAACTGCGCGCCAAAGTAATGACCGCGCTCGGCGAAATCACCAAGCTAGCAATGGGATGGTGCATCAAAGGCGCCGGCGCCATTACGGTCACGTCAGCCGAATACGGCAACCGGCTCGCCTCCCGCACCAAAGCCAAAGTACTAGTCGTCTACAACACGCTCGACCTGCCCACACAGGTACTGCAGAACACCAACCTACCCGACGACGAGCTGCACGTACTGTATGCGGGAAACATTGGTCGCGCCCAGGGGCTAGGAACCGCCCTCGACGCGCTGCGAATCCTGCAACGCCAAGGCGAAAACGTCCGCCTGCGTCTTATTGGCGGCGGCGCCCACCTCCCCACTCTGCGACGCAGAGCCAAACAGGCGAACCTGCCCGTAGAATTCGTTCGCAGAATTTCCCGCGAAGAACTGGGAAAGCACTTCGAATGGGCACACACGGCACTAGTAACTCTACGAGACTGGAACCCCCTGCGCACCACCATCCCCTCGAAGCTCTTCGACGGACTTCACCGCGGCATTCACCTAACTGTCAGCGCAGATGGTGAACCAGCAGCGATCGTTACCGCCGCGAGCGCCGGGGCGGCAGCCCCCGCCAACGATCCGCAAGCACTGGCCGCCCTCTGGCGCGATCTATTACACCATCCGCACCGTCTGCAGGTGGATGGGGCTGGTCGCAAGTGGATTGCCGAGCACGCTTCTCCCATGGCGCAAGCACGGAGTTATCTGCGCGCCGTCGACCATGCCGTGAACAACAACACTTACCTTCTAAAGCGTTGGCGGAAGCGCAAGTAGACGCCGTAGCGAGCGGTTGAGCTGCCTATAGAATTCGGGTACATAGTGGTAGGGTCCCCGCCCCCACTTGTGCTCCGGATCAGCCACCAGCATGGAGGCATCGTAGTCAATGAATTGCACCGAGGGCGTCAGCCGTCTTACCCGGGCGTAGGTGCGTCTTAGCACAGAATTTGCCCACCGGATCGTTTTTCCATTCGCAAGGTTTTTCCCGGCAGAGTCCGTGGTAGCCCAATAGGCGCGATTTACAATGACTTTACCGCCTGGGGCAGCCGCGACAAGCCGTTTCCAGGCCGGTTCAAATGCCGCCCAGTACCTCTTGGAATCCCAATTCACTCGGTCGTATTTGGCCGCATCGAGGCCGGCCCGTTGCAGTTCATTCGAATACGTAAAGTATCCGCCCTCGCCTTTGAGCAGGGGAAAGCGTTCGTCTACAAAATCTACAAGCAGGCAGGCAGCATGCGAATTGGCGAGCACCCCCGCCGCGGAACGCGCCAAGTCATCGTGTGCCACGCGCCGCTGAAATTGCGACGGGTTGGCCGCCAGGTCTGTGCCCGCCAGTCCGCTAGGTTCCAGGTCGAAGGCGGACGCGACGGACGAGCGGGCGTAATAGTTACCCAGCGATAGGGCTCCCGAGTATTCAAAGGCGTCCCGACTTACGCACGAACCGAACACATCAACCTTCTGGTTCTGCCCGTCCAGGCGCAGGAACGAGGGCGCCCGCCCTCCCTTGTTCACAAAGGTCACCTGCACGTTGTGGCCGGCCTTGTCTGGGCACGAAAACTTGGCAGTAAACGTGGACTCTGCGGCAGGTAGCAGCGCCATTTCTTTCCCGGCAGGTACTGTCAGGAAGACGCGCTGGCTATCGGGGACCAGTAACTGCCCACTTACTATGCCTTCGCCGGCCTCGTTCACCCGGACGCTGGCTTGCAGCCGCGAGCACAGGTAGCTGAAGGGGCCCAGCCCCGTTTTGGGGGCGTAGACGGTGTTATGCAGGCTGAGGGCACGCGGGTGCGCCCCCAAAAAGTTAGCCAGCTGCAATTCACCCTCCAAGCTTTCCGTGGCTACAGGCAGACACCCATTGGGTATGATCGGTGCTATGCACCAACTGCCGCTGCCCGATGAAGTTAAGACCTGGTTGAATAACCAGCTTACCGAAATGACCGGGCGCGCGGCAGCAAAGAGGGCAGATACCTCTTATTTGTGCGGCAAAAGAGTACTGGTGACCGGGGCCGGCGGATCGATCGGCGCCGAACTAGTTCGCCAGCTAGCGCCGCTGCCCCTGGCCGAATTGGTGATGCTAGACAGGGACGAATCTGCCCTGCATTCACTGCAACTGGCCCTGCACGGGCGAGCCCTCCTTACCAGCGACGAGCTGGCCCTTTGTTCCATCCGCGACAGGGAGGCACTCCACCAGGTATTTGCCGCGCACCGCCCTCAAGTCGTCTTTCACGCCGCCGCCCTCAAACACCTTCCCCTACTGCAAAAATTCCCGGCCGAAGCCTACAAAACGAACACGCTGGGCACCGCCAACGTGCTGGAGGCGGCGCAAGGGGCCGAACGATTCGTAAACATCTCGACTGACAAGGCGGCCCAGCCCACCTCCGCGCTAGGCTGCTCAAAGCAGCTAGCGGAACGACTCACTGCACACTACGGCAAAGGAAAAGCCTACGCGTCGGTGCGTTTTGGCAACCTTCTTGCCTCCCGAGGTTCGGTAGTGCATTCGCTGTACTACCAGATCATGCAAGGTGGCCCGGTTACAATCACCGATCCAAAAGTAGAACGCTTCTTCATGTCCCTGCCACAGGCCTGCAACCTAATGCTTGAAGCCGGAGGGCGAGGCCGCAACGGGCAAGTGCTAGTGATGGATATGGGCAAGCAGGTCCCAGTGTTGACTTTGGCCCAAAAACTTATGGATTACCTGGGCCGTTCGGTGCCGGTTGAGTACACCGGGTTACGCGAGGGCGAAAAACTTTCCGAATCCCTGTTTGGACCCGACGAACACCCCACCGCCGGGCCTACTAAGCAACTGAGCGCACTGGCCGTGCCTGCGCTAGCTCCGGCGGATCTTTAGTACCAGTTCACTGCCTGGGAGTGGCTCCACGCCCCGCACGGGTTACCGTAGCGCCCGGCAATATAACCAAGCCCCCACTTGATCTGGGTTGCCGGGTTAGTCTGCCAGTCTTCGCCAGCAGCAGCCATCTTAGAACCGGGCAGCGACTGCGGAATACCGTATGCGCCCGAGGACGCATTTTCGGCATTGACGTCCCAGTGCGATTCCTTGTTCCAAAGGTTAATGAGGCAGGCGGTCTGATCTGCACCCCAGCCTCGCTCAGCAACCATTGAAGCGGCGATACGCTGCGCGTCTTCGGGGGTAGCCTGCCCCTCTCCCGCGCGCTTCAGCACGTCCTCGTCCACACCTTCAGGTGCTGGCTTGGTGCCTACCTGCACGATTTCCTTCACCGGATCGGCAGTCTTTTCTTCTGCCAGCTTGGCGGAATGAACTTCCTTGCCATTGTGCTTTTCGAAGTAGATCGAAGTGGCAATGTTGCCCTTCTTCCCCTTCTGCACAACTTTCTTCGTGCCCACGTAGGCTTCGGGGTCGGGCTTTTCTTCAGTCTGGAAGTCGATCGCCTTATTTTCGACGCGAGTGCCACGCTCTACCCGCGTGACCGCAATAGTGACCTTGCCGTCTGCGTATTCGGCCTGCACCTGGTCTAGCGGGGACACCTTGACCCCGGCCTGTTCCAAGACCGCGGAAGCATCCGCCCCAGAAGGAGCCTCGACCGCTTTAGTTTGCCCGTCCACGGCAATGGTCACTGCCTGTTCTTCAGATACTAGCGGCATCGCTTTAGCGCTCTCGGAAGAACGCGATACTGCCACCCGCACCTTTTTGTCGGTGGCCGCCAGTGCCTTCGCCGCATCCCCTGTCGAGGGCGCAGCCACCATCGCCTGCTTCGGCGTCGGGTCCGCAGCGCGAGAGTACGAAACCGGGCGGGCCGAGGTTACAGAAACGATCTCGCCCTCGCCCAAAGATGCTCCCCTGGCGGGACTCACCTTGTCGTAGCGGGATGTCTTTACCCCCGCCACGCGCAAAGCATCGGTTACGGATTGGGAATACATCGCCACTGGGCGTTTCACTCCGTCGACAGACACGTAGACGTTGCGGTAGCTGGAGGCTACAGCAGTCCCTGCCGTCGCGATCATAGCGAGGGCGGCAGCAGATGCTACCAGCGCGGGAGTGCGTACCGAGGGGGCTGATTTGCCAAAGAATACCTCGGACCGTGAAGCCTTCGCGGCGTGCTTACCCAATTTTTCCTACCTTAATCCCAAGGATGCGGCGCAGCCGGGCCACTGTCCCCAGCCAGCCTGCTGCTGTAGTTTCTGCGCCCTCATAGTCTGTTCCGCGGCAGAAGCATCGGAGGGAAGTCCGCTTCCACCCATAGCCTGCCACGTCTGTGCGGTGAACTGGTACAGCCCGTAGAAGCCATTTCCGG
Source organism: Winkia sp. C0117E2 (assembly GCF_056590455.1). Lineage (NCBI taxonomy): Bacteria > Bacillati > Actinomycetota > Actinomycetes > Actinomycetales > Actinomycetaceae > Winkia > Winkia sp. C0117E2. Next base: position 51,143 of record NZ_JBWPWD010000002.1, on the reverse strand, counting down.
TGTTAGTAGCCGGGTTACCGCCGGATTCACACTGAGCTAGCTGTGCCCATACTCCAGCGGGAGCGGAACCGGTGCCCCTACCCGGACGAGCAGAAGATTCCTGGTCCTTCGAATCGGAATCGGTGCCCTCATCAGTATCTTCGGTCTTGTCTTTAGCAGGCTTTTCCTTGGTGCCGACGTGCACCACCTCTTCGACCATTTCCTGAGTCTTCTTTTTACCTAGCGGAGTTTCGTGTACAACCTTGCCGTTTTCGGTGATCCGGTAGGTAGTTTTCTGAGTGACCTCGTCCTTGCCTTCCTGGGCCACCTTCGTTTCGCCCTTCGGCAGGTTCGGATCTTCGACCTTCTTGATCGTGTGCTTCTTAGTTACCTTGTCCTCGGCCACGGTACCCCGCTTGACGCGAGTGACGGTAATGGTCGGACCGTCCTCGCCAGCCTTGACCTGAGTCTTATCTAGCGGAGACACCTTCACCTTGGCGGCCGCAAGCACCTGGTCAACAGTCTGGCCGGCCTTGACAGCCACCTGCTTCTTGGCGTGTCCATCCTGGATACTGACGCGAGTGTCCTGGGCAGAAACGGGCAGCGGCTCAGAGGTATTGGAAGGACGCTTGGCGCTGACAGCACCATTGGACTGATCTGCCGACACCTGCGCGATAGAGCTAGCCGCCGACTTTACCTGCTGACGGCCTTGCCCTTTATCTACAGTGAAGTTCTTGGCCCGGCGCACCTGAATCTGAGTGCCGTTTGCAACCTGGCTCGGCCGAGCAGGGCTGACTGCATCGGCACTGCCTACCTGCACTCCCGCGTCTGCCAGCACTTCGTGGACGTTGCTCCCCCAGGTGGACACAGGACGAGTTACCCCGTCTACTGCTACCGATACCTGCTTGTGGCCCACCGCTACTGCCGTAGCAGCAGTACCGACAACGGCCAGAGAAGCTACCGCCGCGCTAGCAGCTGCACGCTTGAAGAGTTTGGAGTCAGTCATAGGTTCCTTAGATCGACGACAAAAGTTTATCGAACGTATACGATCGTAACCATTTCGTGACATTACGTCTACGTGAATCTAATAACTGCTAGCGTGATCCCGCCCTCTACAGGGTTTCCACCTGGGCTTTTAGTCCACAGAAACCGAATAAACTTCGCTGGTTGTACCGGCTAACTTCGCGCAGGTTTGCGCCAAATAGTCCGGCAACACCTCGGCGGACTTCTCCATCGCCTTCCCCAGAGCATCGTCATCATCCGTCGGCGCCACCCCGTCTGCAATTGCCCATAGCGCTGCAATTCGCCGCACGGTGAAGGGCATCAGATAAGACGCGTTGGGCTGGCCGCGGTGGGCCTGGGCAGTGAGGTAGGGCGCGTCCGTCTCGACCAGGACCAGCTCACGCGGCAATGCCAGCAAGGATTCGCGCAGATGCTTATTTGCCGGATAGGTGAGGGTGCCGCTAAAAGAGGCATACCAACCGTTGTCTGCAAGCACTTTCGCCATCTCGGCATCGCCGCTGTAGCAGTGGAATACGGTTTTTTCGGGAGCTCCTTGCGAGAGCAGCGTCGCAATAGTGTCCTCGTGGGCCTCGCGGTCGTGAATCTGCAGCGGCAGGTTCAGTTCCTTGGCGAGGGCGATGTGCTCCCTAAAGGAACGAAGTTGGTATTCCTTACCCGCCTGCGAGGTACGGAAGTAGTCGAGTCCCGTCTCGCCAATCGCCACCACTTTCGGATCCCTAGCCAGGTCGGCCACCTTTGCAATGGCATCTTCTAGGGGCACCTTGTGACGCTCCTCCGTCTCATGGGTAAGCCCATCGGGAGACTTCTCTACAAAGCCGGCATGTAGCGGTGCTTCATTGGGGTGAATCGCAAGGGCAGCCCACTGCCCGTCCTCGAGCAACGCCACGGTTGGTTCCAACTCGGGCAGCTCACATCCGGAGGTAATCATCCCGGCAACCCCAACCTGGTGAGCAAGGCGCACCTGCTCCTCGCGCAGGATGCGCTTCTGCTCTACGCAAGGAATCTCGCCCTCGTGCAGCGGAAGGTGCGTGTGATTGTCAATGACCTTGCCCGGCAGCGGCAGTGGAGCGGCCGCCCAGCCTCGCTTACGCCTAGATTTACCCATGGGCCTATCCTAACCAACGCTTCTTCAAATCTTTGGCGAGGGCGATAAACTCGGCTGCCGCCGGCGAGAGGCCCTCGTCGGCATACGCCACCCCAAATTCGAGCGAGTAGGGCGGGTCTACCGGCACCACTGCCACATTGCCCGTCCACGACCGGGTCATCGGCTCCACATTTAACGAGGCGCCCAGACCGGCCTCGACCATGGCATAGGTAGTAAAAGAATCGGCCGAAGTCAGCTTCACATCAGGAGTCACCTTGTGGGCGTGCAGGTAGCGGTCCGAATCCATCATCGTCTCTAGGTGCGTGCGCACGAACGGAGCCCCGGCAAAGGCCTGCACGGGCACCTTCGCCGCATCCGCATAGGGGTGCTGCGGCGGCAGCCAGGCCACCAGCGCCACTTTTTGCAGCGGCAACCAGTTATAACCGGGGGCCTTGGAAGTAAGGAGGGCACAATCTACTCGCCCCTCTTCCAACAGATTCAGTATCTGCGAGGTGCCGCCCTCTTCAACGCGCATGTCCACATTCGGATGCTTCTTGCGGAACGCCACAGCGATGTGCGGCAGCCAGATCGCGGCCATCGAATGCTTCGTTCCCACTGTGAGCTTGCCCTCGTCAACGCCTTTTAATCGCCCAGCAAGCTGTGCCGCCCGGGCGTGCGCGCTTACAATTTGGCGTGCCAATGGAAGCAGCCGCTGCCCCTCGCTGGTGGGGCGCACTCCCCTGGCAGAACGCTTGAGCAAGGTTAGCCCCAGCTCGCTCTCTAGGGAGTTGACCAGGCGAATCACTCCCGAAGGAGTGTAGCCAAGTTCCTGTCCCGCCGCAGACAGCGAGCCGCCCTCGGCTGCAGCAAGAAACGCTAGATACTTCGTAGAATCCGCTACCACCACGTCTCCAAACCACTTGTTGTGACATTTTGTTATAACCGCTTAGCCAGATTAGCTCTTCCATTATAACTGCCGCGTAAGGCACGATTAGACCGCAAATATCAAGATGGGACCCCAGTGACTGACGCAAAAATATTTAGCAAACATTTTCTAGCTGGCACCTTCGCCAACTTCTTCGTCTACATCCAGTACTACGTACTAATCGTTACAATTACTACCTTCGCCAAAGACTCCTACGGCGCCTCCATCTCGAGCGCAGGCTTCGCAGCCTCCGTATTCATTCTTGGCGCCCTGGTAGCCCGCTTCCTCAGCCCAATAGTTATGAAAGCGCTGGGACGCAGACGCACAATGCTTTCCGGCCTCGCCCTGATCGTGGCACTGTGCCTGGCCTACCTAGTATCCAATTCCTTACCAACTCTGCTGGTCCTGCGCGCCCTGCATGGCTTTGCCTACGGGATCTCGCAGACAGCTATCACCTCGCTAGTTACCTCTAGGATTCCCATTGCCCACCACGGCGAAGGTATCGGCTACTTCATGCTGTCGATCACCGTCGGTTCGGCAATCGGCCCCTTCATCGGCACCGCTTCGATGAACCTCCTCAGCTTCCAGACACTGTTTTTGATTTGCGCCGGCATCTCTGCCGCAGCGCTCCTGTTCGCCTTTGCCATGGGGGCCGAACCGAAGCTGGCAGAACACATAGAAGAACCGAAGAAGAAAATTTCGCTATCCACCTTCATTGAACCGGGCGCACTACCCATCTCGCTGGTCACGGCCCTGATCTACTTCGGCTACGGCACAGTTCTGACTTATCTGAATTCCTACGCCACCGAGCTGGACCTAGTGAAGGCCGCCGGCGCCTTCTTCATCGTTTACGCAGTGGTCATGTTTATCATCAGGCCTTTTACTGGCAGGCTCTTCGACGAACGCGGAGACACGGTAGTCATGGTCCCCGGCTACGCCGCCGTAGCGGTCGCACTGGCAGTACTCGCCTTTGCTTCCAACTCCTTCACCCTGCTCCTTTCTGCTGCCCTACTAGGTGCCGGCATCGGCGCTACCCAGCCAGCCGGGTTGGCATTAGCAATCAAGAACTCGCCCAAGGGACACCTAGACGTAGCAAACTCGACCTACTTCGTGTTCATGGATGCCGCGATCGGCGTGTGCCCCCTAGTACTGGGCTGGATGGTGCCCGCCTTTGGATACCGCGGCCTGTACTGGGCAGTGACCGCCATTGCCGCGTTGGCCCTGCTCGCCTACCTACTGTGCAAGAGGACGAAGAAAATCTAGTTGCATAAAGCGGATACAAAAATGCCCTGCCAGCCGGCAGGGCATTTTGTTTACTCCCACTCGATGGTTCCCGGTGGCTTGGAAGTGCAATCCAAGACCACGCGGTTAACCTCGGGAACAGTATTAGTGATGCGCGTGCTGATGCGTGCCAGCACGTCGTATGGCAACCGAGTCCAATCAGCAGTCATCGCATCCTCGGAAGAGACCGGGCGGAGCACGATCGGATGCCCGTAAGTACGGCCATCACCCTGCACGCCCACCGAATGCACGTCTGCCAACAGCACCACCGGGCACTGCCAAATCTCGCGGTCTAGCCCTGCCTTGGTCAGTTCCTCGCGGGCGATCAGGTCAGCGGCCCGCAGAATTTCCAGACGATCGCGGGTGACCTCGCCAATGATGCGGATACCTAGGCCGGGCCCAGGGAAGGGCTGACGCCACACAATGTTCTCGGGTACCCCAAGGGCCAACCCGATCTGCCGCACCTCGTCTTTGAACAGGGTACGCAGCGGCTCAATCAGTTCGAAGTCCAGGTCCTCGGGTAGCCCCCCGACGTTGTGGTGGGACTTGATATTGGCCGCACCTTCGCCTCCGCCAGATTCAACCACGTCCGGGTACAGGGTGCCCTGTACCAAGAACTTGATCTGGGTGCCCTCGGCACCTGCCTGCCGCACCAGGTCTAGCTGGGCAGCTTCGAAGGAACGAATGAATTCGCGGCCGATGATCTTGCGCTTCGTTTCCGGATCCGACACCCCTTCCAGGGCCGTTAGGAACCGTTCCGACTCGTCAACGGTAACGATCTTGATGCCGGTAGAAGCGGCGTAGTCAGTTTCGACCTGTTCCCGCTCGCCTGCACGCAGCAGCCCGTGGTCAACAAAGATACAGGTCAACTGGTCGCCAATCGCCTTATGGACGAGAGCGGCGGCCACCGAGGAGTCCACCCCACCAGACAGGCCACAAATAACCTGGGCATCGCCCACCTGTTCGCGGATCTTCTGCACCTGGGTATCGATGATGGAATCAGACGTCCAATCCCCCTTCAGGCCAGCACCCTCGTAGAGGAAGTGTTCCAGCGCCTTCTGCCCGAATTCGCTGTGGTGCACTTCGGGGTGCCACTGCACGCCGTACAAGCCGCGTTCCTTGTCCTCAAAAGCGGCTACCGGCGTCTCGGCAGTGGACGCGGTGACGATAAATCCTTCGGGAGCCTGCTGGACCGCATCGCCATGGCTCATCCACACCGCCTGCTTTTCCGGGGTATCTGAAAGTAGCAGACCACCACCGGCCTGCAGGTTTACCTCGGTGTGACCGTATTCGCGGGTGCCGGTCTTGCCAACCTTGCCGCCAAGTTTCGCGGCCATTGTCTGGAAGCCATAGCAAATTCCCAAGACGGGAACTCCGGCGCTGAAAATTTCAGGATCAATACTGGGCGCGCCCTCGGCATAAACCGAGGAGGGGCCACCAGAAAGAATGATCGCTGCAGGATTCTTATCCAGCATCTGCTGGGCAGCCATCGTGTGTGGCACGATTTCGGAATAGACGCGAGCCTCGCGCACGCGCCGAGCGATCAGCTGGGCGTACTGCGCACCAAAATCAACCACCAGGACGGGGCGTTCGGTAATACTTGAAGTCACAGGTACATCGTAGCTTGGCAGGCCCCCAAGTGCACCATTGCTATATCGTTACTTTTTCCATACCCGCCGCCGAGTGGAGCGGCGAGTGACCAGCGTAGGGTCAATCATCTGGGTCCTCCCGGCCTCGTGGTGCCCGTGCTGGCGCGATTCGATCATTGCAACCGCACCGCGCGCCATCCGCGCCAAGCCCTGATCAATAGAGGTCAGCTCCAGAGAATAAAACGAAGCCAACGCCGTGTTGTCGTAGCCCGTGACCCCCACGTCTACCCCCAGGGACATGCCGCGAGACATGATCTCGACAGCCGCCTCGAACGCAATCTGGTCGTTGTGACAGATAAACGCCACATCGGTGGAATTGAAAATGTCGAAGGCCTGCAAGACCGCTTCCGAGACCCGGCCCGTCACGGTGATTGTGACAGCTTCGTCGGCCCGCCCCATGGCCTCCATTGCCGCCAAGAACCCAGTCTGCCTGCGGTGGGCGGAAGTCTGCGGAATGTCGGCATCCTCGTCCTCAAGGAACACAATGTGCTTGTAGCCCGCCTCGACCGCGTGTTCGGTAGCCAGCTGCTGCCCGCGCGCGTCGTCGCACAAGACCGCATCCACTACTCCTTTAGCAGGGGGCCGATTGAGCATGCAGACAGGCACCTGCTCGCCGATCTTGGCGATCGTCTCCGGGGAAAGCAAAGAGCCAGTTAGGATCAGCCCATCTACTCCCATCTCTATAAAACGATCAATTACCGACCGTTCTACTTCAAGTACCGAGGCCGAAGAACCGATCAGGGGCGTCAAGTTCCGTTCAGAGGCTGCCACCCTGATCGCATCGGCAAGATCGCCAAAGAAGGGGTTTGAAAATCCAGGGGTTACTAGCCCAATAGTGCGGGTGCGGCGCTCCACCAATGCCCTTGCCGCCGCATTAGGACGGTATCCCAAGCTAGCCATAGCCTCTTGTACCGCCCGGCGTTTTGTCGGCGAGACATGCTTATCCCCGCGCACTACTAGGGACACTAACTGTCTAGAAACACCTGCCAGGTCGGCAACATCTTGTTGGGTGGGCTGCATAGGTCCAGTCTACCTTTACTAATGTGCCGTCTTAGAAGGAAGCCACGGAGGTAGGGGCACAACCCGCGCCACGAGCAAAGTCGCCCCGCAGTCGACCAAGGCCATAGCCAAGAACGCGCCCGCAGCCCCCAAGCGGTCTGCAACCAGCAAGAACAACGCCATGGACACGCCCGCCACCACCAGCGAAGCGGCGTTAGCGCGAGTGCGCACCGGCCCGGGCGTATGCGCCCTCGTCAACGAATTGGCGGCTGGGAACATAACCATGATCACGGTTAGGGCATGGATCAAGAAGATGGCTGCGACCAGCGTCCACGCTCCGGCCGCGTGCGGCACCACAAGGAAAAAAGTAGCTGCCAGTCCAGCTAGACAAAGCGCCGAGGTGCCACCCCCCACCAGCAGTGAAGACCGGCGGGAGGTCATGAACGAAAATGCCGGGGGCAAGAAACCGTAAACCCTGGCGATCAACCCGAACAGGGCGCAGGCTACCGCCGCCATTCCCACAATGACTGACACGGTCATGGATGCGCCCGTCCAAGAGCAAATCACAATTCCAAAGAGGAAGATGATGCTCACCCCGGTCGAATGTAGCCCGATCGCGGCGGCGATTGCCGACCTCGTCATGATCTTTTGCCTAGGAGAGGAATACTGCGCCTTGCGCCGCCCAATCGTGTCGTCGGTGACGGAAGCCAAGATCTGCATGCGGCCATATTCGCGCGCGATCCTAGCTGCCTGCCCGGTGCGGATACGAACGAGGGCGACCATCGCTTCTTCCTCGCGTCCCTGCCGAAGCAGCAGCACAGGAGATTCGGGGCTTCGCCAGGTCAGCCAGGCAGCCGCGAGCGCGGGAATAGTAGGAAGGAGGAATAGGAGGGCAGGGCCCGACAGATAGCTGGGAAGTGAGATCGTTTCGAGTTCGTACAGCCAAGCCCAGGTTGCAGTTAGTGAGAGTCCTAGCAGGATCCCGGACATAAGTGCCAGGTCTCCTATTACATAGAACCGACCGCGCAACCGGGAAGGCATGAGTTGACGTATATATTTGCCGCCGGAGCTGACAGCGACCCCGCAAGACATTCCCCCTACCACCGCGGCTGCCCCCAGCAGAGGGAAGGCGGAGGTAAAGGCGGCCGCCACTAGTGCCCCGGCTGCGAAAGCCATCGCGACAGTAGTAAGGAGCCGCGAAGATTTACTCATTTCGTCTAGATGCTGGGCAAGGAAGAGTCCGGGGGCGGCCGCTAGAAAGGCAACCGCTACCAAGGCTGCTCGCTCAAATACTGATATACCCGCTATTTTCATGTGTTCCAGTAACGGCAAAGAGGCGCCAAGGGTCGCAATAATCCATCCCACAGTAAGCATGACCAGCACAAACTGTGCCACTACCTTGGGTCTGCCCAGCTTTGGGACGGACTCTTTAAGGTCCTGTATGTGGTGTACCAAACTAACTTTGTCGGGCACTGCCGCTCCTAAAACACTTTGTCAATACAATTAGATTACCTAATCAATCCGCAAAAGCCACATATTTTAAGCAAACATTAGGAAAAATAAGTGACCAAAGGCGCGTCACATATTTTTCCCGGCTCCTATGCAAACAGTTACAGTTACCTTGGAAGCTAATCTCTACGAGGAGAAGTTCATGACTCGGATCCACGTGCTACCAGTTGACACGTCTTACTCCGTCAGCCCCATCGCTGACAAGATCGCTCAGAAACTACAGTCCACCCCCGCCCGCCCCTACGCCGAGGGCGAGTGGTACACGCAGGCAACCGCGCTGCGCGCAAAGGCCACCCCTGCACTGCAGGATGCCCTGGTTGTCGACGGCTCTGTTGCCGCGCCGGTCGCAGGCCTTTCCCTTCTTGGCGTCCAGGCAGGAGTAGCTGCTGACGATTCAGCAACCGTTCTGCTGGTAGTGAACGAGGCCGCTAACGCCGACCAGGCCATCGCAGCCGCCACCAAGGTTGTCGAGGACGCACACGCCGCTGTGTCCGCCGTCCTCGTCATTGGCGGAGAGGCCTCCGTAGAGGGCGTAAAGGTCTTCACCTCCGCTGACGAGCAGATCAGCGACGAGTTGGCAGAAGAACTGGCCGGCCTCACCAAGGCCTCCGGTTCCGGCGTTGTCACCCCCGGTGCTTTCAAAGCCGGGTTCATCAAGCAGGCCAAGAGCGAACTGCGCACCATCGTTCTGCCCGAGCCTGACGACCTGCGAGTGCTGCAGGCCGCCGCTAACGTCCTCGAAATGGGCACCGCTAACCTAGTGCTGCTCGGCGAAGAGGCCGAAATCAAGGCTGCCGCAGAAAAGGAAGGCCTGGACATCTCGGCCGCCCAGATCGTTTCCCCCAAGGACCCGGAGCGCATTGACCGCTACGCCCAGATCCTGTACGAAGCCCGCAAGCACAAGGGCGTCGACCTAGAGAAGGCTAAGTCCATGCTGGCCGACGTTTCCTACTTCGGCACCCTAATGATCGCTGCTGGCGAGGCCGACGGCATGGTTTCCGGCGCCGTCCACACCACTGCCGAGACCATCCGTCCCGCACTGCAGATCATCAAGACCAAGCCCGGCACTTCTACCGTGTCCGGGTCTTTCTTCGTCCTGCTCGAAGATCGCGTCCAGCTGTACGCCGACTGCGCAGTGACCATCGATCCGACCTCGGATCAGCTGGTCGACATTGCTGCCGCCTCTGCTGACACTGCCAAGAGCTTCGGCATGGACCCGAAGGTCGCCCTCATCTCCTACTCCACCGGCGATTCGGGCAAGGGCCCGACCGTCGACAAGGTCAAGGAAGCAATGGCAAAGATCAAGGAAACCCACCCCGAACTAGTAGTGGACGGCCCGCTCCAGTTCGACGCGGCCTTTGATCCCACCGTCGCTGCCAAGAAGCGTCCCGGCTCCCCCGTTGCGGGCCAGGCCAACGTCTTCGTGTTCGTCAACCTCGACCAGGGTAACTGCACCTACAAGGCAGTTCAGCGCACCGCCGGCGCTACCGCTATTGGGCCGGTGCTGCAGGGCATGAAGAAGCCAGTCAACGACCTCTCGCGCGGGGCCACCGTTGACGACATTGTCAACACCATCGTCCTAACCGCCATTCAGGCGCAGGAAAAGTAAGCTAATTTCTAAAAAAGGAGAAGTGCTTAATGGCACGCACTGTTCTAGTAATTAACTCCGGTTCGTCCTCGATCAAATACCAGCTGCTAGATCCGGACACCGGCGAAGTACATGCCAAAGGCCTGTGCGAGCGAATTGGCGAAAAGGAAGGCCACATTGCCCACAAATACCAGGGCAAGACCACCGAGGTAAACGAGCCCATCGCCGACCACGGCGCCGGCCTTTCCGAAATTCTGCGTCTGTTTGACGAGGTTGGCCCCTCCATCGCCGAATCCAACGTGATCGGCGTCGGCCACCGCGTCGTGCAGGGCGGCAAGTACTTCGACGGCCCAGCTCTGATCACTGACGAAGTTCGCCAGAAGATCGAGGAGCTGTGCCCGCTCGCTCCGCTGCACAACCCGGCTCACCTATCCGGCATCGACGTAGCCAAGAAGCTGCTGCCGGACGTACCCCACGTAGCAGTTTTCGACACCGCGTTCTTCCAGACTCTTCCGGCCGAGGCTTCCACTTACGCCATCGACCAGGAAGTCGCCGAGAAGTACGAGGTACGTCGTTACGGTGCCCACGGCACCTCCCACCGCTTCGTCTCGGGCCGCGTCGCCGAGCTGCTTGACCGCTCCGATCTGAAGCAGATTGTCCTTCACCTGGGCAACGGCGCTTCGGCCTCGGCAGTTGTAAATGGTGAGGCCGTTGACACCTCTATGGGCCTCACTCCCCTAGAGGGCCTGGTAATGGGCACCCGTACTGGCGACATCGACCCGGCGGTTGTCTTCCACCTGGCCCGTCAGGCCAACATGAGCATCGACGAGCTGGACACCCTGTTCAACAAGAAGTCCGGCCTGCTCGGCCTGTGCGGCGACAACGACATGCGCACCGTGCGCGATCTGGCTGACGAGGGCAACGAAAAGGCCCGCGCCGCCCTCGACGTGTACCTGCACCGCCTAGTGTCCTACGTCGGCCGTTACTACGCCGTCATGGGTGGCCTGGACGTTATTGCGTTCACCGCCGGTGTTGGCGAGAACGACGTGGATATTCGCCGGGAACTGTGCGAACGCCTGGCATTCATGGGCATCGAACTGGATGAAGAGGTCAACAAGATCCGCGGCGACGAACCGCGCACCATCTCGACCCCGAACTCCAAGATCACCGTCATGGTTGTTCCCACCAACGAGGAACTGTCCATTGCGCAGCAGGTAATGCAGATCGCCCAGAAGTAACCACTTCTAACAAGTCCGGCCTCCTCACTTCCGCATTGGAAGTAGGGAGGCCGGTTCTTTAGTTAATGCCGCTTAGGCCTTTTCCACAGTGCGTCCGAAGGCCTGTCGGAAGGACAATTTGCCGCCGGTGTTCATGACGCCGCGGCGGTATGCTCGGCCGCCTAGCCAGATGAGCAGAGGCAATGCCAGGAGGTTCAGGGCCACAGCCACTAGGATTTCCCAGGTGGGAGCCACTGACCAGGCAATTCGCACGGGCATTGCGTAGCAGCTTGCTCCCGGAATGAAGGAGAGCACGCGCACGATTGACGAGACGGGGTTTCTCATAGCTACGAACAGCGCAACGTAGAGGATCACCATCTGCAAGAACACCAGCGGCATGAGCGCAGTACCCATGTCTTCTGTGCGGGTGACCATTGCTCCCACGCCCGCGTACAGGAAGATGTAGGTGCAAAAGCCCAGTACCATCCACACCAGCACCCAGCCGGAAATACCAGCCGCGTCAACGTGCATGTCCAACGCCTGCACCAGGGCTCGCCCGCCAATGAAGGCGCCGAGGCCCATAATGGCCAGTTGCGCAAGCGCCATGATTGCCACTCCCAGCACCTTTCCAAGAAGGAGTCTGGTTGGGCTGACAGCACCGAGCAACACTTCAACAATTCGCGAAGACTTCTCTTCTACTACGCCGAGGGCGACTACTTGTCCCGCGGTCATGATGATCATGAACATGAGCAGTAGCGCCACTAGCGAGATGATGTAGTTGGCCATGTCATTGAGCTGGAAGTCGTCAGAGCCCTTATCCTTTTCGTCCTTTGGCGACACGTTCACGGCCTTGAACTTAACGTCATTTACCTGCTTGTTCAGTTCCTGAACATTGCCGCCAACATCTTGGATGTATTTCGTGAGGGCGGCCGAGGAGGCTATCTGCCTGACCGTGGTGGATAGAGACATCGGGGCGGGACCATCCGAAAGCAGCTGTGTTTCTTCGCCGGCCTTCACGATGGCGTAGTCGACGTCGCCCTTTTGCACCAACTTTTTGGCTTCCTCGTTGCTGGCTACCCGCTTGGTTACGGCATCGTCAGTCATCGCGCCAACGCCGGCTTCTTGCATCTGCTTGGATACGGCTTTCAGCGCGGTTCCCATCTGCTGGGTGTCCGCAGTAACCGCAATCGTGTCTGGCTCGCTCTCTGAGGAAAGGAGGTTGCCGGCAATAATTCCGCCCACGCCCAGCACTAGCGCCATGATGATGGTCGTTGCCAGTGTTGCCTTATTGAGGCCGCGCTGAATGATCTCGCGTTTGGCGATCTGCCATACCTGGTTCACTTGTCGGCCTCCTGGTTCTTAGAAACAGTGTCGCGGAAAATCTCGGCTAGCGGGGGCACCTCATCGGCGAAGCCGTACACGTCTCCGGCGGCGAGGGCGGCGCGCAACACCCGTTGCTTCTGCGCGGGATCGGTGAACTTGATTGTGCCGCCCCCATCCAGGTCGGTAATTTCCAGCCCGGCGCCGGCTTCCTTGGCTGCCGCCCAAGCCTCGGGGCTTGCCTGCACCTTGGTTGCCGGATCTGCGGTGGCTCGCAGCTCCGCTACGGTTCCCGTGGCCACTAACCTGCCTGAGGAGATGATGCCAATTCGGTCACAGACGCGTTCTACCAGGTCCAATTGGTGCGAGGAGAACAGTACAGGCACGCCACTGGCAGCGTATTCGCGCATCGCTTGGCTCATCGCGTCCACCGCAACGGGGTCTAGGCCCGAGAAAGGCTCGTCCAGGATCAGCGCTCGGGGGTTGAATAGCAGGGCGGAAGCAAGCTGCACCCGCTGCTGGTTACCCAACGAGAGTTTTTCGACCTCGTCGCCGCGACGGGAGCCAACTCCCAGCCTTTCCGTCCACTTCTGCTGTGCTGCGCGAGCGTCGGCGGAATTCATGCCGTGCAAGCGGGCTAGATATTCCAGCTGTGGGGCGACCTTCATCTTCGGGTACAGCCCTCGCTCCTCTGGCATGTAGCCTATCCGCGTTCGCGCCTTCTGAGTGAGCGGTTTCCCGCCTAGGCACACCTGCCCCTGGTCCGGGTCAATGATGCCCATGGCAATCCGCATCGTTGTCGTCTTACCTGCACCGTTCGCGCCGACGAAACCGAATAGTTCACCCTCAGCAACGGTGAAGCTAACGTTCTCTAGGGCTTTGATACGGCCGAAAGTTTTCGACAGATGGGAAAACTCCAGATCGTTCATTTCTTTCCTTAAATAATGATGAGGGAATGTTCGCTCCCGCCCTGCCCTTGCAGCGAGAACGGAAAGCTATAGCAGATAGCCGTCGAAGGACTTTACCACCTTGTCCCCCAGCTTCACTTCCGCTGCGACAGCCCCCATTTGGGCCGGCTCTATCGTGGCTGACAGAACTTGCCCGTCGAGCTTCGTTGTCAGTTGAAGTTCGCCGCTTCCCTCTTTGGTATCTTTTACTTCTTCGTCTACCAGTATGGTCCACGTTGGTTTGGATGACTTATTTTTTCCAATTACTTGCACCCAGTGTTTTCCTACCGCAAACCCATAATTATTGTTCTCAAAACTCATTTCTTTCCTTCTACGCAACTTGACCTAATTCACACATGTATGCGCTTTTATGTTTTCACGCATAAATTGGTCCAGCAACACTTCGCGCTGGCTAGCTGCGCAGAAGGAAGAAACTACACTCGAGGGCGGGCTACTTGCTTTATCCCGAACGCAAGCGCGGCGAGCACTGCAAATGCCGCCGAGACAATGATGCCTCCCCAACCAGCTCCAATCATGGAGCCCGCATCCGAGAAATATAAACCGACGAGCATGGCAAGAAAGTGGCTTATGGCGTACGCAATTAGGACGGCAGCCACTCCGGAGGCAATCTTTGATCTTCTTCCGAAGATCAGGCACATTGCGATCTGCTGGGTGCACATCAGCGTGAATGTGAGCATGATTAGTCCGCACACCGGTATGGGCAAAGGTTCGCTCAGCAGCGGCTGACCATTGAGGGAGAGCCGCAGAGCGCTGATCGCCGCCCCTGGAAGCGCCAGCCTATATAGCACTACAAAAATGGTCCACATTACAGTCATTGCTAGGGTGTCCACGAGGTTTATCCAGAGCGTGGCTCTTCCCGCCTGCGAACCGGATACGCCAGCTATAGACCAAGCCCGCTGCGCGTTTTCGCCAACAGCTACGGCGTCGCTAATCACGATCATGACTCCCGCAAAAGAGGCACCCCCAATAAGAAAGGTTGGGAATCCTTCCAACTTGCCAATGCTGCGGGACAGCAAACCAATTACCAGACACAGAACGATGAAGAACACCGCCCCACCGATTCGCCATGCCAAAAATTTAGCTGACACGCGCCGCTTCATTAGGGCGTTACCTAGCTGAATACTATTTCGCATCGTGTTCCTCCCCCAAGGCCGGCTCAGTTGGTGTTGCAGGCCTGCTCTTGTCCTCGGTTAGCACCCGGAAAGTTTGCGCCAGATCGAGACCTTCCATCTGAATACCTGCCTGCTCGCAGTAGCGCCGCAACGATTCTGGCAACGCTCCGTCTACGGTAGCCTTCAGTAGTGAGCCCTGCTGCTGGCGCTCTAGCAGCCGAATTCCCGCCTCTTGCAGTTTCATCACGGCTTCGCGAGGGCCTAGCAATTCAGTGAAGGAGTCCAGCAAGGCATCGACTTCCCCAGCGAAGCGAACCTGGCCCCGCTCCAGAACAACCACTTGCCCTATCACCTGCTCGATTTCCGATATAAGGTGTGAAGACAGCACGAAGCCGCGTCCAGTTTGGCCGTTCAATCGAACGATTTGCTCGTACATCTTTTCGCGTGTGGGCTGATCCATTCCTAGGTGGATTTCGTCCAGCAGGGTAAGTTCTGCCCCGCTCGCTAGCGCCAGGCAGAGGGCGAACGTGGACTGCATGCCTTTTGAAGCCCGCCCAATAATGCGCGGCACGTCGATCCTGAAGTAATCGAGCAATTCTTCAAATAGGGCGCCAGACCAACTCGGACGCAGGCTGGCGACCTCTACTAGAATGCGCCCCGATGTGCCCTTATCCCAGTTCCCGCCATCTGCTACTAGACAGGTGTTTGCGCACGCCGAGGGCGAATGTGCGGGGTGACCATCTATCTGTACTTTCCCGGAGGACGGGAAAAGTTCGCCCCCGAGCAGTCGCATAAGTGTTGTTTTTCCAGAACCGTTTCGGCCCAGCAAACCGGTTATCTCTCCGGCATGGATCTGCAAGTCGACATCGGTTAGGGCTGGATCGCCCCTTCTATACTTCTTTCCCAGACCCGTGCAGGTCGCGCCTACGCTGTCTGTCATTTCTCGCCTCCCAAGTAGGTGCGGATAAGATCCAGCAATTGCGAATCGGAATATCCCAGCTTGCGTCCTCGCTCAAGGGCAGGAAGCAGCACCTCGTCCTTATAACCGGTGCGAAGGTTGCCCACTAGCTTCTTGTAAGCCCCACTGGCAACAAACATGCCTATGCCCCGCCGCTTTTCGACTAGCCCCTGTCGTGTCAGTTCGGCAAATGCCTTTTGAGCAGTGGCCGGGTTGATGCGGTAGGTGGCAGCATACTCGGTCGTGGACATCAGCTTGTCCCCGTCAGTTAGGGTGCGCGCAACTATCTGATCTTTGATGGAATCCGCAATCTGCCGGTAGATAGGGCCAGGGCCACTAAAGCTCTTCAACCTCACCCCTCCTGCCTATCGGTTCATTACTTAACTAATGAACCATACAACCAGGAGGGTGTCAACACCTGTGTATGTTTTAGCTGCGAACCTTGGGCATTCCTAGGGCGACCGGCCCCCGCCTCGGCGCGCCTCCGGCGCATGCACCGCAGGAAGGCGCTGCCGGTACCTCGTCTTGTGGCACCCCGGAAAAGTCCAGGGAGCCGTCAGCCATATGCGCCGCCGCGATCATCAGCTTGATGCGGTTTAGCTGATTGACCGCAGATGCACCCGGGTCATAATCGATCCCCACCAAGTTTGCCTCCGGGTAGCGTTTGCGCAGCGGCCTAAACATGCCCTTGCCTACGACGTGGTTGGGAAGGCATGCGAAAGGCTGTACACAGATGATGTTCGGGCATCCGTGTTCGATCATGTCGACCATTTCAGAAACTAGGTACCAGCCCTCACCTGCTTGATTCCCCTTGGAAGCAATATCGGTTGAGCGGGCTGCCATCTGCATAATTGGCGTGGGAGCGCTAAATTTTCCACCCGTGCGTGCAAAGGCTTTCCGAACCGGTGCCTGATAGAGCGCAAGCACCTTGAGCGCCAACTGCTTACCCCAGGTACTCTTCAGAGAATCGCCCATCACCTGGCGCTTCCAATCGTAGTCAGCGGCGGCGTACTCAAAGAACTGCAGCAAGCCAGGCAGCACGGCCTCGCACCCTTCGTCCTCGATCACGCGCACCGCATGGTTGTTAGCATCCGGGTGGAACTTCACCAAGATCTCGCCAACAATCCCCACCCTGGGTTTGCGCGGAATGTCGGCCAAAGGCAGATTGTCGAAGGCCCGCACGCACTCGCTCACTAGCTTTCGGAAAGAGCATTTGCCCAACCCATCTGCCCGCGAAGTGGCGAACCATTGGCGGGCTAATTTATCCCAGTGGCGGTACAGTTCCATGGCACTGCCGGGGCGCTTCTCGTAAGGACGCACGCGTAGCAGCATCTTCTGGATGGCATCACCCAAGGTGATCGCCTGAATAACCCGGTGCAGGGTCTTCTTGCCCAGTTCGAAGCCCGGGTGGGTTTCGACCTCTTGCAGCGAGGCGGCGAGCACGGGTACCTGTGCGAATCCTGCATCGCGCAGCCCCTTGCGCAGCAGCGCAGCATAGTTGGTGGCCCTACACATACCCCCTGTCTGCGAGATGGCCACCACGGTCTTGTCCGGATCCACTTTGCCGGAAACAAACTGGTCAATAAGCTGGCCAATGACCACCATTGCCGGATAGCACGAGTCGTTGTTCACGTACTTGAGGCCGGTCTCGATAGTGTCCGTGTCAGTATGTTCCAACAGTTTCACATTCAGCCCTGCGCGCTGCAGTACCGGTTCGGCTAGACGGAACTGGATCGGCGCCATCTGGGGTACCAGAATCTGGTAGCCCGCTTCGCGCATCTCTTTTGTGAACACCGCGTTCTGGTGCACATGCCCGGCCTTCTTGTGGTGGAAAGTCTCTACCGAGGCCGACCTGTCTGCCCGCTCCTTCGAAGCGGCATCTAGCGACCGCAAGCGGATCTTCGCGGCGCCCAGGTTCGAGACCTCATCGATCTTCAGCTGGGTGTATACGTCACCGCGTCCTTCCAGGATCTCTTGGACCTGTTCTGAGGTGATCGCATCCAACCCACACCCAAAGCTGGTTAGCTGCACGAGCTGCAGGTCAGGCTCATCTCCGACGCGCGCACCGGCCTCGTATAGACGAGAGTGATAGGACCATTGGTCGACCACCCGAAGGGGACGTTCTAGCCGAGCGTCAGCAACCGAATCCTCGGTCAGCACAGCCATGCCTAGACCGTTAATAACCTCGGGAATACCGTGGTTAATCTCTGGGTCCAGGTGGTAGGGCCGGCCCGCCAAGACGATGCCGCGCACCGAGTGCTCCCGCATCCACTCCAGGGTCTCTGCCCCCTTGTTGCGCACCTCCTCGCGCACCGCCTCAAGCTCTTCGAAACCAGCGGCCACTGCCGCCTTCGCTTCGGCCAGAGTCACGTTCCAATCCGCGAACGTGTCGACCAGCATCTGCTCCACCTTGGCGGGGTCACGCAAATTTACGAACGGGCTTATGAAGCGCACCCCGTCCTCTTCAAGGGACTCCATATTGCCGCGCAGCACCTCCGGGTAGGTGGCCACCACGGGACAGTTGAAAGAGTTGTCTGCCCTATCGCCCTTCACTGAGGTGTAGTTGACGCAGGGGTAAAAGATCGTCTTGATGCCCTTAGAGAGCAGCTGTTCGATGTGCCCGTGGGTCAATTTGGCCGGGTAGCAAACGTTTTCAGACGGGATGGAATCCATGCCCCGCTCAAACATGTCGTGGCTCGACCGGCCCGAAATCATGACTCTGAACCCCAGCGACGTAAGGATGGTAAACCACAGCGGGTAGTCCTCGTACATGCCTAGTACTCGGGGAATCCCAATATCGCCGCGGTGCGCCTTCTTCTCGGTCAGACGGCGGTAGCCAAATATTCGCTTGTACTTCCACTCATACAGATTCGGCAGATCGGATTTCTTCGGGCGCTTTTCTAAGGACGCACCGCGCTCACACCGGTTACCCGAAACGTGCCTTTCCCCATTCGAGAAAGTAGAGATGGTCATGTTGCAGTGGTTTTGGCAAAGCCGACAGGTCTTGCGGGTAGTAGTGACCTGAAAATCTTCCAGATCGCGCACTTGCGCCAGAGTGGATTCGCCCTGCCCGGTATCGTGTTCTTTAGCAATGAGGGCGGCGCCGTAAGCTCCCATGAGGCCGGCGATGTTTGGGCGAATTACTTCCCGCCCAGTCAGCAGTTCGAAGGCGCGCAGCACGGCATCGTTTAGGAAGGTTCCTCCCTGCACTACCACCTTGGGGCCGAGGTCGTCGGCGTCCTTCAACTTGATGACTTTGTACAGCGCGTTGCGCACTACCGAATAGGACAGCCCGGCTGCAATGGCGCCCACGTCAGCGCCCTCTTTTTGGGCCTGCTTCACCGAGGAATTCATAAACACGGTGCAGCGTGTGCCCAGGTCAACCGGGGCCTTAGAGGCCACTGCGGCAGCGGCAAATTCGCGCACGTCCTTGCCCATCGTGGCTGCAAAGGTCTGCAGGAAAGAGCCACACCCCGATGAGCACGCCTCATTTACCGAGATGGAATCCACTACCCCGTCGCGAATCTTCACGAATTTCATGTCCTGGCCGCCGATGTCCACCACCGAGGTGACTCCCGGGTTGATGTAGTTGGCGGCCTTGAAGTGCGCCATCGTTTCGACCTCGCCCTCTTCCAAAGTGAGCGCGGTCTTCACCAGTCCTTCGCCATACCCCGTGGAGCAGGCCCGCCCAATAACGGTTCCTTCAGGCAGTGCTGCTCGCACGTTGCGCACGATCTGCACTCCAGCTTTGACCGGGTCGCCCTCGTTGGAGGCGTAGTGGGTAAAAACAATGCGATCTAAAGAATCGATCACAACAGCTTTAATCGTGGTTGAACCGGCATCGATCCCCAGCCAGCAGCGTCCCGTAGCCTGCTCAGTCGGGATAGATTCAATCCGTTCACGGCCGTGGCGGTCAACAAATTCCGCCCGCTCTGCCTCGTCTTTGAACAGGGGCCGCATGAGGGCGGACTCGCCGCCCACCGGGGCGCTCTTTAGTCGGTCGATCAGATCAGTGAGCGGCTCTGGCAATGCCACGTTGCGGTTGGCGGGCCCTCCGGCTGCCAGCAGGGCAGAGCCGAGCGCCACGTAAAGCTGCGCGTCCTCGGGAGTAGTGAATTCTTCCACGTCGGGCAAGAGCTTGCGGTAGGCCTCACGCAGGTTAGGCATGAAGTGCAGCGGGCCGCCCAGCATCATGACGCGCCCCCGGATCGGCCGCCCGCAGGCAAGACCAGCAATAGTCTGCGTGGCTACCGCGGTGAACACCGAGGCTGCCAGGTCAGCATGGGCAGCGCCCTGATTGAGCAGTGGCTGCAAATCAGTTTTTGCAAACACCCCGCACCTAGAAGCGATTGGATATTCAGTTTTGGCGGCTCCGGCCAGTTCGTTCAGCCCCGCCGCGTCAGTTCCAAGGAGCGTTGCCATCTGGTCGATGAACGCGCCCGTTCCGCCCGCACACGTGCCATTCATTCGCTGTTCAGGGGTGGGGTGCAAGTAGGTGAGCTTGGCGTCCTCGCCCCCAAGTTCGATGATCACGTCTGTTTCGGGATGGTTTAGGCGCGTTGCCTCAGTTTCGGCAATGACCTCTTGCACGAAGGGAACATTCATGGCTTCGGCAACGCTTAACCCGCCCGAACCCGTAACCGCTAACTGTGCGGAGACTCCCGGCAGATCAGTAGTGATGTCTTCCAGCAACCGCACTAGTTCGTTGCGCACGTCAGCATTGTGCCTGCGGTAGTCGGCAAACAGCCGCTTGCCGTCCTCGTCTAGCACAACTGCCTTCACAGTAGTGGATCCAACGTCGACGCCCACCCGAACCAACTTGCTCATTCGCTCCCCCTTTGGTGCTTCTCGCAGACTAAACTGATTCCGAAGTAATTTCCACCACGTTGAAATTAGTCCGAAGCTAACGCGCCTCACCTGCAATGACAGCAATTTTAGGAGATGGAGCACAATGACGGCAAAGAAATTAAATTACGAACCCTCCCCCTGCGGAAAACGCGGCCCAAAGCATCCTCGGGGGCAAGTGCGCGCCGACATTCTTGCCGCCGCCCACAAGATCTTCGTCCGCTACCACTACCAGGAAGCGACCGTCCGCAAAATTGCTGCCGAGGCGGAAGTCGACCCCGGACTGATCAACTACTACTTCGGCACCAAGCAACGACTTTTTCGCGAAGCCATGGCATTGCCCGCTGACCCCGCCCGCATCATCCACGACATTCTTAGCCAGCAGTCTGCAGACCTGGGCAGGCACCTATCGAAACTGGCACTAGAGGCATGGGAACAAGCGGCCACCGCCGGCACCTTGTCCGCCCTCTTTTCGGCGCTGGTCACCGACGAGGAAACCCAGCGCATCTTCCGCAATTACTTTGCCACCGAGATCGTGCCCGTGATCAAGGAGTTCGCGGGGCGTGACGGTGCGCTAATAGCGCAGGTGGTAGGCGCTTACGGCGCCGGCCTAATCCTGCTGCGCTACGTAGTAAAGATGGAACCCATCGCCTCGATAAAACGCGAGGACCTGATGGAGATTCTACAACCGGTATTACGCGCCCTGGTAGCTGCGGGAGTAGGCACAACTTTGCGCCACCGTGCGTGAAAACGTGCGAGCACCAGCATTCCTTAGGCAAAATGGAGTAGTGAGCAACATTTCCATGCAGTTCAACAACCTTTACAACCACGGATTCGCGCGAGTGTGCGCAGTTACTTCCAGAATCTGGGCGGCCGATCCGGCCCGAAACGCCGAACAGATAGTGCAGATGGCCAAAAAGGCCTGCCAGGGCGGGGCCGCGCTGGTGGTGTTCCCAGAGCTGTGCGTTAGTGGCTACGCGCTCGACGACCTGTTCCACCAGGTAAGCCTTCTAGACGAGGTCGACGCCGCCCTCGAAACCATTGCCACTAAAACCCGCGACCTGGGCGCGCTGCTGCTGGTAGGTGCACCACTGCTTTATGAAGGGCGGGTTTACAACTGCTGCGTGGGCATCCAGCGGGGACGCATTCTTGCCGCCACCCCAAAGATGTATTTGGCCTCCTACGGCGAGTTCTACGAGAAGCGCTACTTTGCCGAAGGAGCCCGCGCGGGCGGGGACGGAATCGTGCAGATCGCGGACGACCTGGTGCCCTTCGGCAGGGTGCATTACGACTGCCTGGACGTCATTGGCTTTACCGTGTCCCCCGAAGTGTGCGAGGACGTGTGGGTACCTCTTCCACCTTCTACTTATGACGCGCTCAGCGGCGCCACCGTGATAGCTAATCTGTCTGGCAGCCCCATCACCGTGGGCCGGGCAAAAGATCGCGAGTTGATGGTAGCCTCCCAATCTGCCCGCGCCCAAGTTGCCTACGTTTACGCCGCCGCTGGCCTAGGCGAATCTTCTACGGACTTAGCCTGGGATGGGCAAACCATGATTTACGAGGCCGGAACGCAACTAGCCAGCGGCCCCCGCTTTAGCCGCGAGGACGTACTCACGTTCGCCGATGTCGATCTAGACCGGTTCGCTGCGGCTCGGATGCGTCAGTCTAGCTACGACGACTGCCGCGCTGCCACCCCCATGCTTGATGCCTTCGAACCAGTCCTAGTCGAATGGACTTTCGGCTTTGACCCCCAGCAGACAATTCCGCTGGAGCGGACTCTAGATAGGTTCCCGTTCGTTCCGGATGATCCGGAGCAGCTCGACCAGGATTGTTTCGAGGCCTATAACATCCAGGTTTCCGCCCTCGTGCGCCGAATGGAATCAATTGGCTCACCAAAGATCGTCATCGGCGTTTCTGGCGGCTTGGATTCTACGCACGCACTGATCGTGGCCGCACGGGCCATGGACCTTGTGGGCCGCCCTCGCACCGATATCCTTGCGTTCACCATGCCCGGCTTTGCCACTTCGGATCACACCAAGTCAAACGCCTACGCGCTAGGGAAGGCGCTGGGAGTTACTTTCGAGGAACTAGACATTAGGCCAACCGCACTGGGAATGTTGAAGGCCATGGGCCACCCCGCCGGGGCCGGCGAAGAGGTCTACGACGTGACCTTCGAAAACGTTCAGGCCGGCCTGCGCACAGATTTCTTATTCCGCATTGCCAACCAGCGGGGCGGCATTGTGCTGGGCACTGGCGACATGTCGGAACTGGCACTGGGATGGTGCACTTATGGCGTAGGCGACCAGATGTCGCACTACGTGATTAACTCGGGACTGCCTAAGACCATGATCCAACACGTCATTAGGTGGGTAATCGCGCAGGATATCTTCGGTGCCGATGCGGCGAAGGTACTTGATTCGATTCTAAATACCGAGATCAGCCCCGAATTAGTCCCTGCCAAAGAGGGCGAACAGATCCAGTCGACCCAGGCAAAGATCGGCCCGTACGAACTGCAGGATTTCAACCTGTACTACCTGACAAAGCGCGGTTACTTGCCCGCGAAGGTGGCTTTCATGAGTTGGAATGCGTGGGCAGACCGCGAGCGCGGCGAGTTTCCTGCCGGTTACCCGAATGAGGAGCGGCGCCAGTACGACTTGCAGACCATCCTGGATTGGGAGGAGCTGTTCATCAAACGCTTCTTTGCGAATCAGTTCAAGCGGTCGTGTGTGCCCAATGGTCCGAAGGTGATGGGAGGTGGTTCGCTGAGCCCGCGCGGGGATTGGCGGATGCCTTCAGATGCTAGCGCACAGGCGTGGCTAGCAGACCTGCAGTGGGTGCGCGAGGCTATATAACTAGTTCAACGTATGGGGCTAGTAGCCACAGCCCCACTGCGAAGACGGTAAGCACCGCTACGTCTACCCAGGCGCGCTTAGCGGCGAACCAGCGGGACCTCCCTGGGAAAATCCCGCGGTAGAACGCACCTATTGCGCACACTCCAGCCAGTATGCGAACTGCCAGCAGCACGTGTCCTAGGAGGGCCATTGCTACCACCGCGATAATGGCGGCAATGACCAGTCCTAGGATCACGAACGAGGACGTGCGGTGGGCCGGTTCGAGCGGGGTTGGATCCGTTCGAACTCGGCTTCGTGCTGCGTGCCTCAAATCTAGTTTCCTCAGTGTGCGAAGTGCCTTGTACCGGTGAAGTACATGGTGATGCCGGCAGCCTTGGCTGCTTCGATTACCTCGCCGTCGCGGATGGAGCCGCCCGGCTGGACGACGGCTTTGACGCCGGCGTCGATTAGCACCTGCAGTCCGTCGGCAAACGGGAAGAAGGCGTCAGAGGCGGCTACCGATCCGCGAGCGCGTTCTTCTGGTTTTTCTGCCAGTACTTCGTCTGCGCGGGCGCCGCCCGCACTGTCTACCTTGGCGGCGTCGCCGGTGGAGCGGGCGCCCAAAGTGTTGGCTCGTTCAATGGCGAGCTTTGCGGAGTCGACGCGGTTTACCTGCCCCATGCCAACGCCGACGGTGGCACCGTCCTTGGCTAGCAGCACCGCATTCGAGCGGACCGCCCGGATGGTACGCCATGCGAATTCGAGGTCGGCCAGGGTGGCTTCGTCGGCTGCCTCGCCTGCCGCCAGTTCCCAGTCTTCTGCCCGGTCACCCTTTGCATCCACGTCATCGCGGGCCTGAACTAGCAGACCGCCGGTGATCTGCTTGATTTCAGTTGCACCCCGCTCTGGAGGGGTGACCTGCAGGATGCGCAGGTTCTTCTTGGTGCGCAGTAGTTCGAGCGCGTCCTCTTCGAAGGACGGAGCCAGGACGACCTCGGTGAAGATCGGTTTTATCTGCTTGGCCAGTTCTAGGGTGACGGGGCGATTCACGGCGATGACGCCGCCATAAGCGGAAACCGGGTCACATGCGTGGGCCTTCCGGTGTGCCTCTGCCACGTCCTTGCCTACCGCGATGCCACAGGGGTTGGCGTGCTTTACCACCGCGACGCAGGGAGCATCCGGGTGATCGTAGGCGGCACGCAGAGCCGCGTCTGCATCGGAGTAGTTGTTGTAGCTCATCGGCTTGCCGCCCAAGGTGAGCGCATTGGCAATGCCGGGGGCCGGAGTAGATTCCGGGCCGCTCAGTTCTTCTTCGTCTACCAGTTCGTCCTCGTCCGCGCCGAAGATGGCCTCGATGTCTTCAGCTTCGGCCTCGACGTAGAGGGCGGCTTCCTGATGCGGGTTTTCGCCGTAGCGCAGGTCTGCGGCTTTCACGTAGAGCGGTTCCAGCAGCTCGGGTAGTGCCGAGGAGTCGCGGACTCCGGAATCTTCGTAGTCGGATTCGGAGGTGCCCTCGAAATCTTCATCCAGCAGCTGTTCGTCGAACCATTGGGACACTGCCACGTCGTAGGCGGCAGTGTGGGCGAAGGCATCGGCTGCTAGCTCTCGGCGCTGCCTACCGGTAAAACCGCCCTCTTGGACGGCCTGCACTACGTCCTCGTAACGGGACGGATCAGTAATGATGGCAACCGAGGCGTGGTTCTTCGCAGCCGCGCGCACCATTGAGGGACCGCCGATGTCGATCTGCTCGATGCACGCATCAAAATCTGCCCCGGACTGCACTGTCTCAGTGAAGGGGTAGAGGTTGCAAATAACCAGGTCAAACGCTTCCACGCCTAACTGGTCCAGTTCAGCGCAGTGGTCCTCCCGGCGGCGGTCGGCCAGGATGCCCGCATGGATGCGCGGGTGCAAAGTCTTGACCCGCCCGTTCAGACACTCGGGGAATTCGGTAATTTCGCTTACCTCGGTAACTTTTGCTCCGGCAGCGGCAATACGCTTAGCAGTGGAGCCCGTCGAAACGATCTGCACCCCCGCAGCGCTTAGCGCACCAACCAAATCTTCAAGTCCGCTCTTGTCGTAGACACTGATTAGAGCCCTCTTGATCGGAACTTTTGCTTCACCTTTAGTCGGGGTAGGTTGGGTGGCCACGCTGATTCCTTTCCGGATCGCCGCGATTTATTTATGAGCATCTACAGTTTAGCTATAACGAATGTAGTGGGCCATAATCGGATACACCGAGCATGCCCTATAAGGAGGAAAAATGAGTCTTGCCAGCACCGCTTCTTCACCTATTGGCAAGTTTTTACCCGAGCGGATCCTTCTGACCACCCCACTTAGCGAGCCACTAGCGCAGCCGCTACGTGACCATTTCGCCCAGGCCGAGGTTCGCTTCGTCCCGAATGCTGAACTAACTCCGGAAGATTTCCAGTGGGCGGACACCTGGGTAGGTTTCGATCTGCCTACCTGGCTTCCCACCGGAGAGGTGGCAGTAAAGTGGTTCCACTCCCAGTCAGACGGGGTAGATAAGTCTGCGCCGGTGCTAGCCCGTCTCGAGGGCGACTTCTTGCTAACCCACACCATTGGGGACATGCCCCGCCGGATCGGCGAATTCGTCCTAGCCTACCACCTGTGGCTTACCCGTGGCGGCGATCTGTTCCGCGCCAACGAACCTACCGGCACTTGGGACACTGATTTCTTCGATAACTACGTAGATCCCAGAAAGGCACGCGTGGTAGTAATCGGCACCGGACAGGTTGGGCGCGGCGTCGCTCGCATCCTGTCTGATTATGGGATCTCGTGCGAGGGGATTAATACCTCCGGGCGGGCTGTCTCGGAATTTGCTGCCTGCCACAGCATGGCCGACGCTTCCGCCAGCTTGGCGCAAGCCGACCTAGTAGTTTCGGCCCTTCCCCTTACACCTGCCACCGATCGCATGGTCTCAACTCAGATCGTCTCCCAGCTGCAGGGAGCAGTATTTATGAACGTCGGTCGCGGCCCCACAGTCGACGCGCAGGCAATCCGCGCAGGGCTCGAGGGCGGCAACCTAAAGAAGGCGGTTTTGGATGTGCACGAGGTAGAACCGCTCCCCCACTCCGACTGGCGGTGGACAGATCCACGAGTCTTCGTCACCCCGCACATCTCCGGCCCAGTCACCCAGAAGGATGTCTACGAGGCGATGTGTACCAGCGCTAAAGAGCTTGGCAACGGCCTACTACCCAGCTTGCGGGTGGATCCTAAACGCGGCTACTGAGTTCGCCAACTACCCGCACCAGCTGAGCCGTCTCGGCCTCCTTCAGGCGGGCAGTAAGTGTTTCCTCGCTGTCATCATCGCGTACAGGAACCGCAACCTGGGCGATGATCCGGCCCGTATCTACACCGGCGTCTACGTAGAAAATCGTAGCGCCGGTGATTTTTACCCCGTAGTCCAGAGCGTCGCGCACTCCGTGCATGCCGGGGAAGGACGGCAGCAAGGCGGGGTGAGTATTGATAACTTTCCCGGCAAATGCGGCTAAGAAAGTTTGCCCCACCAGTCGCATGAAGCCCGCGCACACGATCAGATCTGGCTCGAATTGCGCAACCGCATCCGTCAGTGCTCTGTCCCATTCTTCCCGGGAAGAATAGTCGGCAGGATTCACCTGGGCGGTGGCAATCCCTTTGGCCCACCGCAGCCCGGGAGCGTCCCTATCCGCCACCACGCCCACTATCTGCTCGCCATAAGCTTGCACGAGCGCTTTCAGATTGGAACCGGTGCCCGAGATCAGCACTACAATTCGCGTCATTTGTTGTCCTTCGGGATAGCTGTTGTAGGCGCATCAGGGTCGCCCTGGCCCTGGGCAATCAGGCGCAGGCGTTTCGGGGTAGGCGCGGCAGTACTGCCAGCTCGCGCCTCGTCGCCATCTTCCTGCCGGTGGCCCTTCGGGCTCTGTTCGGCCTCACCCGGCTCCCCGGCCGGGTCGGGATGGTCTTGTTCTTCGCCCTGCTCCCTACCAGCGGCTCCTTCACTGCGAGCGGGCTGGGCCTGGTCTTCGCCCTCGCCATTTTCTTGGGCCTGATCTTCCACCACTGTCAAGGTGGGCGTCTGCTTATCAGCTACAGGCTGCTTCTTGCTTACCAATCCGCTCACCTGCGAACGTCGAGTTGGGTCGGCAAAGAATGCGCCCAGCAGTAGCGGCATCAAGGCTGCCAGTAGGAACCACAGGGTCCAGCTACCAAGGTTTAGACCTACCTGTTCCATGCGGCCGACCCCCAAGCTACCTCGTGCAAACGCTGCCCACACGAACATCACCAGCGCAAAGATGCCGCCACCGGTTAGCAGATAGTCCACCTGATGCTTACTAGAATCGAACTTCTCGGTCCGAGCTAGTAAGAATCCGAGCAGAGCGAAGAAGAGCGCACTAAGCAACACGATCGCCACTCCAGGCGCCTTGGTCGGTAGCGCCCCGTAGGGAGGCAAGGCAGGAATGGGCAGGTGCGCTACCGAGAAGGGCGAGGAGGTAGCTCCTTGACCAGCCTGAAAACCAGCCCCCAGGCACCAAGACAGCGCCCAGCATGCCAAAGTCGGCACGTAACTTAGCCACAGCAGAGTGATGGTAATGGTCCCAACCACTCCCCCGGACAGGAGCGCATATATTCCCTTGACCCCACCGGCGTGAATCCCCAGTGCTACTGCCAAGAGCAGTACAGAAAGGCCGGCCACAATGGCCAATGTCTTAAAGGCGAACAGGATCCCGGCTCGCACCTGTGCCGGTGGGCGCAGCAGCGGCAGCAGCGCTATAGCGGAGGCAAGTAGTGCAATCAGGAGTGCACCCCCGAAGATCCTCAGGGTGGAGCTGCCCCCTGTCAGTAACGAAAGAACCAGCACGGTGGGGACGTATCCTAGCGCCAAGAAAGCGCGGGCCATGCCCGCTATCTCGCGTCGGGCCGCGAACGCCAACAAGGCAATCATCGCGACTGGGAGTGCAAGAGGGATCAGCGAGATGCTTCCCCCGCCAAATGCGAAAGATCCGCCATGGGCCAGTCGCCAAAAATCGGAGGCCGCCCATACCGCCTGCGTCCACTTCATTCCCTCTAGGTAGGGCGAACTGGACTGGCTGACGTAGTTCACCAACGCGATAGCCACCAGGGCAAGCCACCCCAAGAAGGCGTACTCGACCCCCACAAAGGCGGCTTTGGACCATCCCTCTGGGAGGCGAATAACAATCTCGGAGCGTGCTTTCTTAGTCATCGCTTCCATGTTGCCGCCTTTGGCCCACCTGTGCCGCCTCCCGCGCCGAAGGCGAGGCAAAAGTCCTCCGGCAGAAAGCTTCCCACGGACCAACTGGCCCGTGGGAAGGAGAAGCTACTAGGTTATGCCTGCACCTCGGCAGAACCGGTGAGGATCTGCCTGGCTAGCCGGGCAGTCTCGGACGGGGTCTTCCCTACCTTGACGCCAGCGGCCTCGAGCGCGCTCTTCTTTGCTTGGGCAGTGCCGGAAGATCCCGACACGATAGCGCCCGCGTGCCCCATGGTCTTGCCTTCGGGAGCAGTAAAGCCGGCAACATAACCGACTACCGGTTTGGAAACGTGTTCCTTGATGTACTCAGCGGCGCGTTCTTCAGCATCGCCACCAATCTCGCCGATCATAACAATCAGTTCGGTGTCGGGATCTGCTTCGAAGGCAGCCAGGGCATCAATATGAGTGGTTCCCACTACCGGGTCGCCACCAATACCGATGCAGGTGGTAAAGCCCAAATCGCGCAATTCGTACATCAGCTGGTAGGTCAAAGTGCCAGATTTGGACACCAGCCCTAGCCTTCCAGGACCAGTAATGTCAGCAGGGGTAATGCCCGCATTAGACTTGGCGGGGCTGATAATGCCCGGGCAGTTCGGGCCAATGATGCGGCTGCCCTTTTCGAGGGCGTAGTTCACGAACTCGGTCGAGTCCTGGACCGGGATTCCCTCGGTAATGACGACGATCAGTTCCATGGCCGCATCTACGGCCTCGAGCACGGCCCCCTTGGCGAATGCCGGCGGCACGAAGATTACTGACACGTTTGCCCCGGTGCGTTCCTTCGCCTGCGCAACAGTTCCGAAGACTGGAACTTCGACCTCGCCCTCAGGAGTGTCGAAGGACAGGTTGGTGCCTGCTTTCTTCGGGTTAGTGCCGCCTACGATCTGGGTACCCGCAGCCAACATGCGGGCGGTGTGTTTGCGCCCCTCGGACCCAGTAATGCCCTGCACGATCACCCGGGAGGTCTCATCCAAAAATACTGCCATTTTTATTTCCTTCCCGATGCTAGTTCAGCGGCCGTAGCGGCTCCGCCATCCATCGTTTCAACCATGGTTACGAGCGGGTGGTTAGCTTCTTCCAAGATGGCCCGGCCCTCTTCGACGTTGTTGCCATCCAAGCGCACGACCAGGGGTTTGGAGGCCGCATCGCCAAGCAGACGCAGGGCTTCGACAATGCCCTTTGCCACCTGATCGCAGGCGGTAATTCCCCCGAACACGTTCACGAAGACGCTAGCAACCTGCGGGTCCCCTAAGATGATCTCTAGCCCATTGGCCATGACTTCGGCGGAAGCACCGCCGCCAATATCCAGGAAGTTTGCGGGCTTTACCCCGTATTCCTCGCCGGCGTATGCAACTACGTCCAGCGTGGACATGACCAACCCGGCGCCGTTGCCAATAATGCCTACCTGCCCCTCAAGGTGCACGTAGTTGAGGCCCGTCTCTTTTGCCTTAGCTTCGAGCGGGTCCTGAGCCTGGGCATCAACAAATTGGGCATGTTCCTTGTGACGGAAGCGCGCATTGTTGTCTAGCGTAACTTTGCCATCGAGCGCAATGATCTGCCCGTCGGTGGCGCGCACCAGCGGGTTCACCTCGACCAGCTGCGCGTCCTCTTTTTGGTAAACCTCCCATAGCTTCACCAAGACGGGGATAATTGGCGCTGCCTCTTCGTCCGAGAACCCCGCTTCGGTAAGGATCTGCGCCGCTACCTGTTGGTCGATTCCCTTGGCGTCAAGTGGCATCTTTGCCAGCGCCTCCGGGCGTTCCTTCGCCAGCTGCTCAATTTCCATCCCGCCCTCGCGCGAGCACATTGCCAGGTGGCGCCTATTGGAACGGTCCAGCAGGATCGAAAAGTAGAACTCGGCGTCAATGTCGGCCCCAGCGGCCACCATGACCTTGTGGACTTTATGGCCTTTGATATCTAGCCCCAGGATCGCCTCGGCAGCCTCTGCAGCTTCCTGCGGGGTGCGAGCCAGCTTCACGCCGCCAGCCTTACCGCGCCCGCCGGTTTTTACTTGCGCCTTTACGACAACCAGATCTGCTGCCAATTCCTTGGCGGCAGCAGCTGCTTCCTGCGGCGTAGTAGCAATCTTTCCAGGTAGTACGGGGACTTCGTGTGCCGCGAAAAGTTCGCGGGCTTGGTACTCATAAAGGTCCACGCCTTCGTCCTTCCGGTAGTCAATTCTCGACCTCGAGAAATTGTACCAAGCCTATCGCCTGATTCCGCTGCTCGCACCGCAAAACGGGGCCCACCCAAACAGACAAAAGTAGGTCCGCAGCCAACTATGGGCCCGGACCTTGGCTTTTGCGTAAAAGCGCTAGCTAAAGCTTTTCTAGCGGAGCGAATCGAAGTACGAGACGCTTCACCGTGCCGTCCCCGAAATCTACCTTGGCGGTGGTGTTGGGCCAGTTCCCTTCGAGGGCGAGGACGCGCCCCAACCCATAGGCGTCGTGGTTGACTCGATCCCCCACCTCCAAGTGGATTTCCTTGCCCGCCGGCTTAGCAGCCTTAGGCACCATGCGGTTGGTGCGAACTGTGCCGGCGCGGTGGGATGGGTTCCAGCCCCCCGAACCGAAGGCATCCCCCGAGCGCGCAATGGACTGGGTAGGCGTAAATTCGCGGCGCACGTCTACCAGCTCGGCAGGAATGTCGTCTAAGAATCGCGAAGCTGGCAGTTCCACGGGCGCGCCCCACTGATTGCGCGAGCCAGCCCGCGTCAGATAAAGCCGTTTGCGAGCCCTGGTAATAGCCACGTAAGCGAGCCGCCGTTCCTCTGCCAGTTCGGCCGGATCGCCCATAGACCGCTGGTGTGGGAACGTGCCATCTTCCATGCCGGTCACAAATACGACCGGGAATTCTAGCCCTTTCGCCGTGTGGACGGTCATCAGCGTGACCTGCCCGCGTTCGCTGGGCACCTGGTCGGAATCCGCTACCAACGAGACGCGCTCCAAGAAATCCGCCAAGGTGCCGTCGGGCTCAGACAAATCAAATTCAGAAGCAACCGTGTGCAATTCTGCCAAGTTTTCGATTCTGCCCTCGTCCCGAGGATCCGAAGACTCGCTAAGAACCTGCACGTACCCCGATTCGTCCAGCAGGTAGTCCAGGACCTCAGCTACGCCCTCGCCGTCTTCGAGTCGTGACCGCCCTGCCGCGAGCAATTCGGCAAACTTGCGCGCGGAATTAGCTGCCCGCGTCGAAATGCCCTCTACCTGATCCAATTCCTCTAGCGCTGCCCCAAAACTAATCCCGTTCGCGCTGGCGTGAGCCGCAATAGCGCCCTCAGCTTTAGCTCCGATACCCCGCCTGGGCACATTGAGCACGCGCCGGATGGACACCGTGTCATCCGGATTCGAAACGGCCCGAAGGTAGGCGATCGCATCTTTAATTTCGGCCCGCTCATAGAACTTTGTTCCCCCCACAACGCGGTAAGGAATAGCATCGCGCATCAGCACATCTTCAATGATTCGAGATTGCGCGTTAGTGCGGTAGAAGACCGCTATGTCGCCCCAGTCATAGCCTTCATCAGCCAGCTTATTGATCTGGTCGACAACAAAGATCGCTTCCCCACGATCAGATTCAGCAGCATCGACCACGATCTTGTCGCCAGAACCCAAATCAGTCCACAGCTTCTTTGGACGCCGCCCCGAATTCTGGGCAATAACCGCATTGGCCGCACTCAAAATGTTTTGGGTGGAACGGTAATTCTGTTCCAGCAAAATAGTGCGCGCCTTCGGATAATCCTTCTCAAACTCTTCGATATTGCGGATCGTGGCCCCACGGAAAGCGTAAATAGACTGGTCTGAATCGCCCACAACGGTAAGTTCTGCGGGCGGCGGAGTTGCCCCATCGGGGCCAACTAGCAATTTCACCAGCACGTACTGGGCGTGGTTGGTGTCCTGGTATTCGTCTACCAGAATGTGCCGGAACACGCGCCGGTAGTGGCTGGCTACGCCCTCGTTATCGCCCAATAGCTGCACCGTAAGCATGATCAGGTCGTCAAAATCTACGGCGTTCGCCTCTTGCATACGCTTTTGGTAGAGCGGATAAATCTGCGCCACTATGCGCGAAAGCGGATCTTTACCAGCGCGCTCCTGGTACTGGCTCGGCGTTATTAATTCGTTCTTCAGATCCGAGATGCGTGCCGACAAGGTGCGCGCAGAAAACTTCTTTAGATCTACCGCCTTCTCTTTGGCAATCAGCGTCAGCAACCGTTGCTGATCAGCCGAATCGTAGATCGAGAAAGTAGATTTGAGCCCAACCAGGTCGTGTTCGCGGCGCAAAATGCGCACGCAGGCAGAGTGGAACGTGGACACCCACATGCGCTTTGCGGCGGGTCCCACCAGATCCTGGACGCGTTCGCGCATCTCGGCAGCCGCCTTATTAGTGAAGGTAATGGCCAAGATCTGCCCGGCACGTGCCCGCCCAGTAGCCAGCAAGTAGGCGATTCGCCTAGTGAGCACCCGGGTCTTACCCGATCCTGCCCCTGCCATAACCAGCAGCGGCCCACCCTGGTAAGTAACCGCCTGTTCCTGGGGCCCATTCAGCCCCTGCGTTATCTGCTCTGCCTGCATCGAGGGCGAATATTCGCCCACCTGATCGGCCTCTGGCGCCTGTATTTGCGCCAACGAGTCCATGTAGTCCTGATCAGATTCGACCATTACCTGCGGCAAAGTGGCTGCCGCTGTCGGTTTCAGCGAACTTGCCGGAAGAAGAGCATCAAACAAAGATTCCACTCTTCAACCCTAACGGGCGCCACCGACAAATGGCACTCAGCTAGATGAGACTCCTTGCACTAGCCCACCTGGTCAGCTCGTTACGGTTCGACAGCTGCAGTTTGCGCAGCACTTTCGACACGTGCGTTTCCACAGTCTTGATTGAAATGAACAGCTTTGCCGCCACTTCCTTGTAGGTATAACCGCGAGCGATGAGCCGCATCACTTCCAGCTCCCGGGCGCTAAGCCGGTCCAGTTCTTCGTCGGTGCCAGCCACCTGTTGGGTGCCAAATGCGTCGAGGACGAATCCCGCCAAACGCGGCGAGAAGGCCGCGTCTCCACCGGCCACCCGTTCTATGGCATCGACTAGCTCTGCTGCTTCAATGGATTTGGTTACGTAACCGCGAGCGCCGGCACGAATAACGCTCACCACGTCCGTGGCGGCGTCCGATACGGAAAGCGCTAAGCACTTGGTTACCGTCGAGATTTGGGAGGCCACTTCGGCCCCGCCGCCGCCTCGTCCTCCGGGTAGATGCACGTCGAGCAACACCACATCTGGGCTGGTGAGCGTCACTACCTCGAGGGCGCTCTCGACATCAGCCGCCTCCCCTACTACCTCGACGCGCTCGGGAAAGGCTGACAGTTCCGACCGCACCCCTGCCCGCACGAGCGCATGGTCGTCGACGATTACTACGGTGATCATTCGTCCTCCAAGAACAGGTAGATTTCGGTGCCGGCACTACCGGAAGTGATGGTGGCTTTCCCGCCGAGCCTCTTTGCT
Source organism: Winkia sp. C0117E2 (assembly GCF_056590455.1). NCBI lineage: Bacteria > Bacillati > Actinomycetota > Actinomycetes > Actinomycetales > Actinomycetaceae > Winkia > Winkia sp. C0117E2. The sequence continues at coordinate 17,096 of NZ_JBWPWD010000002.1, read as the reverse complement.
CTTCCCAGTATAGAATCGCGAACCCCGTGCCGGTCCTGCGGGATCTTTTCCACATCGAAACCGGCACCGCGATCTTTGACCCAAACCTCTACCTGGGAACCAGAGCATTCCATGTACACGGAGATGGGTGGCTTTCCGTGAACGGCGGCGTTTTGGCACGCTTCCTGGACTATTGCTCCGGCGTTGTGCGTCATCACTCCCGGGGCCATATCCGCCACGTGCACGTATTCAATGGGCACGCCGTAGCGGTCTTCTACCTGCGCTATCTTTGCGCCCACCAAGGCCACCAGAGAATCATATTGGGAGCCCTCGCCCTCGTATAGCCACGTGCGCAGCTCGCGTTCTTGGCGGCGCGCAAGTGTTCGCACCGAGGCCGGTTCCTCCGCCCTCGCCCGAATTAGAGCCAGGGTCTGCAGCACGGAATCGTGCAGATGGGCGGCAATGTCAGCGCGCGTTGCCTCGCGGATCTGTTCGGCGCGGCTCGCCCCTAGCTCGCGAGTTAGGCGCACCCATACGGGGGCGAGGACGGCTCCCACCCCCACCAATACGGCGCAGGAGACCAGAGCGGAGTCGAAGAGGTTGGTGTATGTGCCCCTTCCTACTAGGTGCACCATCCCAATGGCGACCAGTACGATTCCCGCGCCAATGGCCAAGTAGGTCCTTCTAGCGGTCGATTCGCCTAAATCTTTGCGGGTCCAGATAAGCAGTGCTCCAGTCCCTATCAAAAGCACTGACCAGCTCCAAGACGGTAAGGAGCGAACGTGCGTGAGCCCCAGAGCCAGAGCGGCAGCCGCGACCAGCACTAGGATGCCGGCCCCAATCAAGAAACGCCGAGGCGCTGTTTCGTCTGCCTGTTCTACTTGCTTTTCCGCCAGCGTGCGCGCCAACGCGCCACTTTCTTTACGTCGCAGTGATTCACCGGTAGTGTACGGGTTTTCCGAGGGCACGGCGATCCACAGCCAAAGGTAGATCAGCAACCCTAGCCCGGCTAGTGAGACAGCCGCGATAATTACTCGCAGCAACCTCACGTCTATTGCAGTGTGCAAAGACAACCCTGAGCAAATCCCGGCCACCCAGGGTTTGGGAGCCCCGGTCTGGCGGGCTACAGGGGTACTTATCCTTCGCAGTGGCACTCTCATGGCTTAGATGATTGCACGCCCTCTTCAGCTTTTACAGAAATTAGCGGAAATATCAGGGCCAAATCAGGGGAACCCCTAATAGTATTTGCCCCACCGCAGTGATGTGATTTATTCATGGCTACTGAAAAGAAAAAGCTGTCCACCAAATTAGCCGAGGCAGGCTGGATTCGTTCCTCGGGAACCCTAGGAGGAGTGTGCCAGGCAGTCACGACTGTCACCGGATACGACATCAACCTAGTTCGCGTGCTCACCGTTGTCTTTGCGATCCTCTTCCTTCCAGGTACCCTGGCCGCCTACGGTTTCGCGTGGCTACTGATTCCAGACGAGACTTACACTTCCCACCTGGACCGCTTTTCCTCGCCCTCGGCCGGCTTCTTCGGGGCAATACTGTTCATCGTGCTGGCAATTATGGCTGGGGTAGATACCAACTATTCAGTAGCAAGTGCGTGGGGAGCGCTCCTCGGCGCTGCCCTGCTGGCGCTACTCATATATAAAGCCACCCAAACTCCCAAGCAGACCCAGGTGCCAAAGCAGAACAGCACGCCGGCCCCCGCCTCGCCAACACCTGCCTCCCAAATGGCGCAGGTGCCCAGCAAACCTCTACCTCCCAGGAAGAAAAAACCAGCTCTCAATGCCGTAGTACAGCTCCTCTCGGTAGCTGTTGCCCTGTTTGCCGCAGCGCTCTACGTCGCCTTCACGGCTCCACTTACCGCCTCTAAGCTCCTGGCAGCTTTCGGCATTGCTATGGCCATTGCGGCAGCGGTTGCGTTGGTGGCAAATATCTTCGGAAGGAAAAGTGGCCTCCCAGGAGCAGTCGCCACCCTGGCACTAATATTTGGCTCCCCCATGATCATCGGAGTGTGGGCGGCGCCAAAACCGCTGGCAGACACTCCCGTGCAAGATGCCACCAAGATGCTGACTGACACAGCTTTCCAGTTGCGGGCCGAAACGGTCACCGACCTAAATTATGAGGAAAAGGGGAAGATCCAGTCTCACTCCTATGCCTCCGACGCGACCGTCTTACTGCCGCTAAATTGGAAGGGCACAGTACGAATCACAGTCGATCAGGGACGCTCAATTTACACCGCGTTGCCTTCCTCGTGGGAGTCAACTATGCCAAAGCCCACTGTCTCACTGTCATTTGATACCACGCGACTACCCCTAATCAGTTCCGCTCTTGCGGATTCCAATCTGCAATTAGCACCGGGAAAGTACGAAATTCGCTCTTTCCAACCGCAACAGACAAAAACCTTCCTACTGCAACGTGGGAGTGCAGAAGAACGGGCCACAAACACCTACGACCTTAGAGTCAAAGGCGGTCGCCTCACCATAGTAGAAGGGAAAATCAAATGAGCACCCCGATCCCCAACGAGCCAACCCAGGAACTTCCCCAGACTGACTGGCGCCAGCTAGGTGGGCCCACGCCCTCGGAAGAAGTGCCCCCAACGGCACCGCTGCCGCGTCAACCTGCACCAGCGCCGCAGACGGCGATTCCCCGGATTCCCCCAGTACAGCTGGTGCCCAAAGTTTCCGGCGCAGCAATCGCTTGGTACGTATTGGCGCTTTCCGCGGCAGTATTGGCGATCCTGATAGGCGCCGGCGTTCACCTGAGCGCCACTTCCGTGTGGATATTCCTACTAACAACGGTGGGCCTAGGGCTAGTACTCTCAGCTCTAGCGACGCTGCTACGCAAAAACGACAAGGCGGAAAATTTTAAGTCTAAACACAAATAAACATTAAAGTCCAGATTCGAAATTTCTAGGGAAACGCTAATCTGCCTACTTCGATCGCCCTCTTCAATGCCGGTGGGGCCGCCTTTGCGAACATTAAAAGACGAGGTAAAAGGCGGTTGCGTGAGTTTCTTCGAAGCGATTTTGACTAGCCAAGAGCCACTCCTTTCCCTATGGTCGGATTTAGGAGCTAACCGGCTCTGAGTGACACAAGAAATGAGGACCGCTCATGAAGTTGACTAGCAAGATTGCAGCTACTTTCGGTAGCGGCGCACTGCTCGCCACGATGGCAGCAGCCCCGGCGCTAGCGGCTACCGATACCGACACCTACCCAGAGACTCCGGCCAACAACGCCAATCTCCCGATCATTCACACTTCGCACGGCAGCGATCACATCAAGGCGAACATTCTGAATCCTCGCCCGATCTGCAACGCCTGGGAAGATCACCGCACCGTGGTTTACAAGGTGACCGACAACTTCGCCCCGGTGGGAACCATTTCGACCACTAACAAGTCGAAGAACACCATCCCGCTATCGCAGTCGCTGTCCAAGTCGCAGACCATCTCCATTTCGGTCAACGGTTCGCAGAGCGAAACCCTGAGCGTCAACCTGGGCGGCTCCGGCAAGGTCGGCAAGGATGGCAACGCCGAAGCTGGCATCGCCTACACCCTAGCCAAGAAGATCGGCGGAGAAGCCTCCTACTCCCTCACTTGGGAAACCGGCCAGGAAATTGGCCCCTACGACGTACCCGCAGGACACACCGGCGAGGCCACCTACGGCTTCCGCACCATCGCGATGACCGGCACCCAGCAGTACTGCAAGCCGAACGGCACCTGGTCTACCCCGACCGCATGGCGCGCCTTCGTTCCGATCAAGAACGAAGTCCAGATGAAGCTGTACGACAACCCGGCCGATTCCTACTGATACGGAGATAACTAATGCTAAAGAAGCACATCACTCGTGCAGCCGCTGCTGCCTTTGCATTTTCCACCGGCATCGCTGCCTTTGGTGGTTCGGCTCTAGCAGCCGACTCTCCTAAGGCCGAGCTAGACCTCGCCCCCAGCTACACCGTTTCCGGCATGAAGTCCCCGGGCTTCGCCGGCTCGGTAGCCGTCCACGTGAAGAACGTTGGCTCGCAGCGCTACTACGGCGAGTTCCCGGCCATCCGTTTCCACGTCAAGGTGAAGACTGCTCAGGGCCCGCGCGGCGTTGATCGTCTGATCACCACCGGCAATCTCGAGGGCGCTTACACTCGCGACCTTGGCTTCGACGCCAAGACCTCGACCCGCACTTTCGAGATCACCCTGTCCAACCCGGTCAACGTCGGCGAAGACCAGCTAATCGGCTGGTTCTCCTTCGGTGACGGCGACACCCAGGAAGGCCGCCTGAAGAACTACATCACCGTTACCCAGGTTTCCCGCCTAGACGGGGACAACTCCAAGGGGAATGATCAGAACGTTGATTCGCGTTCGCACACCACCCTTGACACTGGCGGAAAGTCCGCCGGAATCTTCTAGTCTTTCTGACCTGGTGTAGATGAAAGAGTTGTGGGGCGCGCATGCGCCCCACAACTTTTTAACCCAAATCTTGGCGTACGTTCGCTCTCCCGACTCCGGAGTGCACGTTCACTCTCCACAAAGTTGCCACGCCCCGACTCAATGTACTTTCCGCCACTTCGATTATATTTTGTTAATCTTATTTTTAACACTTCCCACCCGGTAAGCCTATATTCAGCGGATTCGGACTAGCGAAGATTAATTCAGCATCAAAACGTAAGTTACCTTAAGAATTTCTAATCTAAAACCGCTGGCGACCTGGGCTTTTAAGCCCTAATGTTTGAAACAGAGCAACCGCTCAGCCCATCTAACCAGTTTCAAAGGAATGATTATGAAGCTCACCCGCGTAGCTGGCGCCCTCGGTGGCAGCGCACTACTGCTCTCGGTAGTCGCAGCTCCCGCAATGGCGGACACTATTACCAATACTTACCCAGAGACTCCGAAGACCAACGCGAACCTGCCCATCGTGCACACTTCGCACGGCAGCGATCACATCAAGGCGAACATCCTGAATCCTCACCCGATCTGCAACGCCTGGGAAGATCACCGCACCGTGGTCTACAAGGTGACCGACAACTTCCTGCCGGTTGGCACCATTTCGACCACTAACAAGTCGAAGAACACCATCCCACTAAAGCAGTCGCTGTCCAAGTCGCAGTCCATCTCTATCTCGGTCAACGGCTCGCAGAGCGAAACTCTGAACATCAACCTAGGCGGCTCCGGCAAGGTCGGCAAGGACGGCAACGCCAATGCTGGCATCGCCTACACCCTAGCCAAGGAAATCGGCGGCTCTGCCTCCTACTCCCTGTCCTGGCAGACTGGCCAGGACATTGGCCCCTACGACGTTCCCGCTGGTTACACCGGCGAGGCCACCTACGGGTTCCGTTCCATCTCTATGACTGGCACCCAGCAGTACTGCAAGCCGAACGGCACCTGGTCTACTCCGACCGCATGGCGGGCCTTCGTTCCGATCAAGAACGAAGTTCAGATGAAGCTGTACAACAACCCGGCAGACTCTTACTGAGCCTAGAAAGTAGAAGGAAGTAACAAAATGAAGCGTTTTACTCGTGCTGCTGCAGCAACCTTCGCACTTGCCACTGGCATTGCTGGGTTCGGCATCTCTTCAGCTAACGCTGCCGTCACCCACGAAAAGGATCTGACCGCTTCCATGACCGTGTCCGGCATGAAGGCCGCTGGCTTTGCTGGCTCGGTTGGCATCCACATCAAGAACGTTGGCTCGCAGCGCTACTATGGCGAATTCCCGGCCATTCGTTTCCGCATCGATGTCAAGACCGCTCAGGGCCCGCGCGGCGTTGATCGTCTGATCACCACCGGCAACCTCAACGGCGCCTACATTCGCGACCTTGGCTTCAACACCAAGACCTCGACTCGTTCCTTCGAGCTGACCCTGTCCAACCCGGTCAACGTCGGCGAAGATCAGCTCGTCGGCTGGTTGTCCTTCGGTGACGGCGACACCCAGGAAGGCCGCCTGAAGAACTACATCACCATCACCCAGGTTTCCCGCCTGGACAGTGACAAGTCCAAGGAAAACGACCAGAACATTGATTCTCGTTCGCACACCACTCTTGACACTGGTGGAGCCGCCAAGGGCATCTTCTAAGTCATAGATAAGCTAGTGCCCCGGTCTCAATAGGGCCGGGGCACTACCAGTTCTTCTTGCCTCACCAGAGGCACCCACGCAGAAGAACAGAGGGTATAAGGGTGCCGACGGATTTCTCCGCCGGCACCCTTATTTTTATTCGATTGTTACTTGCCCAAGTTGCTGTAGCGATCCAGCTCTTCCTGGACTACGTCCTCGTCAAGCTTCTGGAATACGGGCTTCGGCTTCGCAATGGGCGTACCCACAGTGACAGCGTGTCGTTCCCACTTCGGGGCCGACGTGTAGTCACCAGTAATGATCGGGTACACACGTGCAGAACCGTCCTCGGCCTTCACATCTAGGTCTTCGACCTCTTCAATGTGCGGCATCGGAGCCACCTTCCCTTCTCCGCCCATAACCTTGTCGATGGCGTTGGCAGAAAATGGCAGGAAGGGCGACAGCAGCAGATTCAGGTCAGAGACAACCTGCGCCAGAGTCCATAAGATCGTGCCCAGTCGCGGCAGTTCCTCTTCGGCCTTCAGCTTGAAAGGCTGCGTTTCTGCCACGTAGCGGTTAGCCTCGCCAACCAGACGCATCGCCTCAGAAAGCGCGGCTTTCTGCCTGTGGGTGCGGATGAGCTTACCAACGGTATCGAAGCCTTCCTGAACCGCGTCGAGCAGTTTCTGGTCGATCTCTTTTAGCTCATCCGGCTGCGGGATCTGCCCGAAGCGCTTGTGAATCATGGAAGCGGTGCGGTTCACCAAGTTGCCCCACCCGGCCACCAGTTCGCCATTAGTGCGACGGACGAATTCCTGCCAGGTGAAGTCTGCGTCGTGAGTCTCGGGGCCAGCTGCGGAAATGAAGTAACGCAACGCGTCCGCCTGATACCTCTCTAGCATGTCACGCACGTAAATGACGATGCCCCTAGAAGAAGCAAATTTCTTCCCTTCCATAGTCAGGAACTCGGAAGAAACCACCTCGGTTGGCAGATTCAGCTGCCCTAGGTCGCCGGGCTCACCGCCCTTGTCTCCCTTGCCGTTGTAGCCCAGCAACTCCGCCGGCCAAATCTGAGAGTGGAAGACAATGTTGTCCTTACCCATGAAGTAGTAGGAAAGGGCCTCTGGATCGTTCCACCACTTGCGCCATGCCTCTGGGTCACCATTGCGGCGAGCCCATTCGATGGAAGCCGACAGGTAGCCGACTACGGCGTCGAACCACACGTACAAACGCTTGTTCGGCTGGTCTTCCCAGCCCGGTACCGGGATACCCCAGTCGATGTCGCGAGTCATTGCGCGCGGCTTGATCTCGCCAAGTAGGTTCTGGCTAAAACGAATCACATTCGGACGCCAGGTATCGGATTCCTCGCGCTCGTCTAGCCACTCGCCCAGCGCCTTCGCTAACGCGGGCAAATCCAGGAAGTAGTGGGTTGTCTCGACAAACTCGGGAGTCTCCCCATTGATCTTGGAACGCGGCTTGATCAGATCGGTAGGATCAAGCTGCTTTCCGCAGTTATCGCACTGGTCGCCGCGAGCGCCCTCGTACCCGCAAAGCGGGCAGGTACCCTCGATGTAGCGGTCAGGCAGGGTACGCCCTGTAGAGGGGCTGATCGCTGCACCCATGGACTGCTCGATCATGTACCCGTTGTCGCGTACAGTTTCGAACATAGACTGAACCACCTTGTAGTGGTTGCCCGTGGTGGTGCGGGTGAACAGGTCGTAAGACAAGCCCAAAGCAGTAAGATCCTGCACGATTAGGCGATTGTTTCGGTCGGCCAGCTCCCTGGCGCTTATGCCCTCGGCATCTGCAGCAACCAGAATCGGAGTGCCATGTTCGTCCGTACCGGAAACCATGAGTACATCGTGGCCTGCCATTCGCATGTAGCGGCTAAAGACGTCCGAGGGGACGCCAAAACCTGCGACGTGTCCAATATGACGGGGCCCGTTAGCGTAGGGCCAGGCAACAGAAGATAGTACTCGACTCATACGTCCAATACTAGTAGGTTTTTCGGATCAGTTTCACCGCACATTTCCTGGTGTATGATATCGGCAATTATTCGCAACGTTCTTAGGGGTAATAATGCCAAAGGCCCTTTTGGTAGTAGACGTCCAGCCCACTTTTTGCGAAGGCGGTGAATTGCCTGTCACCGGCGGTAATAAGGTAGCCGAAGACGTTGCTGACTTTGTGCGCGCCCACCGCCAGGACTACGCCCTCATCTGCACCACCCAGGATTGGCACATCTCACCAGGTGACCATTTTTCGGAAAACCCCGATTTTGTGGATTCTTGGCCACCGCACGGGGTAGCTGGAACGGCCAACGCCGAGCTACATCCCGCGTTAGCCGATTTGCACGCGGACGCTGCCGTCAAGAAGGGCGCTTACGCTGCGGCCTATTCCGGATTCGAGGGCGAAGACGCAGATGGGCGCCTCCTGGGCGACATTTTGCGGGAGGCCGGCATCGACGCAGTTGATGTGGTAGGCCTTGCCGAATCCCACTGCGTCAAGGACACTGCGTTAGATGCGGTAAAAGCCGGCCTGCGCACCACGGTGTTTACGGATCTGACTAAGCCGGTCTCCGCCGAACTTGGCCAGAAGGCTCGCGAGGAACTAAAAGAAGCCGGAGTGGAACTTACTTCTTCTTCTTTTTAGCCTGATTCTTTAGCTCAATGGCTGCTTCATAGAGGTCATTCTTGGACACGTCGTGCTTTTTCGCGACGTGTTTGGCAGCAGCTTTCAGTTTCACGCCCTCTTCGACCAATTCCATGACTTCGCGCGCTAGCGAAGCCGTGTCCGTTTTCCGCTTGGGAGCGCCGGCAACCACCAGGGTAATCTCGCCTAGCATGTCTTTTTCAGTGAAATCGACCAGCTGACTCAAGGTGCCGCGGACGACTTCTTCGTGAGTCTTGGTGAGTTCGCGACAGATGACCCCTTCGCGCTCACCGCCAAAGGCGCTCGCCATTGCTGCCAGGGTGTCGTGCACCCGCCTGGGGGACTCGAAGAAAATCATGGTGCGAGCTTCGTCGGCCAAATCCCCTAGTCGATTCGCTTGAGCGCCAGCCTTGCGCGGCAGGAACCCTTCGAAGCAGAAACGATCCGAGGGAAGCCCAGAAATAGCCAGGGCGGTAAGCACTGCCGAAGGGCCGGGCAGCACCGAGATCGGCACTCCAGCTTTGGCGGCTTCTGCCACCAGACGGTAGCCGGGGTCAGATACGGTTGGCATCCCCGCATCGCTTACCACCACTACTCGTTCCCCATCGGCTGCGGCTTCAAGCAATCTGTTGACCCGATCCCGTTCATTATGTTCATGGAAGGAGATGATGTTGCCATTGATGCGGGTGTTCAGACGAGACGCTAGATTTAGTGCCCGCCTGGTATCCTCGGCCGCGACAATGTCTGCTTGGGCTAGAGCTGAAGCCAGCCTGGGAGGGGCATCTTTCGCATCGCCGATGGGCGTGCCCGCCAACAAAATCGATCCTGGTACTTGAACGGTTTCTTCACTCACGGGTTAAGAGTCTCACGAAATCTGCAATTTTTCGTCCCGTGCCCACAGACCCTTATTAAGTACACTGGTGGGGTGAAGCGCCCACTCTCAAACCAAAAATGGCAGATCATTTGCACCTTACTGTGCACGCTCGTAGCCGCTATTGTGCGCTTTGCCCGGCTCGGAGTTATCAAAATACTCATATTTGACGAGACCTACTACGTGAAGGACGCCTACGCCCTCGCCCATCTTGGCTACGAAGCGAAGTGGACTAAGGACAAGGACGCGCTGTTCAATGCCGGGGATTTCTCGGCTCTTTCTACCGATCCCCAATTTGTGGTGCACCCCCCGTTGGGCAAATACCTCATAGCCTTAGGCCCAAAGCTGTTCGGCTGGGACAGCGCCTTTGGATGGCGGTTCATGGCCGCCCTCTTCGGCACCATCTTGGTGGCGCTAACCTGCGTTATTGCGTCGCGCCTATTTAAGTCTGTGCCCATCACAGCACTAGCCGGAAGCTTCGTCGCCTTTGACGGGATAGCAGTGACTCTTTCCCGCACTTCCCTGCTGGACGTGTTCTTGGCGGTGTTTGTGCTTGCCGCTTTCCTGTTTATAATTCTTGACTACCAACATATTCGAGGGCGGCTGTCCGCAAGTAGTCCTTTTGCGGGAGTCTTCTTCCGCCCCTATCTACTATGCGCCGGAGTGTTGGCCGGGGCGGCTTGCGCAGTCAAATGGTCCGGAGTGTGGGTGCTGGCAGGCCTGGGGCTCACAGTTTTCGGCTACGAACTAGCCGCCAGGTGGCGGAACCGCCGCCGGGTGAGGGCTCTATTTGGCGCTATTTGCTGCGGCGGAATTCCCGCCTTCTTTCAGCTAGTCCCGGTAGCGCTGGGAACCTACCTGCTGACGTGGGGAAACTGGTTTTTTGGGCACAAAGGATGGAGCGCAAAATCACCGGGCAACCACTTTGCCAACTGGCTGTCCTACCAGCGCGAAGTTTATGAATTCCACGTCGGCCTTACCAAAGACCACACTTACCAGGCCAATGCCCTGCAGTGGATTTTCGACTTGCGCCCCACTTCCTTCGCCTATCAAAAACCATACGGCGGCGAGGGCGACTATTTGGTGCGCGCGGTCCTCGCTCTAGGCAATCCGCTGCTGTGGTGGATTGGCATCATTGCTCTTCTTTGGCTCGTCTACGCAAGCTTGCGGTACCGCCAATTCAAGTATGCAATTTTAGCCGTTGGCTACCTGACAACGTGGGTCCCCTGGTTCCTGTATTGGGATCGCACAATATTCATGTTCTACACGGTAGTGCTAGTGCCTTTTATTGCGCTTACGGTGGCCGCTTTCTTGGGCGCACTTTGGAAGAGCTTCCCCGGGCAGGCCACACTGTCGGTTTGCGCTAGGGTAACGGCAGCAATGTTCGTGGCCTACATCAGCTTGTCGGCTCTTTTCTTCCTGCCGCTCGCAACGGGAGCGCTAATTCCGCATTCCCACTGGCAGTGGCGCATGTGGCTGCAGTCCTGGATTTAACAAATTCTAATTTTTCTTTCCCATTTCTCTTCCGCCCGCACACTTTTTGTGCAATGATGCATATATCCCATTTGAGAGCGCTCTCAAGTTTTCTGTAGTTTCGATTGAGAGCGCTCTCATATAGGTGTTTTCCCGCAATGAGGCGGTCTTCAGCACAAAGGAGTAGCTGTTATGAACAGAAGAGTCTTGCAAGTTGGCGCCTTGATAGGACTAGGCGCCTTGTCGTTGGCGGCTTGTTCGTCAGGTTCGGAGGATTCGAAAGAATCCGCGGACGGAAAGATCACCCTAACGGTGGCCACTTTCAACGAGTTTGGTTACAACAACCTGCTATCTGAATACTCGAAGTCTCACCCCAACATCAAGGTCGTAGAGAAGAAGGCAGCAACCTCGAACGAGGCTCATGACAACATGATGACTCGACTAGCTGCCGGCTCTGGATTGTCTGACATCGAAGCAGTTGAGGTCGACTGGTGGCCAGAACTGATGCAGTACCCAGAACAGCTAACCGATCTAAAGTCAGACACCACCAAAGATCGGTGGCTCGATTGGAAGGCTAAGGCAGCCACCACTGCCGATGGCAAGCTACTAGGTGCCGGCACCGATGCGGGCCCAGAGGCTATCTGCTATCGCGCCGATCTATTCAAGAAGGCGGGGCTGCCCACGGACAGAAACGAGGTGGCAAAGCTACTGGAAGGTGGCTGGGATAACTACTTCAAGGTCGGCAAGAAGTTTGTCGACGCCACTAACATTCCGTGGTACGACGGCGCGGTAGGCACCTATCAAGGAATGATCAACCAGGTCGAAGAACCTTTCGAGAAGAAGGACAACACGGTTATTGATCTGCAGAACAACAAGCAGATCAAGGCTATTTACGACAAGCTGGTTACCGAGTCTGTAGACAATAAGCTGTCGGCACACATGGCGCAGTGGTCCGAGGACTGGACTAACTCCTTCCAGAAGGATGGCTTCGCCACGATGCTTTGCCCACCGTGGATGCTAGGCGTTGTCGAGGGCAATGCTGCGGGCGTAAAGGGCTGGGATGTGGCTCCAGTATTCCCCGGCGGTGGCGGCAACTGGGGCGGCTCTTACCTGACCGTACCTACCCAGGGCAAGCATGTGAAGGAAGCAAAGGAACTAGCTGAATGGCTGACTGCTCCCGAACAGCAAATCAAGGCTTTCAAGACTAAGGGCAACTTCCCCTCTCAGGTGAAGGCTCTCGAGTCTCCCGAGCTAACCGGCTACACCAACAAGTTCTTCAACAACGCTCCGGTGGGCAAGATCTACTCGGAGATGTCCAAGAAGATCGATGTTCAGCCTTATAAGGGACCGAACTTCTTCCCCATCACCTCCCTTGTAACCGATGCGCTAAACCGCGTTGACGTAGACAAGACGGACAACCCGGATGGCTCCTGGAAGAAGGCAATTACCGAATACAAGCAGCTCGATCTGCAACAGTAAAAAACCAATCGCCCCTAGGCCTAGCGCCTAGGGGCACTAGGAGCCTTTTATGTCTGCCAATTCCAAACTGCGCAACCGCCTTTCGCGTGCAGACACGAAGCTTTCTCCTTACCTTTACATCAGCCCGTTCTTCCTACTTTTTGCTATTACGGGCTTGTTCCCCCTGCTATACACTGCCTGGGTCTCATTGCATAAGTGGCCTCTTATTGGGGGAAATCAAGGTTTCAACGGGGTAGACAACTACGTGTCGGTGCTGCAGCATCCGGTGTTCTGGACGGCTTTGCGCAACACCTTTTCAATCTTCCTTCTTTCCTCAATCCCGCAGGTAATCCTCGCACTGTTCATTGCATGGGTGCTGGATGCGAATCTTCGGGCCAAAACTTTCTGGCGAATGGGCGTGCTTCTGCCCTACGTAGTAGCTCCGGTCGCTGTATCGCTGATCTTCTCAAAGGTCTTTGCGGACCAGTCGGGCATGATAAATACGCTGCTGGGGTACGTAGGAATCGCCCCGGTTGGGTGGCACGCATCCACGTTTGCCTCTCACATAGCAATCGCAAACATGGTCAACTTCCGCTGGACGGGCTATAACGCCCTCATCCTGCTCGCAGCCATGCAGGCGGTGCCACACGAACTATATGAGGCGGCCACTGTCGACGGGGCAGGGCCGGTGCGGCAGTTCTTCTCAGTAACTGTGCCGCAGCTCCGCTCTACCTTGATCTTCGTGATCATCACGTCCACTATCGGCGGGTTGCAAATCTTCGACGAACCCAGAATGTTCGACACGATGGGCGGCGGAGGTGCCGATAAACAGTGGCTGACTTTAACCATGTACATGTACCAGCTCGGGTGGGGCTCACAGAAGAGCTTCGGCAAGGCCTCCGCAGTAGCGTGGCTACTGTTCCTAATTGTGATTGCGTTTGCCGCTCTCAACTTCTTGCTCACGAAGCGAATTGCTTCCTCCACCCCGCATTCTCCTAAGAAGGTGACAAAGTGAGTAGCGAACCTTCCTTGGCAATGATCGAGCAGCGCTCCGGCAAGAGGGCGGCGAAAGCAGCCCGCAAGCGGCGGGCTAGAAAAGGCCAGTTTGGTCCGAACCAGCGGCCGCGCTGGTATAAGTATGTTCTACTGGTGATCATTCTGCTGGCGTCTGCCTACCCGCTGTATTTCGCTTTTCTACTTGCTTCTTCAACCGCTCCCGATATTGCGCGTTCTCCACTCCCCTCGCTAATTCCGCAGGGACACTTCTTCGAGAATCTAAGGCGCGTAATGGATTCGGGAGTTGATCTGTGGGGAGCTTTCTTGAACTCACTCATTGTTGCAGTGATCACCTCTGCTTCCGTGGTGTTCTTTTCGATGCTTGCTGGCTATTCGTTCTCCAAGCTTCGTTTCCGCGGCCGTGACGGTCTGCTTACCTTCGTGATCGCAACTATGGCGGTACCTGCCCAACTTGGCGTGGTGCCGCTATTCATGGTCATGAACAAGTTGGGATGGTCCGGCGAGCTGATTTCAGTAATCGTGCCGGGCTTGGTCAGTGCCTTCGGCGTGTTCTGGATGACTCAGTACATTCGCGATGCCCTTCCGACAGAGCTAATTGAGGCTGCTCGAGTCGATGGCGCTTCGATGTTCCGGACCTTCCTTACCGTGGCCGTGCCCGCTGCGCTTCCGGCTGCCTCGATGCTGGCCCTGTTCACTTTTGTGGGATCGTGGACGAATTTCTTCTGGCCATTCATTGTGCTGGGCGCTAAGAACCCCACTTTGCCGGTGGCTTTGCAGCTGCTGCAGGCCTCCTATTTCAAAGACTATTCGCTGATTATGACCGGTGTGGTTGTTGCTACCGTGCCGCTTCTGATCCTGTTCGTTTTCGCTGGACGCCGCCTGGTTTCTGGCGTAATGCAAGGAGCCGTAAAAGGATGAAAACCGTATCTTTACCAGAAAACTTTTTCCTTGGAGCAGCCACTGCTGCCGCTCAGATCGAGGGCGCTGCCTTCGAGGACGGAAAAGGCGCGTCTATTTGGGACACGATGTGCCGGGAGCCCGGCAGGATCGCGGACGACTCCAATATCGATGTTGCCTGCGACCATTACCACCGGGTAGACGAGGACGTGGCCCTAATTTCTAAACTGGGCCTATCTACCTACCGTTTTTCCATTTCATGGGTGCGTATCATGCCGGACGGGCGCTCGGTGAATCAGAAGGGGCTAGATTTTTACGCGTCCTTGTTGGACAAGTTAAATGCGGCTGGAATCCGCCCGTGGGTCACTTTGTATCACTGGGATCTACCCCAGCAGCTTCAGGATGCCGGCGGGTGGGCTAATCGGCAAACTGCCTATCTTTTCGCCGAGTATGCCCGCATAGTTTATTCGGCCTTAGGAGATCGAGCTCGGTACTGGACCACTCTGAACGAGCCTTGGTGTGCCTCGTTGTTGTCATATGTCGGCGGCGAGCACGCTCCCGGTCATAATGACCCGGTCGAGGGGGTTGCTGCCGCGCACCACCTACTTCTGGCTCATGGATTGGCTGCTAAGGAGATCCGCCAGATTGCCCAGCAAAAGCAGTGGGATTTACGGTTGGGCATTACCTTGAATTTCGCTTGGGCGCACGCAGCAGATGCTACTTCGGAAGCTGACAAGGATGCCGCCCGCAGAATTAATGGGGTGCAGAACCGGCTTTTTGCTGATCCAATTTTCAAGGGGGAATACCCGGCCGATGTCGTACAGGACATGGCTTTAGAGGCGGACATTCGCGATTGGATCGAAGACGGGGATCTACAGGCAATTAGTACTCCTATTGATGTGCTAGGCGTCAATTTCTATAACGGCTGTGCCGTGGCTGGCCCCCAGGACGGTTACAAGCCGGGCAAGCCGGTTCTCAATGAGCGCGGGATTTTGGGGCGCTCCCCCAACGTGGGATCAGCATCTGTTGTGGGGGTTCCTCGCGATACGCCGCATACTGCAATGGGCTGGGAAGTGGAGGCGCACGACCTCTACGAGCTGCTTATGTGGCTCGATGCGGAATATGCCAAGCAGAGCAACACAGATCTTGTGATTACCGAGAACGGAGCAGCCTACGAAGACGAGCCCGATGCCGATGGTTTCGTGGACGATTCGGCTGATCGACTTATCTACATTCGCGACCATCTTGGCGAGGCATTGCGAGCATGTCAGGACGGCGCCCACCTTGTTGGCTATCTGGTGTGGTCCTTACTGGATAACTTCGAGTGGGCGTGCGGCTACACTAAGCGATTCGGCATTGTCCGTGTCGATTACAAGACGCTGCAGAGGACGCCAAAGGCATCTGCACTTTGGTTTTCTCAGGTGGCTAGGGACAGGCAGCTGCTGATTCCTCAGGCCGACTAGGCCGGATAAGCTTGTTCTGTTAGGAGGGATAATGGCAGCCACCGTAACGCTCGAGGACGTGGCCCGTGCAGCGGGCGTATCTCGCGCTACTGCATCGCGGGTGGTGCGCGGTGGTGCCGGCGTCTCTGGCTCTAAGATTAGGGCGGTAACTGAGGCAATCTCTGCCCTCGGTTACCGTCCTAATCAAGCGGCCCGTTCTCTTGCTACTTCCAAAACGGATATGGTCGCCCTTGTCATTCCGGAACCTGATTCCCGGCTTTTTTCGGACCCGTTTTTCTCTGAGGTATTGGCAGCGGTGAATCGTTTTTTTGCCGATACGGATACTCAGCTGGTCCTTGCTATGGCAGATAGAAAGAATGACACCAGGAAGTTGCGTCCTTTCCTATATGACGGCCACGTTGACGGCGTCATCGTGGCTACTCATCACCAGATTCCTGGACAATTAGATCTTCTGATGGGCGCTCCTTTGCCCGTTGTCTTCATTGGCAGGCCTAGTGCGAACCCAACCTGTAATTCTTGGGTTGACGTAGACAACGTGCAGGCCGGTAAGTTAGCGGCGCGCCATTTGCGCGATTGCGGCGTTCGCCGCCCCGCAATTATCACCGGGCCTTTAGACATGCTTGCGGCAGCGGATCGTTTGAACGGCTTTAGACAGGTCATTGCTTCCGATTTCCCAACTTTCGAGGGCGACTTCACCGCGGCGTCAGGGACTGAAGCTGCTAGGGCCGCTATTCCGATGATTCGGGCCGGCCTTATTGATGGCCTCTACATTTGCTCAGACCTTATGGCTATGGCTGCTATCAGTGCCTTCAAGGAGGCTGGCTTGTGTGTTCCTGGGGATGTGGCTGTCGTCTCTAACGACAACACCCAAGCCGGACAAAACTACCACCCCAAACTAACCACAATCACTAACCCAGTAACCGCCCTCGGACAAACCGCAGCAACAATGCTCGCCCAAATAATCAACACACATCCCCCAACCAGGCCAACCCTACTGCCCTGCACCCTCAAACAAGGACACACAACAACCCCAACCAACTAAACCAACAACCACACCCCACCCAAAAACACAGGACACGCCCTCGGGTTGTTAAACAGGGATGGGGTTTGGCCCCCAAACCCACCACCAACAAACGGGGGGGTTTGGGGGCCAAACCAGAAGAATAATTCGTGGCAGCGTCTTACTCTCCCACACTAAAAAGTGCAGTACCATCAGCGCTGGCAAGCTTAGCTACCGGGATCGGA